>NZ_JBIRVR010000020.1:0-135250 GCF_044387105.1 Streptomyces sp. NPDC020379
ACGCCCGGTTACATTCCGAACCCGGAAGCTAAGCCTTTCAGCGCCGATGGTACTGCATGGGGGACCGTGTGGGAGAGTAGGACGCCGCCGAACAATATTTCAAGGACCCTTGGTCCCAGCGTTCACGCTGGGACCAAGGGTCCTTTTTGTTTTTTCCGAAGCGCGCCGGTCCACCGGTTGCGCGAGAATGACTGCGGTACCTGAAGACAGGAGTCACGTCGATGTCCACCAACTCTCCCGACGATCGATCGGGTAGCGACCGGGGCGGCTTCCGCCGCGACGACCGGCCGGCGTACCGGCGTGACGACCGTGGCGGTCCGCGCCGTGAAGGCGACCGGGGTGGACGCCCGACCGGCGGTGGTTTCCGTCGTGACGACCGCGGCGGCAGCAACGACCGTCCGCGCGGCCCGCGCCGCGAGGACGACCGTGGTGGTTTCCGCGGTGGGCGTGACGACCGTGGTGGCCGTCCCGCCGGTGGTGGCTTCCGTCGCGACGACCGTCCCTCCTTCCCCCGCGACGACCGGGCGCCCCGTCGTGATGACGACCGTGGCCCGCGTCGCGAGGACGACCGCGGTGGTTTCCGTCGCGATGAGCGTCGCGATGACCGTCCGTCGTTCCGCCGTGACGACCGTGCCCCGCGCCGTGACGACGATCGCGGTGGTTTCCGTCGTGACGAGCGTCGTGATGACCGTCCGTCCTTCCGCCGTGACGACCGCGCGCCCCGTCGTGACGACGATCGCGGCCCCCGTCGTGACGATGACCGTGGCGGCTTCCGTCGTGACGAGCGTCGTGACGACCGTCCGTCCTTCCGCCGCGACGACCGCGGCCCGCGCCGTGACGACGACCGTGGTGGTTTCCGCGGTGGGCGTGACGACCGTGGTGGCCGTCCCGCCGGTGGTGGCTTCCGTCGCGACGACCGCCCCTCCTTCCGTCGTGATGACGACCGCGGCCCCCGTCGCGAGGACGACCGCGGCGGCTTCCGTCGCGATGAGCGTCGTGATGACCGTCCGTCCTTCCGCCGTGACGACCGCGCGCCCCGTCGTGACGACGATCGCGGTGGTTTCCGTCGTGACGAGCGCCGTGACGACCGTCCGTCGTTCCGTCGCGACGACCGCCCGTCCTTCCGTCGTGACGACGACCGCGGCCCCCGTCGCGATGACGACCGCGGTGGTTTCCGCCGTGACGACCGCGGCCCGCGCCGTGACGACGACCGTGGCGGCTTCCGTCGTGACGAGCGTCGTGACGACCGTCCGTCCTTCCGCCGCGACGACCGCGCTCCGCGCCGTGACGACGATCGTGGCCCCCGTCGCGATGACGACCGCGGTGGCTACCGTGGTGGCCGCGATGACCGTGGTGGTCGTCCGGGCGGTGGCGGCTACGGGCGTCGTGACGACCGGCAGGGCGGCGGTGGCTACCGCGGTGGGCGCGACGAGCGCTCCGGTGGCTACGGGCGCCGTGATGACCGGCGTGACGACCGGGACCGGGACCGCGAGCCCGTGAAGCGTCTGCCGATCCCCGACGACGTGACCGGCGACGAGATCGACAAGGACGTCAAGCAGGAGCTCATGAGCCTGCCGAAGGGCCTTGCCGAGGAGGTCGCGCGCAACCTCGTCATGGTGGCGAACCTGCTGGACGAGGACCCGGAGCAGGCGTACGCCTACTCCCGGATCGCCCTGCGCCTCGCGTCCCGCGTCGCCGCCGTGCGTGAGGCCGCCGGCTTCGCCGCGTACGGCACGGGCAAGTACACCGAGGCGCTGGCCGAGTTCCGCGCCGCGCGCCGGATGACGGGCTCCGTCGAGCTGTGGCCCGTGATGGCCGACTGCGAGCGCGGCATGGGCCGCCCGGAGCGCGCGCTGGCCATGGCAGGCGAGCCCGAGGTGCACAAGCTGGACAAGGCCGGCCAGGTCGAGATGCGTCTCGTCGCCGCCGGTGCCCGCAAGGACATGGGCCAGGCGGACGCCGCGGTCGTGACCCTGCAGAGCCCCGAGCTCGCGTCCAGCTCGATCCAGCCGTGGACCGCCCGCCTGCGCTACGCCTACGCCGACGCGCTGCTCGCCGTGGGCCGCGAGGACGAGGCCCGTGAGTGGTTCGCCAAGGCCCTCGAGGCGGACCAGGGCGGCATGACGGACGCCTCCGACCGGCTCGCGGAGCTGGACGGCGTCGAGTTCACGGACGCCCTGGTCGAGGCCGACGAGGACGAGGAGACCCCGGTGGCCGAGGCTCCGGTGGCCGAGACCGCCGAGACCGCCGAGCCCGCTGAGAACGAGACCGTCGAGGCGGACGCCCCGGAGCGGTCCGTCGAAACCCCGGCAGCGGCCCCGCAGTTCGTGGAGCCCGTCATGCCCGAGGAGCCCGCCGAGGCCCCCGAGCCCGCCGCGGAGAAGGCGGCCGAGGACAAGCAGGCCGACGACAAGAGCTGACCGCTCACGCGTTGACGCTGACGCCGAAGGGCGGAACCCCCACCGGGGGTTCCGCCCTTCGGCGTTGAGGCCGTCGGCCGGTCGGTCTCAGTTCAACGCCAGGCTCCGCAGCACCAGGCCCGTCGCCGGTTTGGGGCCGAAGGAGGTGGATTTGCGGGGCATGGTGACGCCCTGTTCCGCCAGTTCGCGTACGACGTCCTCGCAGACCGGGTGCATCAGTACCGCCGTGCCGCCGTGGCGTTCGGCCTGTTCGACGGCGGCTGCCGTCTCGTGGATGTAGCCGATGTGCTCGGGGTCGTCCGGGACGTGCCAGATGTGTTCCAGGAGGACCGAGTGCAGGACGGTGGCGTCGAGTGTGCGCCATGCCTCCGGGCGGTCGGTGGGGACCGTGCGGGCGAGGAGGGCGGGGTCGGGGGTGTCGAGGAGGTGGAAGCGGCCGTCGCCGGCGAGCACGAAGGCGTTGCCGTCCTTGCCCACCGCCTCGGCGAGCGCGTCCAGGGCCTCCGGCAGGGAGCCTTCGAGGGTGCGTACGCGGAAGGCGGTGCTGGCGGCCGCGAGCGCCTCGGCGACCGGGAGGTTGTGCAGCAGGCGGTGGATGGCCCGTACGCGCAGGGGATAGCGGGCGGTGTCGACGAGGAGGACCAGGCCGAAGTCCCAGGGGCTGCCGGCGGGTTGCTCGGCGCGCAGCCGCAGGTAGGTGGCCCAGCGGTGGTGGCCGTCGGCGATCAGGGCCTGCTGCCGGGACAGGTCCTCGCCGACGCGGCGCAGGTCGTCCGGGTCGGTGATGGACCACAGCCGGTGGGCGTAGCCGTCGTCGGTGGTGGTGGAGAGCAGCGGAGCGGTGCGGGTCACCCGCTCGATGACACCCGCCGCGCCGCCCTCGCCGCCGTTCCCGCGGTAGGAGAAGAGCAGCGGCTCCAGGTTGGCGCCCGTGCCACGCATCAGGGCCGCGCGGTCCTCGACGATGTGCGGCATCACGTCCTCGTGGGGGAGCACGACGCCCTCCTCGCGGGGGCTGAGGCGCAGGGCCCCGATGAGGCCGCGTTGCAGTATGCCGTCGCCCCGCTGCTCGTAGACGTAGAGCGCGGGTTCGGGGTCGGCGGCGAGGATCCGCTCGTCCTGCCAGCGGCGCAGCGTTTCCGCGGCCTGCCGGTGCCGGTCCGCGGCCGTGGCGGCCTGGGGGAGGATGAGGCGGACGATGTTGTGCGGGTCCGCGGTCTCCAGGTGGCGCAGGCCGTCGGGCCGTACGACGACGTCGTACGGTGGTGACGTCACGGCGGCCAGGCTGCCGACCCGCTCCGGGACATAGCGCAGCCCTCGGAATGGCGCGAGTTCGAGACCCTGCCTTGTATCCCCTGTTCGGCCTGGAGTGCTCATTGGGAAATGTTATGTCCCATGGCCGGATGAGCAATGATCGGGGAAGAGACGTACAGCACAAGGAGTGAGCGCACGATGAACCAGACCGTCCGGACCCGGCCCGACGGCAGCCGCGAGCCGCTGAGCGCGGCCTACGACACGGCGCTGCTGGACCTCGACGGCGTGGTCTACGCGGGCGGCGAGGCCATCGCGTACGCCGTCGAGTCGCTGGGGACGGCGCGGGACGGCGGGATGCACCTCGCCTATGTGACGAACAACGCGGCCCGTACGCCCGGGGCGGTCGCCGCGCACCTGACGGAGCTCGGGGTGCCCGCCGAGCCCTCCGATGTGATCACCTCGGCGCAGGCCGTGGCACGGCTGATTGCCGATCAGATCCCCTCCGGCTCACGGGTGTTGGTGATCGGGGCGGAGGGGCTGCGGGTCGCGCTGGAGGAGCGCGGGCTGGTTCCGGTGGACTCGGCGGACGAGGACCCGGCCGCGGTGGCGCAGGGCTACGGCGGGCCGGACATGCCGTGGTCGCGGCTGGCGGAGGCGTCGTACGCGGTGGCGCGGGGCGTGCCGTGGTTCGCCTCCAATACGGACCTGACGATTCCCAGCGCCCGGGGGATCGCGCCCGGCAACGGCGCGGCGGTGCAGGTCGTGCGGATCGCGACGGGTGCGGAGCCGCAGGTGGCGGGGAAGCCGCTGCCGCCGATGCACCGGGAGACGGTGCTGCGCACGGGCGCGGAGCGGCCGCTGGTCGTCGGTGACCGGCTGGACACCGATATCGAGGGCGCCCACGTGGGCGGCGTGGACTCGCTGCTCGTCCTGACCGGGGTGACGACCGCCGCGCAGCTGCTTGCCGCGCCGCCGGAGCACCGGCCGACGTATGTGGCGAAGGACCTGCGGGGGCTGCTCCAGGCGCAGCCGGCGGTCGGCGAGGACTTCCGGTGCGGTGGGTGGACGGCCACGGCGGAGGGCGGGGAGCTGACCCTGGCGGGTGCGGGGGAGCCGGTCGACGGGCTGCGGGCGCTGTGCGGGGCCGCCTGGTCGGCGGCGGGCTCCGGCCGGTGCGAGCTGGACGCGGGGAAGGCGCTGGCGCGGCTGGGGTTCTGACGCCTTCCGCGTCCTGTGCGGGACGCCGACGGGCCCCCAGCCCTGGCGGCAGGGCTGGGGGCCCGTCGGCGTCCTCGGCCTCAGGAGAGCTCCGCCAGGAGTTCCTCCTCCGAGGCGCCCCGGCGCCAGTAGCCGGTGAAGGTCACCGCGCGGCGGTCGAAGCCGCGTTCGCCGACCAGGTGGCGGCGGAGGGTGCGGACCATGCCGGCCTCGCCGGCGATCCAGGAGTACGGGGTGCCGGTCGGCAGCTCCGCCGCGCGCACCGCGTCGGCCAGCGGGCTCGCGTGGCCGGGTCCCCGTACGAGCCAGGTGATCTCCGCCGAGGCGGCGGTCGGCAGGCCCTGGACGTCGTCGGCGTGCGGCACCTCGATCCAGACCTTCGCCCGGGTGCCCGCGGGCAGCCAGGCGAGGATGCCGGCGACGGCGGGCAGGGCGGTCTCGTCGGCGGCGACGAGAACCCAGTCGGTGCCGGCCGGGGGCTGGAAGTCGGCGCCGCCGTTGTCCCGGGCGACCGGGCCGAGGACGGCGACGCGGTCGCCGGGGCGGGCGGCCTGCGCCCAGTTCGTGGCGGGCCCGCCGTGGCCGTTGGCGTCGCCGTGGACGGCGAAGTCGACGTCGAGCTCGGCCGGGTTCTCGCGCAGGTCGCGGACGGTGTACGAGCGCATGACGGCGCGTACGGCGGGGTCCTGGGCGCGCCACTGCGCGTACCAGCCCTCGCCGAGGTCCTCGGGGAGGACGGGGGCGTCCTGGCCGGGCTGCGGCAGGAACAGCTTGAAGCGCTGGTCGCGGCCGTCGCTGACGGCGGCGCCGAGGTCGTCCCCGCCGAAGGTGACGCGGATCATGGCGGGGCTGACCCGGACCGCCCGCAGGACGCGCAGGTCGAAGAAGCGGAACGGGGCGGCGGTGGAGGTGGTGGTCATGCGGGGCGTGATCCTTTCGGCGGGCGCGACGGACACGGTCGCCGGCGGTGGCCGGCGTGAGGGACCGTCAGCTGACCTTCTTGGCCTTCTCGACCGCGGCGGCGAGGCTCTCGATGAGCGGGGCACAGCCGGCGTAGGAGTAGCGCGGTTCGCTGAGCCAGGGGGTGATCTGGCCGGCCTTGACCGCGGGCAGGCCCGCCCAGGTGGGCTTGGCGGTGAGGTCCTTGGGCTGGAGGGTGGCGGTGCGGTTGTCGAGGAGGATCAGGTCGGCGGCGTACTTGCCGGCGTTCTCCCAGCTGAGGCTCTCGAAGAAGCCGCCGGTGACCTTGTCGGGGACGACGATCTCGACGCCGAGCTGCTTGAAGTAGGTGAGGTCGGCGTAGACGGAGGGGTCGGAGACGTAGAACATGTCGGCGGCGGCGGAGGCGGCGAGGACCTTGAGGCCCTTGTTGTCGCGGGCGGCCTTGCGGAGCGTCTCGGACGCCTTCTCGAAGCGCTGCTTGGCGTCGGTGACGCGCTTCGCCCGGAGGTCGGCGCCGAGGGACCCGGCGAGTTCGGCGTAGCGCCCGATGACGTCGGTGAGCGACTTCTTGGAGGTGCTGATGCCGACGCAGGGGGCGAGGCCGAGGATCTTCTTCTTGCTGTCGTCGGGGACGTACCAGAGCTCCTGACCCTGGAACATGTTGGTGACGAGCAGTTCGGGGCCCATGGCGGCGTACTTCTCGACGTTGAACTCGCCCCAGGTGTTGCCGAGGACCGTCACCTTGTCGACGTCGAGGTCGCCGGCCTGGGGGTCGGGCTTGCCGTCCTTGAGCTTGGTGGGGCCGAAGACGGCGGCACAGTCGAAGCCGAAGTCGTGGAGGGCGGCGGCGGAGCCGGTGAAGGCGACGACCTTCTTGGGCGTGCTGCCCGCCTTGGCCGTCTCGCCGCGGTCGTCCTTGAAGGTCCAGGAGCCGCCGGAGGAGCCGGAGTCCGAGCCTCCCGAGGATTTCCCGCTCCCGCAGGCGCTGAGGAGGGCGCCGGCGCCGAGCGCGCCACCCACCGTCAGAAGGCCGCGACGGGACAGGGAGCTGATGCCTGGGATGCGGGGGGTGCTCATGTGATGCACTTCTCTCGGTACTCACTCGAAGGGGCGGTGTCAGGGTAGGCTAACCTAACCTGGTGTTGGTCGACAGTCTCCCCGAATCCCCGGCGGCGCCGCCCCGGTCCGCGCCGCCCGGCCGCAACGCGGCCCGCGCGGCAGGTCTGTTCGCCGCGCTGGGAGTCCTGCTCCTGGTCGCCGTCGCGAGCGTCGCCGTCGGCGCCAGAGCGATCCCCCTCGACCAGGTGTGGGACGCGCTCTTCCACTCCGCCTCCGGCGCCGACGCCGTGGTCGTCCGCGAAGTGCGCCTGCCCCGCACCCTCCTGGGCATCCTGGTCGGCGCCGCGCTCGGACTCGCGGGCGCCGTGATGCAGGCGCTCACCCGCAACCCGCTCGCCGAACCCGGCATCCTCGGCGTCAACGCCGGGGCCGCGGCCGCAGTCGTCTCCGCCATCACCTTCCTGGGCATCGGCACGATCAGCGGCTACATGTGGTTCGCCTTCCTCGGCGCGGCCGTCGTCGCCGTGGCCGTCCACTTCCTCGGCGGCAGCCGCAGCGCGACCCCGGTGCGGCTCGCGCTGGCGGGCACGGCCGTCACGTACGCGCTGTACGGCTACGTCTATTCCGTCCAGCTGATGGATTCCGCCGCGCTCGACCGGATGCGCTTCTGGACCGTCGGCTCGCTCGCCTCCGCCGACATGGGGACCGTCGGCCGGATCGCGCCCTTCATCGGCCTCGGCGTCGTGCTCGCCCTCGTGCTCGCCCGGCCGCTCAACGCCATGGCACTCGGCGACGACACCGCCCTCGCGCTCGGCTCCCGGCCCACGCTCACCCGCGTCCTGGCCATGGCCGCCGTCACGCTGCTGTGCGGCGCGGCGACCGCCGCCTGCGGGCCGATCGTCTTCGTCGGCCTGATCGTCCCGCACCTGGTCCGCGCCCTCACCGGCCCGGATCTGCGCTGGATCCTGCCGTACGCGGCCGTCCTCGCGCCCGTGCTGCTGCTCGGCGCCGACGTGCTCGGACGGGTCGTCACCCGGCCCGGCGAACTCCAGGTCGGCATCGTCACCGTGCTGATCGGCGGGCCCGTCTTCATCCACCTCGTACGCCGCCGGAGGGTGGTCCAGCAGTGAGCGTCTCCTCACCCCCCAGGCCCAAGGTGGTCCGCACCCGCGGCGGGCTCTCGCTGCGCGTGGACACCCGCGCCGTTCTCGTCGTCGCGGGGCTGCTCCTGCTCGCCGCGGCCGCCGCCGTCGCCCTCATCGGCACCGGCGACTTCCCGATGTCACCGGCCGAGGTCGTCACCACCCTCACCGGCGGCGGCACGACCGCGCAGGAGTTCATCGTCCAGGACCTGCGGCTGCCGCGCGTGCTCGTCGGGCTGCTCGTCGGCGCCTGCCTCGGCCTGGCGGGCGCGGTGTTCCAGTCGGTCTCCCGCAACCCGCTGGGCAGCCCCGACGTGATCGGTTTCGGCCAGGGCTCGGCGGCCGGGGCGCTCGTCGTCATCATCCTCTTCCACGGCGACCCCTTCGCCGTCGCGGCCGGAGCCGTGGCCGGCGGGTTGCTCACCGGCATCGCCGTCTACCTGCTGGCGTGGAAGAAGGGCGTCCACGGCTACCGCCTCGTCCTCGTGGGCATCGGCGCGGCCGCCGTGCTCACCGGCGTCCGCGACTACCTGATGACCCGGGCCGACCTCGTCGACGCGACCCGCTCGCTGGTCTGGATGGTCGGCTCGCTCAACGGCCGCGACTGGAGCCAGGTCTGGCCCCTGCTCTGTGTCGCCGCCGTGCTCTTCCCCGTCGTCATCGGCCACGGCCGGGCCCTGCGGATGCTGGAGATGGGCGACGACGCGGCGCACGCGCTGGGCGTACGGGCCGAGCGCGTCCGGATCGTCGTGATGGGCGCCGCCGTCCTGCTGACCGCCGCCGCGACCGCCGCGGCCGGACCCGTCAGCTTCGTCGCCCTCGCCGCCCCGCAGCTCGCCCGGCGGCTGACCCGGGCGCCGGGCCCCAACCTGCCCGCCTCCGCGTGCATGGGCGCCGTCCTGCTCATCACCGCCGACTGGGCCTCGCAGCGGCTCTTCGGCGCCGACCAGCTGCCCGTCGGCGCGGTGACCGGCATGCTCGGCGGCTGCTATCTGCTGTGGCTGCTCTTCACCGAGCGCAAGGCAGGCCGGATATGACGCCGCACACCACGAACCAACAAGGAGAGACCACCGTGAGCGACGTACGCGAGGCCGCCGTGCCACAGGCGGCCGGAGCGGCCGGGAAGCCCCGGCTGACCGCCGAGTCCGTGACCCTCTCCTACGACCAGCGGGTCATCGCGGAGAACCTCTCCGTCGCCGTCCCCGACCGCTCCTTCACCGTGATCGTCGGGCCCAACGCCTGCGGCAAGTCCACCCTCCTGCGGGCCCTCTCCCGCATGCTCAAGCCCGCCGCCGGAGCCGTGCTGCTCGACGGCGCGGCCATCGACTCGTACCCCGCCAAGCAGGTCGCCCGCACGCTCGGGCTGCTGCCGCAGTCCTCCGTCGCCCCGGACGGGATCACCGTCGCCGACCTCGTCGCCCGTGGCCGCTACCCGCACCAGGGACTGCTGCGGCAGTGGTCGCGCGAGGACGAGCGGATCGTCGTGAAGTCGATGACCGCGACCGGCGTCGACGGCCTCGCCGACCGCCACGTCGACGAGCTCTCCGGCGGCCAGCGCCAGCGCGTCTGGATCGCCATGGCCCTCGCCCAGCAGACCCCGCTGCTGCTCCTGGACGAGCCGACCACCTACCTCGACATCCAGCACCAGATCGACGTCCTCGACCTGTGCGCCCAACTGCACGAGGAACAGGGCCGCACCCTCGTCGCCGTCCTCCACGACCTCAACCACGCCGCCCGCTACGCCACCCACCTCATCGCCATGCGCGACGGGCGGGTCGTCGCCCAGGGCGAGCCGGGGGAGGTCGTCACGGCCGAGCTGGTCGAGCAGGTCTTCGGGCTGCGCTGCCAGGTCATCGACGACCCCGAGACGGGCACGCCCCTGGTCGTCCCGGCCGCCCGCCGGCGCCGCGTGCCCGCCGGGGCTACAGCAGGGACCGCAGCCGCAGGACGTCCCGCAGGCTCGCCTGCACCCTGACCCGGCCCGAGGCCCACGCCTTCGCGAAGCCCAGCCGGCCGTCCACCAGGTCCACCAGGTCGTCGCCCGACATCGTCAGGGCGATCTCCGCCCGCCGCTCGGGAGTGCCCGGCTGTGTCGTGACGTCCTGGATGTGCCCGCCCGCCAGATGGCCCGTGAAGGTGACGTCGAGATCGGAGAGGTGGCAGCTGAGCGAGCGGTCGGGCGCGGCGGCGTCCCGCAGGTCGCCGCTCGCCCCCGCGAGATTCCCCGCCAGCCGGTCGAGTGCCTCCCGGCACTCCTCGATGGTCGCCATGGGGAGGGACGCTACCCCAGCGGATCGCGTACGCCGCGAAGGCACCGGGACGGGGTAGCGTCGGGGACATGACCGACCCGATGACCGGCGCACCGCGGGACGAGCGGGCGAGCGGGCCCCTCCCGCTCGGCGTCGACCGCGCCCCCACCGGCGACCCCGCCGTCGACGGCCTGCTGGTCCGGCTGGCCGACGCCGACCACCTCGCCGCGACCGGTCACCTGGAGGTGTACGAGGATGTACACCGGGGCCTGCGCGACGCGCTCACCGCGCTCGACCGGCACCCCGGGCCGACGGCGCCCTCCGGCGCGCCCGCTTCGCACGACAACAGGAGCTGAACCACCCGTGGCAGTGACCCGCCCGCGCCGCAGCCGACTCGACGCCGAGCTGGTGCGCCGGAAACTCGCCCGCTCCCGCGAGCACGCGAGCCAGCTCATCGCGGCGGGCCGGGTGACCGTCGGCGGCGCGACCGCGACCAAGGCGGCCACGCAGGTGGAGATCAGTGCCGCCGTCGTCGTCACGAACGACGAGAACGACCCGGACTACGTCTCCCGCGGCGGCCACAAGCTCGCCGGCGCCTTCGCCGCCTTCGTCCCCCGCGGGCTGAAGGTCGAGGGCCGCCGCGCGCTCGACGCGGGCGCCTCCACCGGCGGCTTCACCGACGTCCTGCTGCGCGCGGGCGCCGCCCACGTCGTCGCCGTCGACGTCGGCTACGGCCAGCTCGCCTGGTCGCTCCAGAGCGACGAGCGCGTCACCGTGAAGGACCGCACCAACGTTCGCGAGCTGACGCTGGAGCAGATCGACGGCGAGCCCGCCGACCTCGTCGTCGGCGACCTGTCCTTCATCCCCCTCGGCCTCGTGCTGCCCGCGCTCGTGCGCTGCTCCGCCCCCGACGCGGACCTCGTCCTCATGGTCAAGCCGCAGTTCGAGGTCGGCAAGGAGCGGCTCGGCAGCGGCGGCGTCGTGCGCAGCACCCAGCTGCGGGCCGACGCGGTCCGTACGGTCGCGGCCCAGGCGGCCGGGCTCGGGCTCGGTGTGCTGGGCGTGACGGCCAGCCCGCTGCCGGGACCCTCGGGCAACGTCGAGTACTTTCTGTGGCTGCGCGCCGGGGCGCCTGAACTGGACCCGGCGGACGTTGACCGTGCAGTGGCGGAGGGGCCCCGTTGACCACTTCAGAATCAGCATCGACAGCAGTATCCGCAGCGGTATCCGCACAGACCAGGGCGGCAGCCGAGGGGGAGAGGACGGCGGCCGACGGCCGCAGGGTCTTCCTGCTCGCCCACACCGGCAGGCCCGCGGCCATCCGCAGCGCCGAACTCGTCGTCCAGGGACTGCTGCGCTGCGGCATCGGCGTGCGCGTGCTGGCCGAGGAGGCCGCCGACCTGCCGCTCCCGCCCTCGGCCGAACTCGTCGAGGCCGGACCGGACCGGCCGGACGTCCTGGAGGGCTGCGAGCTGCTGATCGTGCTCGGCGGCGACGGCACGCTGCTGCGGGGCGCCGAGTTCGCCCGCCGTTCCGGGGTGCCGATGCTGGGCGTCAACCTCGGCCGGGTCGGCTTCCTCGCCGAGGCCGAGCGCGACGACCTGGACAAGGTCGTGGACCGGGTGGTGACCCGGGAGTACGAGGTCGAGGAGCGGATGACCCTCGACGTGCTCGTCCGCGCCGACGGACACATCGTGCACACCGACTGGGCGCTGAACGAGGCGTCCGTCGAGAAGGCCGCGCGCGAGCGGCTGCTGGAGGTCGTCACCGAGGTCGACGGCCGGCCGGTCTCCCGCTTCGGCGGCGACGGCGTCGTCTGCGCGACCCCCACCGGCTCGACGGCCTACGCGTTCTCCGCCGGCGGCCCGGTGGTCTGGCCCGAGGTCGAGGCCCTGCTGATGGTCCCCATCAGCGCCCACGCCCTCTTCGCCAAGCCGCTGGTGACCGCGCCGGATTCGGTGCTCGCCGTGGAGGTGCAGCCGGAGACGCCGAACGGTGTGCTCTGGTGTGACGGGCGGCGGACGGTGGAGCTGTCGGCGGGGGCGCGGGTGGAGGTGCGGCGGGGGGCTGTGCCGGTGCGGTTGGCCCGGCTGCACCATGCGTCGTTCACCGACCGGTTGGTGGCGAAGTTCGCGCTGCCGGTGGCTGGGTGGCGAGGGGCGCCGCATTAGGTGACGGGGTGGGGTGCCCGCCGTTGCCGGATGCGCCTGCGGCGGGCTTTTTCCCAGCCCCGCCCCTTCCCGGCTGCGTCCGGCGCTCGAGGACACCCGAACCGTGAGGCGGCCACTCACGGACGCAGCCGCGCCAGAGCCTCCGGCAGCGCGTCGTCCGGGCGGACGGCGACCGTAGGCGGAATGCCCGCCCCGTCATACGTCGTCCGGCGATCCGAACCGTTCAAGAACTCCTCGTTCGGCAGCCAGAACTGCCAGCCGTTGGGGAGCGTCCGCTCCAGCCGGTCGGAGAAGAGGCCCTGCGTGTTCTCGCCGATGAGCACCGGCTTCGGGCCCCGCCCGAGCAGCGCCTCGGTGAGGGTCTCGCCCGCGCTCATCGTCAGCCGGCTGGTGAGGACGGTCAGCGGGCCGGTGTAGACGGGCCCGGCGTGCGGGACGGCCCGCACCGGCTCGGCGGGGGTGAACTTCCGCGGGTCGTCGGCGTCGTCGCGCGCGTGCTTGAGATAGGCCGTGTACGGCCGCCCGGTCAGCCGCTCGGCCACGTCCAGGGAGAGGCGGTCCGAGCCGCCGCCGTTGAGCCGCAGGTCGAGGACCAGGCCGCGCAGGGCGCCCGGACCGCTCGTGCGGGCGGCGGTGAAGACCTCGTCGAGGGCCTTGCCGAGCGTGGCCGCGTCGGCCTCGTAGGTGTTGCCCTGCGCGTAGCCCTGGAACGTGGTGACGCGGAGGAAGCCGATCCGCCCCGGCAGCTCCGCGTAGCTGATCTTCCCGTCCGCCCAGGACCGTTCGTCCTTGCCGCCGGCCGCCCTGACGCTCTCGGCGACGGCCTGGTCCATGCGGTTCCGCTCCTGCGCCGTGGGGAGGACGGTGTCCTCGCGGTGCCCGGCGAAGTAGCCCTCGGGGTGCCGCGGGTCGACCAGGCCGGTGTGCCCGTCGTGGAGCGGCCGGACCATCTCCGACAGGACCGAGAACAGCTCGTCCGGGCCGGTGGCCGCCGTGATCCGGGGCCGGTAGCGGTCCCGTACGGCGTTCCAGTCGATGTGCCGCGCGGCGAAGAAGGGGTAGTTCTCGGCGTACGTCCGCCAGTAGGTGTCGAAGACCTGCCGCGGGTCCGCCTTGGGGTCCGGGCCGATGTCGCCGCGGCAGTTCGCGGGCAGTGCGGTGATCCGGCGCAGTGTGCGGTGCCCCACGTCGTCCCCGAACGCCAGCTCCGCCCGGTCGCGCCCCTTCGGCGTCACCGTGAGGGGTGCCTCGCCCTCCTGGAGGAAGGGGCCGCGGGTGTCGGAGCGGGCCGCGGTCAGCCCGCCGGGCAGACAGCTGACGGCCGTGGTCTCGTACGACCGCAGCTTCCGTCCCCCGCCCTCCACGGTGACGACCGTGCCGTAACCGTCCACGCGCCATGTGCCGTCGAGCGCCGCACCGCCCGGGCCGCGGGCGGACGCGTTCCCCGGACCGACGGCGGTGGTCAGGGCGACGGCCGTGGTCAGCAGCAGTGCGGCGATGCGCGGGGTACGGGGGCGTACGGTCATCCTGACCTCATGGGAGTGCGTTCGGGCGGGACGGGATCAAGCCTCTCCGGTAAGGGGCGCGGAGGCCATGGAGGGGTCACCCGGACCGATGGTGGGGTTCTCCCCAGGGCGGCGGATGGGGGTGGCCGTCGCGAGGGGGCCCCGGAACCTCGTATGGTCGTATCCGTGTTGGAGGAGATGCGGATCCGGTCCTTGGGCGTCATCGATGACGCGGTGGTCGAGCTGGCGCCCGGTTTTACCGCGGTGACCGGCGAGACCGGCGCGGGCAAGACCATGGTCGTCACCAGCCTCGGTCTGCTGCTCGGCGGGCGTGCCGACCCCGCGCTGGTGCGGACGGGCGCCAAGAGCGCGGTGGTCGAGGGGAGGATCACCGTCGACCGCCGGTCGCCCGCGGCCGTCCGCGCGGAGGAGGCGGGCGCCGACCTCGAGGACGGCACCCTGCTCATCAGCCGCACCCTCTCCGCCGAGGGCCGCTCGCGCGCCCATGTGGGCGGCCGGAGCGTGCCCGTCGGCCTGCTCGCCGAGCTCGCCGACGACCTCGTGGCCGTGCACGGCCAGACCGACCAGCAGGGGCTGCTCAGACCCGCGCGGCAGCGGCAGGCGCTCGACCGGTACGCGGGCGACGCCGTGTCCGTGCCGCTCGCCAAATATGTATCCGCCTATCGCAGGCTGCGGGCCGTCGCCGCCGAGCTGGCCGAGCTGACCACCCGGGCCCGCGAGCGGGCGCAGGAGGCGGATCTGCTGCGCTTCGGCCTGGAGGAGGTCGCCGCCGTCGAGCCGCTGCCCGGCGAGGACACCGAACTGGCCGCCGAGGCCGCCCGCCTGGGCCACGCCGAGGCCCTCGCCTCCGCCGCCACCGTGGCCCACGCCGCCCTCGCCGGGAACCCCGAGGACCCCGAGGGCATCGACGCCGCCACCCTGGTCGCGGGCGCGCAGCGGGCGGTGGAGGCCGTACGCGCCCACGACCCGGCCCTGGCCGGCCTCGCCGACCGGATCGGTGAGATCGGCATCCTGCTGTCCGACGTGGCGGGGGAGCTCGCGGGCTACGCCTCCGACCTGGACGCGGACCCGCGCAGGCTCGCGGCCGTCGAGGAGCGGCGGGCGGCCCTGACACATCTGACGCGGAAGTACGGCGAGGACATCGCGGGCGTCCTGGCCTGGGCGGAGGAGGGCGCGGGCCGGCTCGCCGAGCTGGAGGGCGACGACGACCGCATCGGCGAACTGACCGCCGAACGCGACGCGCTGCGCGCCGAACTGGGCGAGCTCGCGCAGGCGCTGACCGACGCGCGGACGGAGGCGGCCGAGCGGTTCGCCGAGGCCGTCACGGAGGAGCTCGCGTCGCTGGCGATGCCGCACGCGCGCGTCTCCTTCGCGATCCGGCAGAGCGAGGTCGCGGAGGCGGAGGCCGACCACGGCATCGAGGTGGGCGGGCGCCCCGTCGCCTACGGCCCGCACGGCGCCGACGAGGTCGAGCTCTACCTCGCCCCGCACCCCGGCGCCCAGCCGCGCCCCATCGCCAAGGGCGCCTCCGGCGGTGAGCTGTCGCGCGTGATGCTCGCCGTCGAGGTCGTCTTCGCGGGTTCCGACCCCGTGCCCACGTATCTCTTCGACGAGGTCGACGCCGGCATCGGCGGCAAGGCCGCCGTCGAGGTCGGCCGCCGGCTGGCCCGCCTCGCGCAGACCGCGCAGGTCGTGGTCGTCACCCACCTTCCGCAGGTGGCCGCCTTCGCCGACCGCCACCTGGTGGTCGAGAAGACCCACGACGGGACGGTGACCCGCAGCGGCGTCCAGGCGATGGAGGGGGAGGACCGGGTGCGGGAGCTGTCCCGGATGCTGGCGGGCCAGTCGGATTCCCACCTGGCCCGGGCCCACGCCGAGGAACTCCTGGCGGCCGCGCGCGCACCGCTCCCACGGGGGGCGTGAGGCCGCCCCGGCGCGCCGGTGAGCATGCCGGCCGTGCCACGGCCGCGCGAGCGCGCCGGGCGAACGAAGGGGGCGCCCCTGGCCCTTGGGGCCGGCCTTCGGTCCGGCCTTGGGTTCGGCGCCGACCGGGTCCGGCGGTGGCCCGCGAGGCGCCGACCGGGTCCGGCCCTTCCGCATATTGAGCTTCCGCAGAGGAGCGCACACGCGTCGGGCCCGCGGTGATCCGGCGGCGCTGGCACACAGTCGGTACCGCATGCCACCGCCGTCGTGAGGCCGGCCGCCAAGAATCACCTATGTGAGTGAACCCGCGCATGCGTGGGCGAGGTAAGGCGGCCGACCCGCGAGACGGTGGTGTCGGGATGTCGGTGAAGGCTGGCATCCTGGGCGCGGCACCGCAGCGCCGTCCGTCCTCGCCCGACGCCGAATCAGGAGCTTCACCCGCGTGAGCAGCACACCCGTCTCGCCGCACGGGCGCCCACCCCTGCACGCCGTGCAAGTGCTGGGCGGCGGCGGTTCCGGCAGTGGACCGCATGTGCGGTCGCTGGCCGCCGGGCTGGTCGCGCGCGGGCTGCGGGTGACGGTGTGCGCACCGCGGCGCACGGGCGAAGGGTACGGCTTCACGGGCGCCGGGGCCGTCGGCGGCGCCTCGTTCGCGCCACTGCGCACCGGCCCGGACGCCCTGGCCGTCGCCGGGATCCGGGCCGCGAGCACGGGCGCGGACGTGGTCCACGCGCACGGTCTGCGGTCGGGGGTGCTCGCGGCACTCGCGCTGCGGGGACGGCGTACGCCCCTGGTTGTCACCTGGCACACGAGGGCGCGCGCGGCAGGGGCGCGCGCCCAGCTCGTACGGCTGATGGAACGGCAGGCGGCCCGTGCCGCGGCCGTCGTGCTCGGGGTGACCTCTGAGCTCGTCGACCGGGCGCGCCAGCGCGGCGCCCGGGATGCCCGGCTGGCCCCCGTCGGGGTGCCCGCGCCGCGCCCCGCCCCCGAGGACGACGAGCCGACGCGCAACAAGACGCGGGCCGAACTGGGGGCCGTCGCCCGGCCGTTGCTCGTCACGGTCGGCAGGCTGGAGGCCGACCAGGGCCACGGGCCCCTCCTCGACGCGGCCCGCGCCTGGCGTGAACTCGACCCCGAGCCCCTCCTCGTCGTGGCCGGCGAGGGCCGCGAACGGCCGGTCATCCAGCGCAGGATCGAGACGGAGGGCCTGCCGGTCCTCCTGGTGGGCCACCGCGACGACGTACCGGACCTGCTGGCCACGGCCGACGTGGCGATCCTCTCCAGCCGGTGGGAGGCCCGCTCCGTGCTCGCGCAGGAGGCCCTGCACGCGGGCGTCCCCCTGGTGGCGACCGCGGTCGGCGGCGTGCCGGACCTGGTCGGCGAGGCGGCCGAGCTCGTCCCGTACGGCGACGCGGCCGCGCTGGCCGCCGCCGTGAGCCGCCTGCTCGCCGACCCGGTCCGCCGGGCGGAACTCTCGGCGGCGGGCCGCGAACAGGCGGCGACGTGGCCGACGGAGGACGACACGGTGGCGCATGTGCTGAGCGTGTACGACGAATTGAGCTCGCGGCGGCGTTGAGCGGCGGGGGCGGGGTCGAATAACGGCCGTCGTGCCAGGTTCCGTGAGTGCGCTGTGTGCGGGCTCCGGTTCGGGGTGGCGTTGAGCGGCGGGGCGGGCGGGGTCACGGCACGGCTGTCGTGTCAGGTTCCGTGAGTGCGGTGTGTGCGGGATCCGGCTGCGGTATGTGTCGTCGGGTCCGCAGTGCGGGGTCCGGTTCGGGGTGGCGTTGAGGGACGGTCGCCGGGGGTGCCACGACCGCCGTGCCCGCGGCGTGCGGTTCGGCGGCAGGGCACAGGGCCGCGCCAGGTGCCCTGTGCCTGCCGCGCCGGGCGGGAAGCCGGGCTCGCGGCGTCGCTGAACGCCATAAGCCGGGTCCGGAGCCGGGCCGCGCCAAGTGTCCTTGTGCCCGCGACCCAGGGGATACGGCGACAGCCGGGCGCCAGGGGCGGGCCGCGTGCCCTTGCGCCCGTACCCCGACTCGACCGGCCGCGAGCCGAGTTCGTGGCCTCGCCGACCCGCGCGGTCGCCTCCGGGCCGGGCTACGCCACGTGCCGTCGTGCCCGCAGCGCCAGGTTCAGGGAGAGCGCCGTGTGCGGGTCCTCCAGGTCCGTGCCCAGGAGGCGGCCTATGCGTGCCAGGCGGTCGTAGAGCGTCTGGCGGTTGAGGTGGAGCTCGCGTGCCGTCTCCGCCTTGCGTCCGGCGTGGGCCAGATACGTCTCCAGCGTCGGCAGCAGTGCCTGGCGGGACGCGCGGTCGTGGGTGATGAGCGGCCCGATCACCCGGTCCACGAACGCCGCCAGATCGCCCTGCGAGCGCAGCCGCCACAGCAGCACGTCCACGTCCAGCTGCCGGACGTCGTGCCAGAGCCGGTCCGGCAGACCACGGGCCGCCGTCGCCGCCTCCGCGGCGTGGCGCAGGCCCGGCCCCACCGTGTCCCACCCCGTGGGCGCGCCCGTCACCACCACGGGGTGACGCTGCCCCGACCGCTCGGCCCCGGCCCGCAGCGCCCCGGCCACCCGGTCCGCGACGCCGGGGCGCTCCGCCTCGTCCCGCAGCCCCACCAGCAGCGGTATCCGGCCCTCCGGCAGCCGTACGCCCAGCAGCACCGGCGCCCCCACCGCGGCCAGCTCCTCCTGCACCGCGCACACCAGCGCGGCCCAGCTGTCGGGCGGTACGAGATCGGTGGACAGCCGCAGCACCATCGGCAGCAGCGGGCCGGGCCCCGGCCGGAAGCCGAGCACGCGGGCCTGGGCGGGAGCGTCGGCCGCATCGACGCGGCCGTCCGCGAGGCCGGAGAGGAAGTCGCCCCGGCCGCGCGCCGCGAGCTCCTCCTCCTGCCGGGCCTGGAGGAGGACGACGGCCAGCAGCCCCGCCGTACGGTCGGCGGCGATCCGGTGCACGGGCGCCAGCGGCGCGTTCACCGGCAGCACGGTCAGCCGGGCCCGGACCGCGCCGGGCCCCGGGCCCTGGCCGGGAATGTCGGTGGTCAGCGCGCCCGCGAGCCCCGCGTCACGCAGCCCTTCCCACACCTGGAGCGGATCGGCGCCCGTCCGGCCCGCGGGCCCCGCCGCGTAGAGCAGCCGCCCGTCCGGCGTCTGGAGGAAGACGGGATTGCCGGTGAAGCCCGCGAACAGCCGCAGCACCTCGGGCACCCCGCCACCGCCCAGCAGCACCTCCGTGCACCGCCGGTGGACCTCCTCGGCGCGCCGCAGCAGGGCGTAGTGCTCGTTGACCAGCTCGGTGTGGATCTCCTCGGTCACCGCGACGAACGGCACCTCACGGTGCAGCTGGACCAGCGGCAGGCCCAGCGAGCGGGCCGTGTCCACGACCGTCGCGGGCAGCGTCGCGAACCGGGCGCCCAGCTCCACCACCAGCGCCGCGATGCCCCGCTCGGCCAGGCCCCGGACGAAGCCGCGCTGCTCGGCCGGGCGGCTGCCCAGCCCCAGCCCGGTGGTCAGCAGCAGCTCGCCGCCCTTGAGGAGGGTGGCGATGTGCGGTGCCTCGCCCGCGTGCACCCAGCGCACCGGGCGGTCGAGCCGGTCGCCCGCGGCCAGCACCTCGGGCAGGCCCTTGCGCAGGGCGGGCAGGTCGAGCGCCCGCGCCACGGTGATCGTCCCTTGCGGGCCTTGCGGTTCCATGACCGGGAACGCTACTCGGCCCACCCCGGCGCGGACCACCGCCGCCGGACCGGCCGGACCCGGTCCGGGCCGGTGCCGGGGCGGGCGGGCCGCCCCTACGCTGTCGCGCATGACCGCAGTCCCCGAGTCGGCCCCGGACTCCGCCGACATACCCGGCATATCCCCGGCGGCCGACCGCGCCGCCGTCCAGCGGCACACCGTCAGGGTCCTGATGTCGGCACAGGTGGCCGCCGGGATCGGGATGGGCTCGATGATCTCCTCCGGGGGAATCCTGATCGAGCACCTCACCGGCTCCGAGGCCGTCGCGGGCCTCGGCACCACGCTCACGACCCTGGGCGCCGCCCTGCTGTCCGTCCCCCTCGCCACGCTCTCCCGGGCCCGCGGCCGCCGCGCCGGGCTGGGCACCGGCTGGCTGGTCGCGGCCGCCGGGGCACTGACGGTGCTGCTGGCGGCGGGCGCGGACCTGCCGCCCCTGGTGCTGCTCGGGATGCTGCTCATCGGCGCGGGCACGGCGGCCAACCTCCAGTCCCGCTACGCGGCCACCGACCTCGCCCCACCCCGCACCCGCGCCCGCGAGCTCTCGCTCGTCGTCTGGTCCACCACCGTGGGCAGCGTCCTCGGCCCCAACCTCAGCGGCCCCGGCGCCGTGCTCGGCCGCGCGCTGGGGGTGCCGGAGACCGCGGGCACCTTCGTCTTCTCCCTCGTGGCCTTCTGCGCGGGAGCCGCGATCGTCCTCGTACGGCTGCGTCCGGACCCCCTTCTGCTGGCCGTCCAGGACGCCGCGAGAGCCGCCGGGGACGTCACCGGCCGGGCCCGTTTCCGTACCCGAATGAGCGGAGCCCTGCGTCATGTCTCGGCTTCACCCTCGGCGCTGACCGGGCTGACCGCGCTGGTCCTCGGGCATGCCGTGATGGTGTCGGTGATGACGATGACGCCCATTCATCTCGCCCACCACGGCGCCTCGTTGAGCCTCGTGGGCCTCACCGTCAGCCTGCACATCGCCGGGATGTACGGCCTGTCGCCACTGGTGGGGCGGCTCACCGACCGCGTCGGCCGGGTGCCGGTGATCCTGCTCGGGCAGGTGGTCTTCGTCGCCGCGACGCTGCTCGCGGGCACCGCGGGAAGCCGCCGCTGGGCGGTCACCGCCGGGCTGCTGCTCCTCGGCATCGGCTGGTCGTGCGCGACCGTCGCCGGGTCCACTCTGCTCAGCGAGTCCGTGGACGCCGGGCACCGGGCGGAGGTCCAGGGGCTCTCCGACACCCTGATGAACCTCGTCGGCGCGGCGGGCGGGGCGCTCTCCGGCGGGCTGGTCGCCGCCGTGGGCTACGGCGGCCTGAACGCCGCGGCGGCGCTCCTCGTGGCGCCGGCCGGCTGCTGCGCGCTGTATTTCGGGCTGCGCGGGAGATAGCCCGCCCGTACGGGCCCGAAGGCGTGTGCCCCGGGCCCGTACGGCGAGATGTCTCCGGAGTCTCAGCCGCCGAACGCGCTCGACGCCGTGAGCCGCAGCGCCGTGTCGATCAGCGGGACGTGGCTGAACGCCTGCGGGAAGTTGCCCACCTGGCGCTGGAGGCGGGGGTCCCACTCCTCCGCGAGGAGTCCGAGGTCGTTGCGGAGCGCGAGCAGCTTCTCGAACAGCTGCCGCGCCTCGTCGACCCGGCCGATCATGGCGAGGTCGTCGGCGAGCCAGAACGAGCAGGCCAGGAAGGCCCCTTCGTCGCCCTCCAGACCGTCCACGCCGCACTCGTCGCCCACCGTGGGATAGCGCAGGACGAAGCCGTCCGGGGTCGACAGCTCCCGCTGGATCGCCTCGATGGTGCCGATGACGCGCTTGTCGTCGGGCGGCAGGAAGCCCATCTGCGGGATCAGCAGCAGGGAGGCGTCCAGCTCCTTCGACCCGTAGGACTGGGTGAAGGTGTTGCGTTCCTTGTCGTAGCCCTTCTCGCACACGTCGCGGTGGATGTCCTCGCGCAGCTCGCGCCAGCGCTCCAGGGGCCCGTCGACGTCGCCGGCCTCGATGAGCTTGATGGTGCGGTCCACCGCGACCCAGGCCATGACCTTGGAGTGGACGAAGTGCCGGCGCGGGCCGCGGACCTCCCAGATGCCCTCGTCGGGCTCGTTCCAGTGGTCCTCCAGATAGCCGATCAGCCGCAGCTGGAGCAGGCTCGCGTAGTCGTTGCGGGCGAGGCCGGTCATATGGGCGAGGTGCAGCGCCTCGGTGACCTCGCCGTAGACGTCGAGCTGGAGCTGGCCGGCGGCGCCGTTGCCGATGCGGACGGGCCGGGAGTTCTCATAGCCGGGCAGCCAGGGCAGCTCCGCCTCGCCGAGCTCTCGTTCGCCCGCGATGCCGTACATGATCTGGAGGTTCTCGGGGTCGCCCGCGACCGCGCGCAGCAGCCACTCGCGCCAGGCGCGGGCCTCCTCGCGGTAGCCGGTGCGCAGCAGCGAGGAGAGGGTGATCGCCGCGTCCCGCAGCCAGGTGAAGCGGTAGTCCCAGTTCCGGGAGCCGCCGATGTCCTCGGGCAGGGAGGTGGTCGGCGCGGCGACGATGCCGCCGGTCGGGGCGTATGTGAGGGCCTTGAGCGTGATCAGCGAGCGGACGACGGCGTCCCGGTAGGGGCCGTGGTACGTGCAGTGCTCGACCCACTCCCGCCAGAACTCCTCCGTGGCCACCAGCGACCCCTCCGGGTCGGGCAGCGCCGGGGCCTCGTGGTGGGAGGGCTGCCAGCTGATGGTCAGCGCGACGCGCTCGCCGGGGGCGACGGTGAAGTCGGAGTAGGTCGTCAGGTCCTTGCCGAAGGTGTCGGCGGTGGTGTCCAGCCACACCGAGTCGGGCCCGGCCACGGCCACCGAGCGGTCGCCGACCTTGTGCACCCACGGCACGACGCGGCCGTAGGAGAAGCGCATCCGCAGCGCCGAGCGCATCGGCACCCGGCCGCTGACGCCCTCCACGATCCTGATCAGCTGGGGCGCCCCGTCGCGCGGGGGCATGAAGTCGATCACTCGCACGGTGCCGCGCGGGGTGTCCCACTCGGATTCGAGCACGAGGGAGTCCCCCCGGTACCGGCGGCGGTCGGCCCGCGGTGGCGCGGCCCCCGAGGGGTGCGCGGGGCCGACCCGCCAGAAGCCGTGTTCCTCCGTGCCGAGCAGGCCGGCGAACGCGGCATGCGAGTCGAAGCGCGGGAGGCACAGCCAGTCGGCCGTGCCGTCCCGGCAGACCAGGGCGGCGGTCTGCATGTCACCGATGAGTGCGTAATCCTCGATACGCCCGGCCACGTCATCTCCAGTCGAACGGCCACGGGACCCCGCGGGGCCCTCTTGCGGTCAAGCGATCTTTAGACGAGCTCTTGTTCCGGAGAAAGGCGTGGGTGGTGCCGTGCCGGCCGGCTCGCTGCATGTGTCCGTGCAGGATACGACGCGGAGTTGGTGTGACGCGCGACGGTCGGGGAACGAATCTGAGCCGAACGGGTGGCCTGGGACAACGGTGCGGGACGGGGCCGGAGAGCGGGTCCGCGAGCACCTCGGGAGGGCCGCGGGAGCGCCCCGGCGGAGGGGGCCCACGCGTCACCGGACGCGTACGGGCCGGGGCGCTGATACCCTGGTACCCCGTGGACCGGTGGGCGCAAGACCCCCCAACCGCAGCGACGGCACCCCCGAAGAGACCGGGTGGTCGCCGATACGCACCTCACCTCGCGACCACGGGAGCCCCCCTTTGGCCATTGCCGCAAAGCCCACGACGACCAAGCACCTCTTCGTCACGGGGGGTGTCGCCTCCTCGCTCGGCAAGGGCCTGACCGCCTCCAGCCTGGGCGCGCTGCTCAAGGCGCGGGGGCTGCGGGTCACGATGCAGAAGCTCGACCCGTACCTGAACGTCGACCCGGGCACGATGAACCCGTTCCAGCACGGCGAGGTCTTCGTCACCAACGACGGCGCCGAGACCGACCTGGACATCGGCCACTACGAGCGCTTCCTCGACGTGGACCTCGACGGGTCCGCCAACGTCACCACCGGCCAGGTCTACTCCACCGTGATCGCCAAGGAGCGGCGCGGCGAGTACCTGGGCGACACCGTGCAGGTCATCCCGCACATCACCAATGAGATCAAGCACCGCATCCGGCGCATGGCGACCGACGACGTCGACGTCGTCATCACCGAGGTCGGCGGCACCGTCGGCGACATCGAGTCGCTGCCGTTCCTGGAGACGGTCCGTCAGGTCCGCCACGAGGTCGGCCGTGACAACGTCTTCGTCGTGCACATCTCGCTGCTGCCCTACATCGGCCCCTCCGGCGAGCTGAAGACCAAGCCGACCCAGCACTCCGTCGCCGCCCTGCGCAACATCGGCATCCAGCCCGACGCCATCGTGCTGCGCGCCGACCGCGAGGTCCCGACCGCCATCAAGCGCAAGATCTCGCTGATGTGCGACGTCGACGAGGCCGCCGTGGTCGCCGCGATCGACGCCCCGTCGATCTACGACATCCCCAAGGTGCTGCACACCGAGGGCCTGGACGCCTATGTCGTCCGCAAGCTGGACCTGCCGTTCCGCGATGTGAACTGGACCCAGTGGGAGGACCTGCTGGACCGCGTCCACAACCCCGCGCACGAGGTCACCGTCGCGCTCGTCGGCAAGTACATCGACCTGCCCGACGCCTACCTCTCGGTCACCGAGGCCATCCGCGCCGGCGGCTTCGCCAACCGTGCCAAGGTCAAGGTCAAGTGGGTCGCCTCCGACGACTGCAAGACCCCGGCCGGCGCGCAGAAGCAGCTCGGCGACGTCGACGCGATCTGCATCCCGGGCGGCTTCGGCGACCGCGGTGTGAACGGCAAGGTCGGCGCGATCACCTACGCCCGCGAGAACAAGGTCCCGCTGCTGGGCCTGTGCCTGGGCCTGCAGTGCGTGGTCATCGAGGCCGCGCGCAACCTCGCCGGCATCGAGGGCGCCAACTCCACCGAGTTCGACCCGGCCACCGCCAACCCGGTGATCTCCACCATGGCCGAGCAGCTGGACATCGTCGCCGGTGAGGGCGACATGGGCGGCACCATGCGACTGGGCATGTACCCGGCGAAGCTCGCCGAGGGCTCCATCGTCCGCGAGGTCTACGCGGACGAGCCCTACGTCGAGGAGCGCCACCGCCACCGCTACGAGGTCAACAACTCCTACCGCGCGGAGCTGGAGAAGGCCGGCCTGGTCTTCTCGGGCACGTCCCCCGACAACAAGCTCGTCGAGTACGTCGAGTACCCGCGCGAGACGCACCCCTACCTGGTCGCCACCCAGGCGCACCCGGAGCTGCGCTCCCGCCCGACCCGCCCGCACCCGCTCTTCGCGGGCCTGGTGAAGGCGGCCGTCGAGCGCCAGCAGGGCTGACCTATACGGTTGCCGGGGTGGGGGCCTTCCGGGCCCCCACCCCGGTTTTTCGTTTTTTGGGAGGACGCAGATGGGCATCAAGGACACCGCCGAGGAGTGGCAGGTCACCGAGACCGCGACCCCGTTCACCGGCAACAAGACCAGTGTGCGCACCGACCGGGTCGTCATGCCCGACGGCTCCGCCGTCACCCGTGACTACCAGGTGCACCCCGGCTCGGTCGCCGTCCTCGCCCTCGACGAGCAGGGCCGGGTGCTCATCCTCAAGCAGTACCGCCACCCCGTGCGCCAGAGGCTGTGGGAGATCCCCGCCGGGCTGCTCGACATCCCCGGCGAGAACCCGCTGCACGCCGCCCAGCGCGAGCTGTTCGAGGAGGCGCACGTCAAGGCCGAGGACTGGCGGGTCCTCACCGACGTCTACACCACGCCCGGCGGCTGCGACGAGGCCGTCCGCGTCTTCCTGGCCCGCGGCCTCTCCGAGGCGGAGGGCGAGCGCTTCGAGGTCTCCGAGGAGGAGGCCGACATGGAGTTCGCCCGCGTGCCGCTTCAGGAGCTGGTGCGGGGCGTACTCGCGGGGGAGCTGCACAACAACTGCCTGGTGGTGGGCGTGCTGGCGCTGACGGCGGTGCTCCGCGACGGCGAGGCGGGCCTGGCCGCGCTGCGCCCGGCGGACGCCCCGTGGCCGGCCCGGCCCTTCGAGGCGTAGCGGCGCCGCCGGGGCCCGCCCGGAATTTTCCTCCGACCGTCCGGAGAACCGAATAGGTGATCTTCATGGAGCGGGCGTCGCGTGTCCGGGACCCCACCGGAGCGTGAACTAGGCTCAGGGCGTGCAGGGAAGAGAGTGGGCCCCGTGACGCAGCCTCAGCGACCGGTGTTCGTCGGGCGCCGCCGTGAGCTGGAGGAGCTGCGGGCCGACATCGACCGCACCGGACTCGACACCCTCGCGGGCCGCAAGTCGCCCCGCAGCCGGGTCCTCCTGATCGCCGGGCGCCCCGGCTCCGGCCGTACGGCGCTCGCCGAGGAGCTCGCCCGCAGGCTGGCCGGCGACTACCCCGACGGTGTGCTGCGCGCCCGCCTCACGGGCGCCGACGGCGAGCCCGTACCCACCGAGCGCACCGCCCGCGCCCTGCTCACCGCCGTCGGCGCGCCCGTGCCCGCCGGGGCGGAGGAGGACGAGCTCACGGAGGCGCTGCGCACCGCGCTCAACGGACGCAAGGCGCTGCTGCTCCTCGACGACGCGGCGGGCGCCGAGCAGGTGGACCCGCTGCTGCCGGACGCGTCGGACTGCCTGGTCGTGGCCGTCTCCCGGGGCCCGCTGACCGGCGTGCCCGACGTGCGGCCGTGCACCCTGGGCGGCCTGGAGAAGGCGGCGGCCATAGAGCTGCTGGAACGGTACGCCGGGCCGACCCGGATCACCTGCGACCCGGTGGCCGCGAGCGCCGTCGTGGAGGAGTGCGGAGGCCAGCCCGCGGCGCTCGTCCTGATCGGCGGCTGGCTGGCGGCCGACTCCAAGGTCTCCGTCGCCGACGTCGCCACCCGGCTGCGCGAGCTGCCGCCCGCCGAGGGCTACGACAGCGCGGGCCGCACGGTGGCGCGCGCCTTCTGGCTCGCCCACGAGGCGCTGCCGCCGCCCGCCGCCCGGATGCTGCGGCTGCTGGCGCTGGCCCCGGCCGGTCCGGCCGACGCGCACACCACCTCCGCGCTGGCGGGCTGTTCGGTGGCCGCCGCGCAGACCGCGCTGGAGGACTTCGCCGCCCGGGGCATGCTGCGCCCCGAGCCCGCGGTGGGCCATGTGCCGGCGCAGTACTGGGTGCCCGGCTGCCTGGCGCCGATGCTGCGGTCGCTGCTGGAGACCCAGGAGCGGCCCGCGGAGGTCGAGTTGGCGCGGGCCCGGATGCTGGAGCGGACGGTGCGTCAGCTGCACTCGTGCCGGGCGACCACCGAGACCTGCGACCCGCTGACCCGCAAGCGGCTCGCCGAACTGCCGCGGCCGCTGCGCTTCCCCTCGCCGCGGGCCGCCGAGGAGTGGCTGCGGGGACGGCTGCCCGCGCTGCTCGCGGCGGCGCGGCTGGCCGTCGAGGACGGCCGCCTGGACACACTCGCGCGGCGGCTGGTCTCCGCGCTGACCCGGGCGCTGACGGCCCATCTGGGGGCCGAGGAGGCGGGCCCGGAGCTCTATGGGCTGCACCAGCTCGTGCTGGACGTGGCGCAGCGCTGCGAGATGCCGCTGGAGAAGGCTGCGGCCCTGCTGAACCTCGGTGACCTCGACGCCCGCGCCGGGCGCACCCGCACCGCGCTGGGCCGCTACCGCGAGGCGCTGGACGCGGCGCGCGACGCCTCCGACCCGTACGCCATCAGCCGGTCGCTGGAGTCGATCGCCGCCGCGCAGCAGGAGCTGGGCGACTGGCAGCGGGCCGCCGACTGGTACCGCAGGGCGCTGGAGCTGCGGCTGACGCGCGGTGAACTCGCCGACGAGGCACGGCTGTACGGGCGGCTGGGCGCCGTCCACACCTACGCGGGCCAGTGGGGCGAGGCGCTGCGCGACTGGCGCGCGGCGGCGGCCGCCCACCGCAGGCTGCGCGATCTGCCGGGGCACGCCCGGGCGCTGACCGAGGTCGCCCGGGTGCAGGAGTACGCGGGCCGCCCGCAGGACGCGCTGCGCACGTGCCGGGAGGCGGTGGAGTGCGCGCGGCAGGCGGGCGACGTACGGCTCCAGGCGGCGGTACGGCTGCGGCTGGCGGACACCCTGGAGCGGCTCGGCGACCCCGCCGCCGCCGGGGCGCACCGCGAGGAGGCCGGGCGGCTGCTGGCGGCGGGCGCGGTGCCGGAGGCCGGTGGCGGCGCGATATCGGCCGCCGGATCTCCTCCCGCGCGCCCGGCCGGTGCGGCGGGTCCCACCGCGGACCCGGCGGTGGATCCCGTCGCGGACCCCGCCGTGAAACCCACCGCGGACCCCGCTGTGGGCCCCACCGTGAACCGCGCCGCCCCGGCTGCTCGGTGCGAGCCCCCATCAACCGAGGGTTACCTACGAAATCAGTAGTTGATCGCCAGAAGATTGGCGCTTTGCAAGGCTAGACAGCGCGAGATCCTTCATTAGACTGGTTGAGCCGCGAGCGCCGCGGTCTGCTCTGGTGTGCCCCGGCATTTCCGGAATAGCCTGTCATTCTCTGATTCAAGGACCGTGATCGACGTGAAGGTCGGCATCCCCCGCGAGGTCAAGAACAACGAGTTCCGCGTGGCCATCACGCCCGCCGGCGTGCATGAGCTCGTGCGCAACGGCCACCAGGTCTACGTGGAGCAGGGTGCCGGTGTCGGCTCCTCCATCACGGACGCCGAGTACACGGCCGCGGGCGCGAACATCCTGGAGACCGCCGACGAGGTCTGGGAGACCGCCGACCTCCTGCTGAAGGTCAAGGAGCCGATCGCCGAGGAGTACCACCGCCTCCGCAAGGGGCAGACGCTCTTCACCTACCTGCACCTCGCGGCCTCCCGCGAGTGCACCGACGCGCTGCTCCAGTCCGGCACCACCGCCATCGCGTACGAGACGGTCGAGACCGCGAACCGCGCCCTGCCGCTGCTCGCCCCGATGTCCGAGGTCGCGGGCCGGCTGGCCCCGCAGGTCGGCGCCTACCACCTGATGCGCGCGGCCGGCGGCCGCGGCGTGCTGCCGGGCGGTGTCCCGGGTGTCGCCGCGGGCAAGGCCGTCGTCATCGGCGGCGGCGTCTCCGGCTGGAACGCCGCGCAGATCGCCGTCGGCATGGGCTTCCACGTCACCCTGCTCGACAAGGACATCAACAAGCTCCGCGAGGCCGACAAGGTCTTCGGCACCAAGGTGCAGACGATCGTCTCCAACGCCTTCGAGCTGGAGAAGGCCGTCGTCGAGGCCGACCTCGTCATCGGCGCCGTCCTCATCCCGGGCGCCAAGGCCCCGAAGCTGGTCACCAACGAGCTCGTCGCCAAGATGAAGCCCGGAAGTGTACTTGTCGACATTGCGATCGACCAGGGCGGCTGCTTCGAGGACTCGAAGCCGACCACCCACACGGAGCCGACCTTCGAGGTCCACGAGTCGGTCTTCTACTGCGTCGCGAACATGCCCGGCGCGGTCCCGAACACCTCCACCTACGCGCTGACCAACGCCACGCTGCCCTACATCGTGGAGCTGGCCAACCGCGGCTGGCAGGAGGCGCTGCGCCGCGACGCCGCGCTCGCCAAGGGCCTCAACACCCACGAGGGACAGGTCGTTTACGGCCCCGTCGCCGAGGCGCACGGGCTGCCGCACCTCGAACTGAGCGACCTCCTCGGCTGAGTCGTCAACACGACACGCCAAGAACGCGCACCCGGCCGGGCCTTGCTCCACAAGGCCCGGCCGGGGCGTTTCGGGGCCGTTTCGAGGGCCCGCGAAACTTCCGGGCAATAGGTCGCACGCCCTTGACAGAAGGGTGTTCGATTGCCGACACATCGTGCCGTCTCCGGCGGATTGTGTTGCTGCGGACCGCCGACACGCCATAGAGTCGCCAACCGTCGGCATGGTGCAACGCTGACCTATCTAGATGTTTCCTGGTCACCAAGGAGGTAGGACGACTTGTGAATGAGTCGACATTTGCTCCCGGGGGTGGTCACCCAGGAATGTCTGCGCAGGGCCAGAGTCCCATGGGACTCGAAGCTGTCGGCTCCGTCGCTGTCCACACCTTCGCGGCACACCAGAACATCCAGAGCACACCGACAGCCCACCAGAGCATGGACGGCCATCACGTGAACGCCATGGCCGGCGACCGCGGCGGAGCGGATTCCGCCCGGCTCGCCGACTACGAGGACGTGCCCGAGGGGCACTTCTACGACCCTGACGCGGAGTACGAGCCCGACCCCGAGTACGCGGCCACCCTCGCGCCCGACGCTGCCCGGCAGCGCCGCGAGCGCATCGGCCCCACCGGGCGTCCCCTGCCGTACTTCCCCATCCCCGGTCCGCTGACCGACCACGGCCCCGCGAAGATCATCGCGATGTGCAACCAGAAGGGCGGGGTCGGCAAGACCACCTCGACCATCAACCTGGGCGCGGCACTCGCGGAGTACGGACGCCGGGTGCTGCTCGTCGACTTCGACCCGCAGGGCGCGCTCTCGGTCGGCCTCGGCGTCAACCCGATGGAGCTCGACCTGACGGTCTACAACCTGCTCATGGAGCGGGGCATGTCGGCCGACGAGGTGCTCCTGAAGACGGCCGTGCCCAACATGGACCTGCTGCCCAGCAATATCGACTTGTCGGCGGCCGAGGTCCAGCTCGTCAGCGAGGTCGCGCGCGAGTCGACGCTCCAGCGCGCCCTGAAGCCGCTGCTGGCCGACTACGACTACATCGTCATCGACTGCCAGCCCTCGCTCGGCCTGCTCACCGTCAACGCGCTGACGGCGGCTCACAAGGTGATCGTGCCGCTGGAGTGCGAGTTCTTCGCGCTGCGCGGTGTGGCCCTGCTCACCGAGACGATCGAGAAGGTCCAGGAGCGGCTCAACCCCGAGCTGGAGCTGGACGGCATCCTCGCCACGATGTACGACTCGCGGACCGTGCACAGCCGCGAGGTGCTCGCGCGCGTGGTCGAGGCGTTCGACGACCACGTCTACCACACGGTCATCGGCCGGACGGTCCGCTTCCCCGAGACCACGGTCGCGGGCGAGCCGATCACCACGTACGCCTCCAACTCCGTGGGTGCCGCCGCCTACCGTCAGCTCGCCAGGGAGGTGCTCGCCCGGTGTCACGCCGAGTGAGTCTGCCCGGCGCCGACGAACTGTTCCGCACGACCGGGGGGACCGGGCTGCAGTCCTCCCCCCGCCGGCAGGCGAGCGGCGACGCGGCGCCCCGGGTCCCCGGCCCGGCCGCCGAGCCCGAGGCCCCGGAGAGCGGTGGTGACGAGGGCCGGGCCGAGCACGGCGGGCGGGGCACGGCCGGCACGGAGCGGGAGGCCGCGGGCGAGCGCCGCGCCGCCGCGCAGGCCCCCGACCGCACCCGCGCCGAGCCCGTCGCCCCGGCCCAGGGCCGCCGCCGCGGCCGGGCCGCCAACCGCAGGCCCAGCGGCCGCGAGCGGCACGACGAGAAGATCACCGTCTATGTCTCCGCCGAGGAGCTCATGGACCTCGAACACGCCCGGCTGGTGCTGCGCGGCGAGCACGGCCTGGCCGTCGACCGCGGCAGGATCGTCCGCGAGGCCGTCGCCGTCGTCCTCGCCGACCTGGAGTCGCGGGGCGACGCGAGCATCCTCGTGCGCCGCCTGCGCGGCCGCTGAGCGCGTTCGCCGATAGCCTGCCCGTCCGGAGTGCGGTGCCGCCGCCGGCGGCCCGCAGCGGCCTCCACAGGCCCGTACGGATGCGTACGAGCCGTGGGGCTGCCCCCGGACCGGCCCGTACCACCCGCGACCCCTGGACAGCGACCGAATCCCATGCCCGCCCCACCCGCCGTCCCCCAGGCCCGCCGAGCCCTCGGCCACGGGCCCGGCGCGCGACCGCCCGCGGACGGCGGCGGTGCCGCGGCGCCCGCCCCCGAGGAGCAGGGCGACGGCCGGTTCACCGTGCGGCTCGACAACTTCGAGGGGCCGTTCGACCTGCTGCTCCAGCTGATCTCCAAGCACAAGCTGGACGTCACCGAGGTCGCCCTGTCCAAGGTCACCGACGAGTTCATGGCGCACATCCGGGCCATGGGCCCGGACTGGGACCTCGACCAGACCACCGAGTTCCTGGTCGTGGCCGCGACGCTGCTCGACCTCAAGACGGCCCGGCTGCTGCCCGCCGCCGAGGTCGAGGACGAGGCCGACCTCGCCCTCCTGGAGGCCAGGGACCTGCTCTTCGCCCGGCTGCTGCAGTACCGCGCCTTCAAGAAGATCGCCGACATCTTCGGCGAGCGGCTGGCGGCCGAGGAGCGCCGCCACCCCCGTACGGTCGGGCTGGAGCCGCACCACGCGGAGCTGCTGCCCGAGGTCGTCCTCGGCATCGGTCCGCAGGGCCTGGCCGAGCTCGCGGTCAAGGCGATGCGGCCCAGGGCCGCGCCCCAGGTCTACGTCGAGCACATCCACGCGCCGCTGGTCAGCGTCCAGGAACAGGCCGCCGTCGTGGTCGCCCGGCTGCGCTCGGCGGGGCGGGCGAGCTTCGGACAGCTCACCGAGGACGCCCCCGACACCCTGACCGTCGTCGCCCGCTTCCTGGCCCTGCTGGAGCTCTACCGCGAGCGCGCCGTCGCCCTCGACCAGGACGAGGCCCTGGGTGCGCTGACGGTCCTCTGGACCGGCGCGGAGGGCGAGGACGAGCCCCTGGTGACCGACGAATTCGACCGCGAGAGCACGGCCGACGAGGCTGGGGAGGCCACAGCGTGACCCACGACAACGCCGTCGGGGAGGTGGCCCCCGCCGGGCCGCCCGACGTGGCCGGGCTCCCGCTGAAGCCCGCCCTGGAAGCCGTCCTCATGGTCGTCGACGAGCCGGTGGGCGAGGATTACCTCGCCCGCGTCCTGGAGCGCGGCCACCGCGAGGTGGCGGACGCCCTGCGCGAACTGGCCGACGAATACACCGTCCAAGGGCGCGGCTTCGAGCTGCGGAACGTCGCCGGGGGCTGGCGCTTCGCCACCCGGGCCGCGTACGCCGACGCCGTCGAGAGCTTCGTCCTGGACGGCCGTCAGGCAAGGCTGACCCAGGCCGCGCTGGAGACCCTGGCCGTTGTCGCGTACCGTCAGCCGGTCAGCCGTTCGCGGGTCTCCGCCGTACGCGGGGTGAACTGCGACGGCGTCATGCGCACCCTCCTCCAGCGCGGTCTGGTGGAGGAGACGGGGACGGAACCCGAAACAGGTGCGATCCTGTACAGGACGACGAACTACTTTCTGGAGCGAATGGGCCTGAGGGGCCTGGACGAGCTCCCGGAGCTCGCGCCCTTCCTCCCCGAGGCGGACGCGATCGAGGGCGACACTCAGGAAGGTGTGCCGTCGTTCGATCCGGACGCACCGGACACCGACGCAGACGACAAGACGGAACTTTGATGCGAAGCAGCGGCAGGAACAGCGGAAGCGGCAACCGGGACGACCGGGGCGCCCGAGGAGGGTCCCCCCGGCCGTCGTCCGGGGGCGGGCGCTCCGGCGGCGCGCGCTCGGGTGGCGGGCGCTCCGAGGGCGGTCGCTTCGACGGCGGCCGCTCGGGCGGGCGCCCCGAGGGTGGCCGCTCCGGCGGTGGGCGGTTCGACGGCGGGCGCGCCGGTGACCGGCGGGACGACCGCCGTGATGACCGCCGCGACGACCGTCGTGACGACCGGCAGCAGGAGCGCCCGCGCCGGCCGCGCCCCGAGGAGCGCCGCTACGACGTGGGCCCCGACGCCGAGCGCACCCGCGGCGGTGCCAACAGCGGCCGCGCCAGCGGTCCCACCAGCGGCCGCGGCGCGTCCGCCCGCGGTGGCGCCAAGGGCGGCCCGCGCAAGAGCTCCACGGCCGGTTCCGGCGGGCGCAGCAGCGGGCCCGCCCGCGGCCACGGCTACGCCCCGGCCCGCCCGCGCGAGCTCGACGCCAAGATCGAGGAGCGCAACCGGGAGCGGCACAGCAAGCCCCAGGTGAAGACCCCCAAGACCTTCCCCGGCGCCGAGCAGGAAGGCGAGCGCCTCCAGAAGGTGCTGGCCCGGGCCGGCATGGGCTCGCGCCGCGCGTGCGAGGAGCTCGTCGAGCAGGCCCGCGTCGAGGTCAACGGCCGGATCGTCACCGAGCAGGGCCTGCGGGTCGACCCGGAGAAGGACGAGATCAAGGTGGACGGCCTGACCGTCGCCACCCAGTCGTACCTCTTCTTCGCGCTCAACAAGCCGGCCGGCGTCGTCTCCACCATGGAGGACCCCGACGGCCGCCAGTGCCTCGGCGACTACGTCACCAACCGCGAGACCCGGCTCTTCCACGTCGGCCGACTCGACACGGAGACCGAGGGCATCATCCTGCTCACCAACCACGGTGAGCTGGCCCACCGCCTGACGCACCCCCGCTACGGCGTCCAGAAGACCTACCTCGCGGCCATCACGGGCCCGCTGCCGCGCGACATCGGCAAGCAGCTCAAGAGCGGCATCGAGCTCGAGGACGGCTGGGCCCGCGCGGACAACTTCCGCGTGATCCAGCAGACCGGCAAGAACTACCTGGTCGAGGTCACGCTCCACGAGGGCCGCAAGCACATCGTCCGGCGGATGCTGGCCGAGGCGGGCTTCCCGGTGGAGAAGCTGGTCCGCACCTCCTTCGGGCCGATCGCGCTGGGCGACCAGAAGTCGGGCTGGCTGCGCCGCCTGACGAACACCGAGGTCGGCATGCTGATGCGCGAGGTCGAGCTCTAGGCCGCACCGCGGGTCCTTCACGCGTGCCGTACGGGCCGGTCCACCCGGCCCGTACGGCACGCGTGTCTCAGGACCAGAGCGCGAGCCCCGTCGCCCGGCCCTCCTCGTCGCGCTGGATCTCCATCATTCCCTCCACGGCCTCGCGGTTGATCCGGCCGAAGACGTGCGGGAAGAGCGTGCCGGGCGCGACTCCGGGCGGCGGCGCCGGGTCCGCGGCCTCCCAGCGGACCATCACGTCCAGCTTGTGCTCGTCGATCAGCAGCACCATCAGCGGGCCTGGGGTGTCGCGGTAGAAGGCGGAGGCCACCGCGAGCGTCGTCTCCTCGTCGGGGGAGCAGTGCACGAAGCCGTCGTCGGAGAGGGAGGCGGGGGAGTACGGGCGGTCGGGCACGGCCAGCCAGTCGTCCAGGGGCACCACGTGGTAGATCATGTACATGGTTGTACCGGGTCGCCGGGCTCCACGGGCGGACCATCGCCGGGGAGGGCTCCCGGACGTGGCGCGGAGTCCGTGTCCGGGCCCTGCCGGGCCGGATCCCGCGGACCATGACCAGCACATTCAAGCCGTCCGGCGGCGGAGGGCGACGCGGCGGAGCCGACTCGCGGCGGCCGGCGCCGAGCCACCGGCGGAGCCCGTGCGCGGGACGTGCCGGGCACGACCTAGGCTGGGCGGGCACTCTCCGCTCTCCGCAAGGACACCGTCAGTGAGAACCGCTCTCGTCATCGGTACCGGACTGATCGGCACCTCGGTCGCGCTCGCGCTCCACAGCCGCGGGGTCCGGGTCCACCTCATGGACCACGACCCCGCCCAGGCCCGTACGGCCGCCGCCCTCGGCGCCGGCACGGACGAGGAGCCCGAAGGCCGTGTCGACCTCGCCGTCGTCGCCGTACCCCCCGCGCACGTCGCCGGGACCCTCGCCGAGGCCATCCGCGGCGGCCGGGCCCGCGGCTATCTCGACGTCGCCAGCGTCAAGGGCGGTCCCCGCCGCGACCTGGAGGCGCTCGGCTGCGACCTCAGCGGCTATCTCGGCACGCACCCCATGGCCGGCCGGGAGCGCTCCGGGCCCCTCGCGGGCACCGCCGACCTCTTCGAGGGCCGCCCCTGGGTGCTCACCCCCACCCGCGAGACCGACACCGAGGTCCTCAACCTCGCGCTCGAACTGGTCTCCCTGTGCCGGGCCGTCCCCGTCGTCATGGACGCCGACGCCCACGACCGGGCCGTCGCGCTCGTCTCCCACACCCCGCAGCTGGTCTCCAGCATGGTCGCGGCCCGCCTCCAGGACGCCGACGAGACCGCCGTGCGCCTGTGCGGCCAGGGCATCCGCGACGTCACCCGGATCGCGGCCTCCGACCCGCGGCTGTGGCTCGACATCCTCTCCGCCAACCCCGGCCCCGTCGCCGAGATCCTCTCCGCCGTCGCCGCCGACCTCGACGAGACCGTGCGGGCCCTGCGCGCGCTGGACTCCGCGGACAAGGACGACCGGGAGGCGGGCGCGGCCGGCATCGAGGACGTCCTGCGCCGCGGCAACGCGGGCCGCGGCCGCGTCCCGGGCAAGCACGGCGCGGCCCCCACGGCGTACGAGACGGTGACCGTCCTCATCGGCGACCAGCCGGGCGAGCTGGCCCGCATCTTCGCCGACGCGGGCCGGGCGGGCGTCAACATCGAGGACGTCCGCATCGAGCACGCCACCGGGCAGCAGGCGGGCCTGATGCAGCTGATGGTCGAGCCGCGGGCCGTGCCGGTGCTGATCACGGCCCTGACGGACCGCGGCTGGTCGATCCGGCAGTAGGCCCGGCGAGAGGACGGGCGGTGAGCCAGTAACCTTGTCTGAGGCTGTATAGGACGCACCGTCCGCACCGCCGAAACGTAACCCCCGTGCACGAGGAAGGTGTCTCACACCGTGAACAACGCCGGCAATGCCGTAACCGCCGCCCGGATCGCACCGGCAGCAGTCGTCGTCGGCATCGACGGTCCTTCCGGCACGGGCAAGTCCAGCACCTCCAAGGCCGTGGCCGCGAAGCTCGGGCTGCGCTACCTGGACACCGGCGCCCAGTACCGGGCGATCACCTGGTGGATGCTGAGCAATGGCATCGACGTCGACGACGCCGCCGCGGTGGCCGACGCCGCGGGCAAGCCGGAGATCGTCTCCGGCACCGACCCGTCCGCGCCGAGCATCACGGTCGACGGGGCCGACGCCGCGGCGCCCATCCGCACCCGGGAGGTCACCTCCGCGGTCAGCGCCGTCAGCGCCGTCCCCGAGGTCCGCGCCCGGCTGACCGAGCTCCAGCGGGCCATCGCCGCCGAGGCGCCGCACGGCATCGTCGTCGAGGGCCGGGACATCGGCACCACCGTGCTGCCCGACGCCGACCTCAAGATCTTCCTGACCGCGTCGGCCGAGGCCCGCGCCGCCCGCCGCAGCGGCGAGCTCAAGGGCAAGGAGGCCAGCGACCTGGCCGCCACTCAGGCCGCCCTGGTCAAGCGGGACGCCGCCGACTCCGGCCGCAAGACCTCCCCGCTGGCCAAGGCCGCCGACGCGGTCGAGGTGGACACCACCGACCTGACACTCGATCAGGTCATCGAGTGCGTGGTCACCCTCGTCGAGGAGCGGCGGAGCGTGACCGGGAGTGCGTGAGGCGGGCGGCGCGACGGCCTCCGCGTCCGGTGCCGCCGTCGGCCGGCGGATCGGCATCGGCCTCATGTACGGGCTGTGGAAGCCCCGTGTGCTGGGCGCCTGGCGGGTGCCCGCCGCGGGGCCCGTCATCATGGCGGTCAACCACTCCCACAACGTCGACGGCCCGATGCTGATGGGCACCGCGCCCCGGCCGGTGCACTTCCTGATCAAGAAGGAAGCCTTTGTCGGACCGCTGGATCCCTTCCTGCGCGGGATCGGCCAGCTGAAGGTCGACCGCTCGGGCCCGGACCGCACCGCGATCAGCGGTGCGCTGGAGGTCCTGGAGCACGGCGGCGTCCTGGGGATCTTCCCCGAGGGCACCCGCGGCGAGGGCGACTTCGCGTCGCTGCGCGCCGGGCTCGCCTATTTCGCCGTCCGCTCCGGGGCACCGATCGTGCCCGTCGCGGTTCTCGGCAGCGCCGAGCGCCGCGGCCGGATGATACGGGCCCTGCCGCCGCTGCGCAGCCGCGTCGACGTCGTCTTCGGCGACGCCTTCGAGGCGGGGGACGGCAGCGGGCGGCGCACGCGCACGGCGCTGGACCAGGCGACCGTGACGATCCAGGAGCGCCTCGCCGCGCACCTGGCCGACGCCAGGCGGCTCACCGGCCGCCCCGGTGTCATTCCGGGGGAGACCTCACGGCCCCCGCGAGACTTCGAGTAGTGGACCGCGCACAGCGGCCCACCGATGACGATGAACGAGGAACGGACTTCATGAACGACCAGATCCACTCCGGCGACGAGCACGGTGAGCTTGGCGACGCCGAGTTTGCGGAGTTCATGGAGCTCGCGGCGCAGGAAGGCTTCGACGCCTCGGAGATCGAGGGCGCCCTGGAGGAGGCCGGCCACGGCCCGCTGCCCCGGCTCGCCGTCGTCGGCCGCCCCAACGTCGGCAAGTCGACCCTGGTGAACCGCATCATCGGCCGCCGCGAGGCCGTCGTCCAGGACAAGCCCGGCGTCACCCGCGACCGCGTCACCTACGAGGCCGAGTGGGCCGGCCGCCGCTTCAAGGTCGTCGACACCGGCGGCTGGGAGCAGGACGTCCTCGGCCTGGACGCCTCCGTGGCCGCACAGGCGGAGTACGCCATCGAGGCGTCCGACGCCGTCGTCTTCGTCGTTGACGCCACCGTCGGCGCCACCGACACCGACGAGGCCGTCGTCAAGCTGCTGCGCCGGGCCGGCAAGCCCGTCGTGCTCTGCGCCAACAAGGTCGACGGCCAGTCCGGCGAGGCCGACGCCGCCGCCCTGTGGTCGCTGGGCCTGGGCGAGCCGCACCCCGTCTCCGCCCTGCACGGCCGTGGCACCGGCGACATGCTCGACGCGGTCCTGGAGGCGCTGCCCGAGGCGCCCGCCCAGACCTTCGGCGGCGCCGGCACCGGCGGCCCCCGCCGCATCGCCCTGATCGGCCGCCCGAACGTCGGCAAGTCCTCCCTGCTGAACAAGGTCGCGGGCGAGGAGCGCGTCGTCGTCAACGAGCTGGCCGGCACCACCCGCGACCCGGTCGACGAGCTGATCGAGCTCGGCGGCGTGACCTGGAAGTTCGTGGACACCGCCGGCATCCGCCGCCGCGTCCACCTCCAGGAGGGCGCGGACTACTACGCCTCGCTGCGCACCGCGGCCGCCGTGGAGAAGGCCGAGGTCGCCGTCATCCTGATCGACTGCAGCGAGTCGATCAGCGTCCAGGACCAGCGGATCATCACCATGGCCGTCGAGGCCGGGCGTGCGATGGTCCTGGCGTTCAACAAGTGGGACACCCTCGACGAGGAGCGCCGCTACTACCTGGAGCGCGAGATCGAGACCGAGCTCGCGCAGGTCGCGTGGGCGCCGCGGGTCAATGTCTCGGCGCGCACGGGCCGCCACATGGAGAAGCTCGTCCCGGCGATCGAGACGGCCCTCGCGGGCTGGGAGACCCGCATCCCCACCGGGCGGCTGAACGCCTTCCTCGGTGAGATCGTCGCCTCCAACCCGCACCCGGTCCGTGGTGGCAAGCAGCCGCGCATCCTCTTCGGCACGCAGGCGGGCACCAAGCCCCCGCGCTTCGTGCTCTTTGCCTCCGGCTTCCTGGAGGCGGGCTACCGCCGCTTCATCGAGCGCCGCCTCCGCGAGGAGTTCGGCTTCGAGGGGACGCCGATCCACATCTCCGTGCGGGTGCGGGAGAAGCGCGGGCGTAACAAGTAGCGAGGGTTCGCACCCGGTTCGGCCGGGGGTCCGGGGGGTGCCCCCGGGCAGGCACAGTTCCGTGCGGGTGCGGGAGAAGCGCGGACGCTACAAGTAGCGGTTGCGCAGGGCGGGGACGCGGCGGAGGCCCGGGCCCCGACGGCCGGGCCCGGGGTGACTCGGCCCGGCTCAGAAGCCGCGGACGCGGCCGTCTCGCGACGCGGGCGGCAGCGCGGCGGGCACATGCCCGCCGCGCTGCCGCCCGTAGTACGTGTCCCACGCGGCGGTGTACCCCGAGTGGCCCGGATACGCGGGCTGGCCGCCGAGCTGGCCGAAATGGCCCTGCCCGCCGTAGTGGCCGTGGGCCACCAGCTGGTGGCCGAACCCCGCGAACCGCAGTTCCTCCTCGCCCGTCCGGTCGAAGGGGAGCGCCCGGAACGAGCGGCGGTACTCGGCGTAGAGCGCGTCGTAGATCGGGGTCACCGAGGAGGTGTGGCTCTGCGGGGCGGCTTCGCGGGGTGGGCGCATGCCGGGGATGTGATGGGGGTACGGGATCCGGGGGGCAGGCTCGTATGAGTGCACATCCGAGCCAACGAGTCCGTGGCCCGGGGGATGCGGGCCGGGCCGGTAATGGCCCGTGGCGGTGTGACGCATGGGCAGCGGGAGCACGGTGTGACTCATGTGCCCGCGAGCGGCATGGACGCGGCGACGAGCTGCCCGCGCGCGGCGGCGCGGTCCAGCGCGTCACGGAGCAGGTCCTCACGCGGCTGCTGGCCGATCGTGCCGACGGGCGCCGCGAAGACCAGCACCTTCTTGGTCTTGTTGACCGCCGAGCGCCACTCCTGGGCGACCTCCATCGCCTGGTGCGCCTGCCACCACGCCGACGGGGTGCCGCCCCCGGTGCCCGGCTGGAGGATCGCGTGCAGCCGGCCGACGGCCAGCAGCACCGACCAGCCCGGGGTGGGCGGCGGCACCTGGTCGATGGCGGCGACCGGGGTGAAGCCCTGCTCGATCAGGAGCGGCAGGAAGACGTCCACCGGGCCGCTGGTGCCCGGCCGGGCGATGGGCGCGAGCGGCTCGACGACCAGCGCGGGGTGCAGGTCCCCGTCGACCAGGACCAGCCCGCTGGTCACCCCGAGCTCGGCCTGGACCGGCCCGTCGGTGCCGATGGGCACCACGGGCGGCCCCACCGGGGCCTGCGCCGCGCCCCCCTCGCCGGTGATGGACCGGACGGCGCCCTGGAGCTGCTCCTCGGAGACCGGGACGACCTGGGAGGGGATGCAGGCGGCGTGCGCGAAGGCGAGCACGGCCGTCTCCTCGCCGACGAAGAGCACCGTGCTGGTGGGCTCCCGCTCGGTGTCGCCTGGGGTGCGGCAGGAGGTGCAGTCATAGCTGCCGGGGGCGTTGTCGCCGCCGAGCAGACGGTCGGCTTCCTCATCGCCGATCTCGGCGCGGACGTCGTCACTGACGTCGAGCATGCGAGGCACGGGTGGCTCCTCGGACTGGGTGCGTGTGCGCCGGGCGGTTCCCGGCTCTCGGGAAGACAACGGACGATCCGTGGCAGGGGTCACGCTCGGGGCCGGGGGCCCGGCGCGGACCGGCGAGAACGGCCGAAAGTTCCCGGCTCCGCTACCGATTCGCCATCGCTTGCAGAACGAGTTGGTGATCAGGGCCAACCCCGAAGCCTTCCCCACGGTCTAATGTCTCGGTAGGCGGGCTGCACGGAATGTCCGCGGCGAAACGGCTGCATACGGGGACGAATGCACATCTCATTCCTGATTCACAACGCGTACGGCATCGGCGGCACGATCCGCACCACGTACAACCTCGCGGGCACGCTCGCCGAGCACCACGACGTGGAGATCGTCTCCGTCTTCCGTCACCGCGAGGAGCCCGTCTTCGCGCCGAGCCCCAAGGTGCGCCTGCGCCACCTGGTGGATCTCCGCAAGGGCACCCCGGGCTACGAGGGCGACGACCCGGAGTACGAGCGCCCCGCCACCGTCTTCCCCGCCACCGAGGGCCGCTACAAGCAGTACAGCGCGCTCACCGACCGGCGCATCGCCGAGCACCTGCGCAGCCTGGACTGCGACGTCGTGGTCGGCACTCGGCCCGGCCTCAACGTGCACATCGCCCAGCAGGCCCGGCACGGCGTCGCCCGCGTCGGCCAGGAGCACCTGACGCTCAGCACGCACTCCCCGCAGCTGAAGCTGACCCTGCGCACGCACTACCCCCGGCTCGACGCCGTCACCACTGTCACCGAGGCCGACGCCGCGACCTACCGCAAGCTGATGCGGCTGCCCGGAGTGCGAGTGGAGGCCGTCCCCAACAGCATCCCCGCCCCCGCCCTCGCCCCCGCCGACTCCACCGGCAAGTGGGTGATCGCCGCCGGCCGCCTCGCCCCCGCCAAGCGCTACGACCTGCTGATCCGTGCCTTCGAGAAGGTCGTCGCCGAGCGCCCCGACTGGCGGCTGCGGATCTACGGAGCGGGCGCGGAGCGGGCGAAGCTGCGCGCGCAGATCGACAAGCGCGGCCTCTACAACCACGTCTACCTCATGGGCCCCGCCACCCCCCTCGACGCCGAGTGGGTCAAGGGCTCCATCGGTGCCGTCACCTCCAGCCTGGAGTCCTTCGGCATGACCATCGTCGAGGCGATGCGCAGCGGCCTGCCCGTCGTCTCCACCGACTGCCCGCACGGCCCCGGCGAGATCATCGACAACGGTGTCGACGGACTGCTGGTGCCCACCGGCAAGGCCGACGCGATCGCCGGGGGCCTGCTGAAGCTGATCAACGACGACGACCTGCGGCGGCGCATGGGGCAGGCGGCCCTGGCGAGCTCCGCCCGCTTCGACCCGGCCGAGGTCGCCGGCCGCTACGAGGCGCTCTTCACCGACCTGGCCTCGCGCGGCGGCCTGCGCGGCTCGCTGCACCGCACCCGGGGAGCCCTGCTCAGCAGCGCGCTGCGGACCAAGGACAGGAGCCGCACCGCCCTGCGGAAGGGGCGGGCCGCATGACGCCTCCCACCGACCCCGCCGTGCCCCACGGGCACACCTCACCCGACGAACCCACCGGCCCGTCCGCCACCCCGCACGCGGCCAGCACACCCGAGGAGCCCGCCATCGTGTCTGCCCCTCCCCAGCCCTTCGGCGTGGAGGATCCGAGCGTCGACTGCATCGCGGACTCCGCGGGCGGGCTCACCTTCGACCTCGACGCCCCCGGCCTCGCCGACACCCCGGGCGACTGGTCCGCGGCCCTGGTGCTGCGCCGCCGCGGCGGCGCCGAGGAGGCCGGCGAGCCCGAGGAGATCAGGCTGCCGCTCGCGCCCGACGGCGACGGCCGGCTGCGCGCCGTCCTGCCCAGCACCGTCGCCCTCCCCGAGGGCCGCTGGGATGTCTACGCCGCCTGCGCCGACGCCGAGCCCAGACGCCTGGTGCCCGGCCTCGCCGACCTCCGCTCGCTGGTCGACCGCAGACCAGGCCCCAGCACCTCCCCGCTGGCGGTCCGCATCCCGTACACGACCAAGCACGGCAACCTCTCCCTGCGCAGCTGGCTGCGCGGGCCGCACGCCGAGGCCGGCGACCTCCTCCTGGACGCCACCGGCCTGACCCTGCGCGGCCGCCTCTACCGGGTGGCGGACCCGGCCGCCTGGCTGGCCGGCGCCGTGCTCGAGGCCCGCCTGCGCCGGGACCCCGAGCGCGTCCGCAGGGTCCCCGTCGCCCCGGCCAAGGAAGAGGGCGCCGATGATCAGGACTTCACCTGCACGCTCCCCTTCGCGGCCCTGGCCGAGGAGTGGCGGGGCGGGCTGGACGTCTGGGACCTCTGGGTGCGTGGCGCCGAGGGCGCGGAGACCGCCCGCGTCGCCCGGATCCTGGACGACGTCGCCGACAAGAAGCAGATCTTCGTCTACCCCGCGCGGACCGTCGACGCCTCGTACGCGCCCGCGCAAGCCGGCCCGTATTACACGGCCGACAACAACCTCGCGATCCGGGTCGACGAACGCCCGCCCACCGCGCGCTGATCCACCGGCCCGCGGGGCGGTGCGGCGTGTGGTTCGGGGACAGGAGGGCACTCGCATCCATGGAGGTGCGAAAACCATGGTTCCTGTCCTGCTCGTCCTGCTGCTGGCCCTGCTGCTCTTCGGAGTCGGCTTCGCCGTCAAGATCCTGTGGTGGATCGCGGTCGCGGTCCTGGTGATCTGGCTCCTCGGCTTCCTCTTCCGGTCCACAGGGGCCGGGGGTTCGAGGGGCCGCTGGTACCGGTGGTGAGCGGTGCCCCATGACGGCACGTGGGGGCACAGATGAACGCGGCCCGCGGCGGAGGACCGTAGCCCTCCTCCGCCGCGGGCCGACGCCTGTTCAGGACCGGGCCGCTCCGGGCGCCGTGACCGGCGGTTCCGCCTCCCGCACCGCCTCCGGGTGGTGCAGGTCGAAGGCCGGTGACTCCGAGCGGATCCTGGGCAGCGCCAGGAAGTTGTGCCGGGGCGGCGGACAGGAGGTCGCCCACTCCAGGGAACGCCCGTAGCCCCAGGGGTCGTCGACCTCGACCCGCTTGCCGTAGCGCGCGGTCTTCCAGACGTTGTAGAGGAACGGCAGCGTCGACAGGCCCAGCAGGAACGCCCCGATCGAGGACACCGTGTTGAGCGCGGTGAAGCCGTCGGCCGCCAGATAGTCCGCGTACCGCCGGGGCATGCCCTCCACCCCCAGCCAGTGCTGGACGAGGAAGGTGGTGTGGAAGCCCACGAACAGCGTCCAGAAGTGGAGCTTGCCCAGCCGGTCGTCGAGCATCTTCCCGGTGAGTTTGGGCCACCAGAAGTAGAAGCCCGCGAACATCGCGAAGACCACCGTCCCGAACACCACGTAGTGGAAGTGCGCCACCACGAAATAGGTGTCCGTGACGTGGAAGTCCAGCGGCGGTGACGCCAGGATCACGCCCGTGAGCCCGCCGAAGAGGAAGCTCACCAGGAAGCCGACCGCCCACAGCATCGGCGCCTCGAAGGACAGCGACCCCTGCCACATGGTGCCGATCCAGTTGAAGAACTTCACCCCGGTCGGCACCGCGATCAGGAAGGACATGAAGGAGAAGAAGGGCAGCAGCACCGCGCCGGTGGCGAACATGTGGTGCGCCCACACCACCACCGACAGCGCGGTGATCGCCATCGTGGCGCCCACCAGCATCGCGTACCCGAAGATCGGCTTCCGGGAGAACACCGGGATGATCTCCGAGATGATGCCGAAGAACGGCAGCGCGATGATGTAGACCTCGGGATGGCCGAAGAACCAGAACAGGTGCTGCCACAGCAGCGCCCCGCCGTTCTGCGCCTCGAAGATCTGCGCCCCGAACCGCCGGTCCGCCTCCAGGCAGAGCAGCGCCGCCGCCAGCACGGGGAACGCCAGCAGCACCAGGATCGAGGTGAAGAGGACGTTCCAGGTGAAGACCGGCATCCGGAACATCGTCATCCCGGGCGCGCGCATCCCGATGATGGTGGTCAGGAAGTTCACCGCGCCCAGGATCGTGCCGAAGCCCGACAGCGCCAGACCCATGATCCACATGTCCGCGCCGGTGCCCGGCGAACGGACCGCGCTGCTCAGCGGCGCGTAGCCGGTCCAGCCGAACGCGGCGCCGCCCTCGGGCATCAGCAGGCTGCTCACCACGATCAGCCCGCCGAAGAGATAGAGCCAGTAGGCGAACATGTTCAGCCGGGGGAACGCCACGTCCGGCGAGCCGATCTGCAAGGGCATGATCGCGTTGGCGAAGCCCGCGAAGGCCGGCGTCGCGAAGAGCAGCAGCATGATCGTGCCGTGCGCGGTGAAGGTCTCGTTGAACTGCTCGTTCGACATGAACTGGAGACCGGGGCGCGCCAGTTCGGCGCGCATCAGCATCGCCAGCAGCCCGGCGGCCAGGAAGAAGCAGAAGGACGTGATCAGATAGAGGTGGCCGATCTTCTTGTGGTCGGTGGTCGTCAGCCAGTCCACCAGGATCCGGCCGGGCCGCCGCTCCCGGACCGGACCGGCGGCCGCGTGCGCGGTGTCCGTCCCCATCTGCGCTCCCTCGATGTCATTGTCGACGGGCTTTCGGGCTCACGCCATGATGCTCGTCGCGCGCCCCTCGCGCGAGGGTGCGTCGGGTGCGCCCGGCGGTCAGTCGCGGGGCAGCAGCGGCCCGAGGGGGCCGAGGTCCAGATTCAGGTCGGAGGCGTCCAGCCCGTAGCGCGCCCGCAGTTCGGCCATCCGGTCGGCCAGCAGCATCAGCGTCAGCCCGATCCGCTCCTCCTGGTCCTCGGTCAGGTCGCCCTGGTCGACGCGGCGCAGCGCCTGACGCTCCATCAGGCGGCGCACCAGCTCGACGAGCGTCAGTACCAGCCGCATCAGATCCCGCTCGACGGTGTCCTCGTCGAGCTCCAGCCGGCGCGTCACGGCGCCACCTCCTTCTTCACCGGCTCCTTCGCCGGCGGCCCCCACGGCGAGGGCAACTGGTCGCCCACCGAGCCGATCACGGCGTGCAGGTCGATGCGTACGAGATCGACGTCGGCGATCCGCAGGGTGAGGTCCCCGGCCACCACGACGCCGCCCGCGAGCAGCCGGTCGAGGACGTCGAGCAGGGACAGCTCCTGCCGCGGCGCGAGCGGCGGCGGGCCGGTCACGGCGTGCCCCGGGTGACGAAGGAGTACGGCGCCCACGGCCCCGAGAGCTCCACCAGCGGGCCGTCCGGGCGGTCCGCGAGCGTCCCGACCGCCGACCGGAACCGGTCGGAGCGCTCGCGACGCACCAGATAGGCGGCGTTGAGGACGTTACGGCCGGGACGGCCGGAGAGCCGGGTGTCCCGGGTGGGGTGCAAGCGTGCCTCCTCGGCGAGGGCGAGCAGCGTGGAGTGGACGCTGTCGGCCGTCTCGTCCGCGTGCCGCCGCGCCTCCTCGCGGGCCCGGGCCTCGGCACCGCGCCGGGCGAGATAGGCCCGGCCGGAGCGGTCGCCGGCGGCGGGATCCGGCTCCGGCCCGGGCCGCGGCGGGACCCAGACCTTCACGGCCCACTCGTCCCGCCCGTCGAGCCGGCCGAGCGTCGTGGTGAGCTCCTCGTGCCCGGCCGTCAGCATCCGCCGCACGCCCGCCTCGTCGCGGTAGACGGTCGCCAGGCGCAGCGGCAGCACACAGGCCAGGGCCGTGGCCGCGTCGACCACCCGCTGGTGGCCGCGTGCCACGCGCTCCAGCCAGGCGAGATCCTCCAGGTGCTCCCGCAGGGGCGCCTCGTCGAACTCCGTCGCCGGGACCGCCTCCACCAGGGCCATCAGGCCCCGCTCCCGCACGGCGCGCACGGGCCGGCCCGTCACTCCTTCCACTTCCGCCACCGCGGTCAGCCCGGCCGCCGGCAGGTCGGCGTCCCGGGCCACGGCGTAGGCGTACAGCAGCATTCCGGTGGTCGTGTCCGTGTCGGTCCTCATGTCGTCTCCCGTGCCTCCAGTTCGGCGATACGGGCCTTCAGCCGCTCGTTCTCGGCGCCCAGGCCCCGGCGGTGGGAGCCGCCGGGGGAGAGGGCCGGGTCGTGCTCCCACCAGTCGATGCCCATCTCCTTCGCCTTGTCGACCGAGACCACGATCAACCGCAGCTTGATGGTGAGGAGTTCGATGTCGAGGAGGTTGACGCGGATGTCGCCCGCGATGATCACGCCCTTGTCGAGCACCCGCTCCAGGATGTCGGCGAGATTGGCCGAGCCCGCGGGCGGCTGGGGGTCGGGCAGCCGGCTGGGGAAGGTCATCGGGCCGCCCCCCGCCGCCGCGCCTCCTCCAGCCGGTCGAGGAGCGCGTCCTCCCGCCGGTCGAACTCCGCCTCGTCGATCAGCCCGTTCGTCAGTCCCGCCTCCAGCTCCTTGAGCTCGGCCCGGATCGTGGCCGGGTCGTGGTGGATGCGCTCCGCCTCGGCCAGCACCTGGCGCAGCACCCAGCCGATGAACGTCATGACTCGACGAAGCTGTAGGGCGGCAGCGGCCCGTTCGCCTTGAGGTCCAGCTGAGGCTGCGCCTCCGCCAGCCGGCCCACCGCGGCGAGCAGGTCCTCGGCGCCGCTCCTCGGTACGAGCAGGGAGAGGTTCACGAACCAGCCGGTGCTCTCCGGGCCCGGCCGGGAGTCCTCGGCCAGCGGCGTCAGCGTGTCCAGGACCAGTACGGCGTCGCGGTCCTCCCGTTCGCGCACGGCCTCGGCGACCAGCTCGCCGAAGCGCAGGCGCTGTTGGTAGGAACCGCCGCCGGTCGCCCGGTCGGCCTCCGCCAGGGCGCGCAGCTCGGTGTTCTCGGCGAGGACGAGGTGGATCACCGCGTCCTCGCGGTGCATGGCCTTGACGTTGTACTCGACGCGGTCGTCGAGCCGCCGCAGCTGCGCGCGGTAGCGGTCGGCGTGCTCCGCGAGGACGGCGCGGACCTTCTCGTCGCTGTCGGAGACGCTGCCGAAGCGCAGGGGCAGCACCGCGGACCGCTTGCCCACCTCGGCCAGTACCTGCTGGTGGGCCAGCAGGTCACGGCGCTTGGGCCGCAGCCGCTCGGGGCAGTCGCTGACGACGGCGCACAGTCCGTCCTCGCCGAGGACGCGCACGGGGAGCGGTGGGTCGCCGATGCCGGTGAGGCCGTCGGGGAGACCGGTCCGCTCGCCGCGTGCGATGCCGTAGACGTAGGTGGTCACTCGCTCTCCTCCTTGTCCTTGCGGGAGCCGGTGGCGCGGCGGACGCGGGCCTCGCCCTTGTCCTTGGCCTGGCCCAGGGCGTCGGTGACGGTCTGCGCGGCGCCGGAGAGCGCGCCCTTGGTCTTGCCGCGGGCGCCGCTCTCGGTCACCTCGCCGACGAGGTCGGGCAGACCGGCGCTCCGGTGCGGGCCGGCCTCCAGGTCGAGGCGGTTGCACGCCTCGGCGAACCGCAGGTAGGTGTCCACGCTGGCCACCACCACGCGTACGTCGATCTTCAGGATCTCGATGCCGACCAGGGAGACGCGGACGAACGCGTCGATCACCAGGCCGCGGTCGAGGACGAGTTCCAGTACGTCGTACAGGCCGCTGGTGCCGCCCGCACCCCCGGTCTCCTGTGCCGGGACAACGGTCATGCCGGACACTTCCTCTCTTATGGCTCTCTTGTGCCTCTCTTGTGCCTCTGGTGAGGAGGCCGCGTCAGCGGCGGTCGGCCCGCCCGCGTTCGTAGCGGCGCAGGCGGCGGTAGCCGGTGAGGGTGCCGTCGGGGCCGAGGGTCACTTCGTAGAGGGCCACGATGCTCATCGTCTCGGGCACGCGGGTGATCTCCACGACTTCGGCCTCCAGGACCCAGCCGTCCTCCGCGCGTTCGAAGCGGGACACGCTCTCGGGCCGCATGCCGGTCAGTTCGGTGAGCTGATCGCGGGCCGCGCGCAGGAGTTCCAGGGGCGCCGGGTCCCGATCCCGCCGCGCTTTGTCTGCCTTGTCGGATTCATGTGGTGTTTCTGATGTGTCTGTCATGGGGGCCTCGGCGTGGCGGGTACCGCGGCGACGCCCCGCCAAACCCCTTGGCGGCGCGGGAGTGTTCCCGGCCGGGAAAGGGCGGGGAACCTTGACGGAACAATGTATTCCGGATAGTCGGACGGAAGCCCGGAACGGCGGTACGGCCGATGGCCTGTAAATGCGCAGGAAGTATTTACGGGCGGCGGCGTACGGGGGAATTCCCGGGGCGGTCCTGGCAGTTGTCGAGGACATTCCGGGAAGGCCGCGTGTATTTACCGGCGAAGCCTTGTGAAGGCGGGGCAGGAGGGGCGAGAAGGCTCGTACGGGTGATACCGGACCCGGTAAACCGGCGGGAGTTCTCTGTGACACAAGCGTGACCGGTGACGGACCCGGAGCGCATGGGTCCGTGCTCGGGGGCGTCGCTGTCGCGGTCCGGCCCCGGCGCCTACGGTGGCCTCATGGCACCTCTACCGAACGTCCCCGCCGACCCGCACGACGACCTCGACGCCTACGTCGGGCTGGAGGTCGCGCACGCCTCCGAGCGCGCCCGGGCGCGCGGCTGGGCGACCGTCCGCGCGCTGGCGCCCGGCACGGTCGTCACCATGGAATACCAAGTGGGCAGGCTGAACTTCGAGGTCGCGGAAGGCTCCGTACGACGCTGCTGGAAGGGCTGACCCGGCTGCCTTCCCGTGAACGCCACAGCGGCCCCGGAGGGTTCCGGGGCCGCTGTGCGGTGTGTACCTCGGGGGCCGTCAGCTGCCGACGGTGCGGCCGCGGCCCGTGGCCGGGCCGAGCGGCGCGGTGCGCGGTGCGCGGTCCGGGCTGGGCGGGCGGCGGCTGCCGCCCGGCGTGACCGGCGTGCGCTCGGAGCGGACCGTGTGCGGCTTGGGCGACAGGTGCGGCCGGCCGTCGGACACGCGCGCGCCCGTACGGCCGCCGACGCCCACCGGCTCGCGGACGGGCCGCTGGTCGTCCCCCGCGGGGCGCGGACCGCCGATCGCGACGGGGGCGGCCGGCGCGGGCAGGGACACGGTGCGGGAGCGCACCTGGTGCCAGGCGGCCAGCAGCCAGGTCTCGGCGCGGGCCATCGGCACCTCGAACCAGGGGAGGGCCAGCAGCACCAGCAGCCCCGCGCTCCAGCCGAGCGTCACATCGCTCATCCAGTGGGTGCCGAGATAGACCGTCGTCATGCCGACGCCGAGCGCCAGCATCGCGGCGATCACCGAGGAGATCCGGCGGGTGCGCGGCGTGGTGGCCAGATAGGCGAGAACGCCCCAGGTCACCACGGCGTTCGCGGTGTGGCCCGAAGGAAATATGTCGCCGCCCGCGAACATCTCGTTCGAGCCGATCGAGGTGGCGTAGTGCGGACCGAGGCGCCCCATGCCCAGCTTGGCGGCGCCCACCGTGGCGTTGAGCAGCAGCAGCGAGGTGCCCAGCACCAGCAGCGGCCGCAGCGTCTTCTGCCGGTAGGTGCACCAGCCCAGCCAGGCGGCCACCGCGACGGCGGTCGGGCCGCGCTGGCCCAGCACCACGAAGTAGTCGAGGAAGGTGTGGATCTCCGGCCACTGCTTGTACGGGCGGAAGAGCATGACCTGCCAGTCGAACCGCACCGGCCAGGACGTGGTGAGCACGCCGACCACGATCGCCAGATAGACCACGGAGGTCGCCACGAAGATCCCGAGACGGGTCCGGGTCATCCGCGGCCGCACGGGCTCGGTCGGGCGCTCCTCCGGATGGACGAGCTCGTCGTTGGTACGCACCCAATCGACGTTACATTGCGTGACAGGAGGGTTCGGCCGATCGAGGCGCTTTGTGATGACGATGTGATGTGGAATGCGTCTCAAACATGACGTACAGCACGTTTGATTCCGCGGAATAAGAAGCGCTTAAAGAAGCCCGGATCCACGGTAGTTGACGGTGCCCCCGTCGAATTGCTTTTGTGCGCCGTCGTTTATCGCCGATTGGCCGGTGCGTTCCGTGACGTTTCCCGCGCGGGCCGCCCCGGGGCCCGGCGGCCCGCACCGGCGGATTCGATCTCGGTGGACTCGAGCACGCCGGACTCGATCACGGCGGGCCCGAACCGTGCAGCCAGAACGCGCCGTACACAGCCGACACCAGCACCAGGGGAGCCACCGTCAGCACCGCCCGTACCGTCCGCAGCCGGGCGACCGCCACCGCGAGCGGCAGCAGCAGCGTGAAGGCGGGCATCATCAGGCGGGGCTTCGAACCGAAGTAGCCCTTCGCCGTCAGCGCGAGCAGCAGCACCGTCCCCGCGTAGACGAGGAGCGGCAGCGGCTGGCGCTGCCGCACCCCCTTCGCGTACAGCCACACCACCAGGGCCACGCCCACCAGCAGCCCGACGCCCGCCGGCCACGCCGGGCCCGCCAGCCGGCCCGCGACGAAGGAGCCGAAGGCCATGCCGCCGTCGAAGCCGTTGCCCCAGCCGCCCTGCACGTCCAGATAGCCGGTCACGCTGCCGGTCCGCACGCCGACCCAGGTGAAGTACGCGAGCCAGCCGAGCGGCGCGAGCAGCACGCCCAGCAGCATCCGGGCGCCGGGCCGCCGCCGGTCGCGCCACAGGGTGACCGCCGCCGTGATCCACACGGCCGCGACCACGGCCGCGCCCACCGGCCGGGTCAGCCCGGCCAGCGCGGCGAGTGATCCGGCCCACACCCACCGCCCGGTGAGCACGCAGTAGACGCTCCACGCCGCCAGCGCGGTGAACAGCGATTCCGAGTACGCCATCGACTGCACGATGCCGACGGGCAGGGCCGCCCACAGCACCGCCAGCGCGATGCCCGCGCGCCGCCCGTGACAGCGGTCACCGATCAGGAAGACCGCCCAGGCGGCGCCCAGCGAGGACACCGCGCTGACCACGAGACCCGCGTCGGCCGCGGAGAGCGGGAAGACCGCCGAGAGCCCCCGCTCCAGCCACGGCAGCAGCGGGAAGAACGCCAGATCCGAGTGGACCTTGTCGCCGCCCAGATGAAGGGTGTAGCCGTAACCGTCCTCGGCTATCCGGCTGTACCAGAGCGAGTCCCAGCGGGCCGAGAGGAGCTGGTGCGGGTCCTTGCCCGCCACCGCGCCCCACACCGCCAGCACCACGATGCCCAGCGCGCGCACTCCCGCGTAGAGCAGCAGGGCGGGGGCGGCGTGCCGCAGCGCCCCGCGCACCGGCGGAGCGGCCGGCACGGAGCCCGCCCCGGCGTCCGTACCGGCGGGGGAAACGAGATGAGTCACCCGGCCCATTGTCCAGCACGCGCGACACGCCCCCGGCGGGCGGACCACCGCGTGACCAGGAGCACGGATCCGTGCCCGGGACTCGCGTACGCTGTCGACTCACTCGCCCTCGATCCCGCCGGTCCACGCCCTTCGGGCCCGCGGACGGCCGCGAGCGCACGACACGGAGGTGAGCATGTCCGGGACGACCACAGCCGGCGACCGACGGGCTGCGGGCGTCCCCCGGCAGCGGATCCGGCGCGGGCAGTGGCTCCAGCCACGGCCCGGCCGGGAGCGCGGCGCGGGGGCCGATCGCTGGACCGTCCTCGTCGTCCTCTGCGTCAGCCTGCTGCTCGTCGCCGTCGACGCGACCGTGCTGCACGTCGCCGTCCCCGCCGTCACCGAGGACCTGCGCCCCGGCGCGGTCCAGCTGCTGTGGATCGTCGACGTCTACCCCCTCGTCTGCGCCTCGCTCCTGATCCTCTTCGGCACCCTCGGCGACCGCGTCGGACGCCGCCGGGTGCTGCTGCTCGGCTACGGCCTCTTCGGCGTCGCCTCCGCGCTCGCCGCCTTCGCCACGAGCCCCGAGGTGCTCATCGGGGCCCGCGCGCTGCTCGGCGCCGGCGGCGCGATGATCATGCCCGCGACGCTCTCGATACTCCGGCAGGTCTTCCCCGACCGGCGCGAGCGCGCCCTCGCCGTCGGCATCTGGAGCGCGGTCGCCGCCGTGGGCGCGGCCTTCGGCCCCCTGCTCGGCGGCCTCCTCCTCGAACACTTCTGGTGGGGCTCGGTCTTCCTCATCAACATCCCGCTGATGGCCGTCAGTCTGCCCGTCGGACGCCGGCTGCTGCCCGAGTCCACCGGCGAGCGCGACGGGCCGTGGGACGTGCTCGGCGCGCTGATGGCCGCCTTCGGCCTCTTCGGCATGGTGCTCGCCGTGAAGCGGATCGGCGGCGGCGAGCCGCCGCTGACCCTCGCGACGATCGTGCCCGGCGCCGTCGGAGCGGGTCTGCTGGTCCTCTTCATCCGCAGGCAGCGGCGGCGCGAGCACCCGCTCGTCGACCTCAGGATGTTCGCCAGGCCCGCCTTCGGCACCTCCGTCGGCTGCATCGTGCTCGCCATGCTCGCGCTCGTCGGGCTGGAGCTCATCGCCGCGCAGTACCTCCAGCTCGTCCTCGGCCTCACGCCCCTGCAGACCGGGCTGCGGCTGTTGCCCCTCACCCTCGCCGCGATGGCCGCCGGACTCGTGGGCTCCCGCCTGCTGCACCGGCTCGGCCCACGCCTGATGGTCGGCCTCGGCTTCGTCCTGACCGCCGCCGCCGTGCTCTCCCTCATCGCCATGGGCGCGGACGACCGGCCCAGGCTCCTCGTCGCGGGCTTCGTCCTCCTCGGCTTCGGCCTGGAGACCACGCTCTTCGGGGCGTACGAGTCGATGCTCAGCGAGGCACCGCCGGAGTCCGCGGGCGGGGCGGCCGCGATCGGTGAGACCTCCTACCAACTCGGCGCGGGCATCGGCATAGCCCTCCTCGGCAGCGTCATGAACGCCACGTACGCGCCCGGCGTCGCCGGAACGCGGGGTGTGCCGTCCGAGGCGACGGCCGCCGCGAGCCACTCGCTCGGCGAGGCGTACGAGGTCGCCGCCGGCCTGCCGGCTCCAGCGGGGCCGGCGCTGCGGGCGGCGGCCCGCGACGCTTTCATCCACGGTCTGCATGTGACGTTGTTGCTGAGCGCTGCTCTGCTTCTTGTGGGGGCGGTGGCCGCGTTGCGACTGCCTCGGACGATGGACTGCGGGCGGGGCGAGGTGGCTGAGGGGTAGGCGGGTGCGGGTTGCCGGCGCCTGCGGCGGGAAGCGTGTTGCGGGGTCTGGGGCGCGAGCCCCCACGCGGCGAGCCGCACATCAGATGCGGCCGGGAAGGGGCGGGTAGGGGAACAAGCCCGCCGCAGGCGGAAGGTGGCAGGAGCTCACCCCCTGGACGCCCCCGCGGCGAGCGGATTAGCGTGCGGGCTGACCCGAAGATCACCGGAGGCCGGCCATGTCACGCAAGCCGTTCGACCCGCACGACCCCCTCGGCATCGACGACCTGCTGTCGCCCGAGGATCTCGCCGTCCGCAGCACCATGCGCCAGTGGGCCGCCGACCGCGTCCTGCCCCACATCGCCGAGTGGTACGAGCGCGGCGAACTCCCCGTCATCCGTGAACTCACCCGTGAACTCGGTGCCATAGGCGCCCTCGGCATGCCGCTCACCGGCTACGGCTGCGCGGGCGCGAGCGCCGTGCAGTACGGCCTGGCCTGTCTGGAGCTGGAGGCCGCGGACTCCGGCATCCGCTCGCTCGTGTCCGTCCAGGGCTCCCTCGCGATGTACGCGATCCACCGCTTCGGTTCCGAGGAGCAGCGGCAGCGGTGGCTGCCCGGCATGGCCGCGGGCGAGATCATCGGCTGCTTCGCGCTGACCGAGCCGGACCACGGTTCGGATCCGGCCGGCATGCGGACGTACGCCAAGCGCGACGGCGGCGACTGGGTGCTGACGGGCCGCAAGATGTGGATCACCAACGGTTCGGTGGCGGGCGTCGCCGTCGTCTGGGCGCAGACCGACGCCGGCATCCGTGGTTTTGTCGTACCGACGGACAGCCCCGGCTTCTCCGCGCCGGAAATCACCCATAAGTGGTCACTGCGTGCATCGGTCACCAGCGAGCTTATTTTCGACGAGGTGCGGCTCCCCGCCGACGCGATCCTGCCGGAGGCGCAGGGCCTGCGGGGTCCGCTGAGCTGCCTGAGCCATGCCCGCTACGGCATCACCTGGGGTGCTCTGGGCGCGGCCCGCGCGAGCTTCGAGGCGGCCCTGGACTACGCGCGGACGCGGGAGCAGTTCGGCCGTCCCATCGGTGGTTTCCAGCTCACCCAGGCCAAGCTCGCCGACATGGCCGTGGAACTGCACAAGGGCCTGCTGCTCGCCCATCACCTGGGGCTGCGGATGGACGCCGGGACGCTGCGGCCGGAGCAGGTGAGCTTCGGGAAGCTCAACAACGTGCGCGAGGCGATCGAGATCTGCCGCACGGCCCGGACGATCCTCGGCGCGAACGGGATCTCCCTCGAATACCCCGTCATGCGGCATGCGACGAACCTGGAGTCCGTGCTCACGTACGAGGGCACGGTGGAGATGCACCAGCTGGTGCTGGGGAAGGCGCTCACCGGCATCGACGCTTTCCGGTGAGCACCGCATCCACTGCTTCGTAAGGTCCCCCGGACCCCCGGCCGGAGCCCCGCTCAGTTCTGGTTGAAGAAGCCCCCGTTCGCCCGGCGGCCCGCCGGTTCGCCGCTCAGGACCTGGTAGTCGGCGGGGGTCAGCAGGAAGACGCGGTTGGCCACGCGCTCGATCGAGCCGCGCAGGCCGAACGTCAGCCCGGCCGCGAAGTCCACGACGCGCTTGGCGTCGTTGGGCTCCATGCCGGTGAGGTTCACGATCACCGGGACGCCCTCGCGGAAGAGCTCGCCGATGCCACGGGCGTCCCGGAAGCCGTCCGGGGTGACCGTGGCGATGCGGGTGCCCTGCTCCTGGGCCACCTCGTCCGCCACCCGCACCTTCGGGTTGGTCACCCAGGAGTCGCCGGGCTCGGGCCCCTCGGCGTAGTCGTCGTCGTAATAGCGCTCGTCATCGCTGTCGTCGACGAGGCCGAGCCAGGCACTCGCCTTGCGCACCGATCCCATGGACGCCTCCTCTCACACGCGGTGTGGTCCGACCGCTTCCCTATCGTCGTCCATGTTGTGGATGGTGTGCCAAGTGGATAGCCGCCAAGCGTGGATTTCGTGACGCATCTGGTGCAAAGCGCTTGGCGATGCGTCAGATCGCCCGAGAGACCCGTCACACACGGGCGGACCTGGCCTTATGCGGTGTCAGGGGGTGGCCCGCGGGCTGCGGGCCGGTGTGGTTGTCCGGTGATTAGGATGCCCGGGTCCAACCGCACCACACACGGGGGCCGGAATTGTTCGGGATCGTCAGACCATGTCGTCATCGACTGTCGGAGTCGATGCGCGCGGAGTGGATGGCCCATCTCTGCGGGTTGTGCCTGGCGCTGCGCGGCGATCACGGGCAATTCGCCAGAACAGCCACAAATTATGACGGACTGGTGATTTCGGTTCTGGTCGAGGCGCAGTCGCCGCGTACCGAGGGCGCGAACGCGTGGCGGCGCACGGCCGGTCCCTGCCCGCTGCGCGGGATGCGGACCGCCTCCGTCGCGCGGGGCGAGGGCGCGCGGCTGGCCGCCTCCGTCTCGCTCCTCCTCGCGTCGGCGAAGATGCGCGACCATGTCGCCGACGGTGACGGGCTCTTGGCGCGGCGTCCGGTCGCCGCGGCCGCGCGCAGGGTCGCCGCGAAGTGGGACCGGGCCGGTGCCCGTACGGGGGCGGACCTCGGTTTCGACACGGCGGTGCTGGTGGACGCGGTCGAACGGCAGGCGGGGGTCGAGGCCCTGGCGGGGCCGGGCACCTCGTTGTTGGCGATAACCGAGCCGACCGAGACGGCGACCGCCGCGGCCTTCGGCCACACCGCGGTGCTGGCCGGCCGCCCCGCCAACCGGGCGCCGCTGGAGGAGGCCGGGCGGCTCTTCGGCCGGCTCGCGCATCTCCTGGACGCCGTCGAGGACCTGGCGGAGGACGCCGCGGGCGGCGCGTGGAACCCGGTCGCCGTGACGGGCACCGACCTCGCGGAGGTGCGGCGGCTGTGCGACGACGCGGTGCACGGCGTGCGGCTCGCCCTGCGGGAGGTCGACTTCGCGAGCAAGGGGCAGGGCAGGCTCGCGCATGTGCTGCTGGCGCACGAGTTGGAGCGCGCCGTCGACCGCGCGTTCGGCACGGCGGACTGCGGCCATCGGCACGGCGACGGGCCGGGCGGTGGCGTACCGCACGGTGCGCAGGGCGCGTTCGGCCCGCCGCCGGTCATGCCGCCCGGCGCCCCGCCGGAGCCGCCGAGGCGGCGGCGCGGGCTGGTCCACGGCTGCGCGGTGTGGGCCGGGCTCTTCTGCACCTGCCAGATCTGCTGCACGGACTACCACGACCCCTGGAACGGGAAGAAGCGGGAGGCGTGGTGCGACGACTGCGACTGTGATTGCAGTGGCTGTGACGGCTGTGGTGACTGCTGCAATTGCTGTGACTGTTGCAGTAATTGTGACTGCTGTGACTGTGGATGTGACTGCTGAGCAGCCTCACCCGGCCGTGAGCGAGGCGGTACGAGGGGAGGGGGGCGGCCGGACTGCCGCGGTGTGAAGGCGCGGGGCCCGCCGAGGACGCGGCGGCCCGCGGGGATCAGGACGCGGTACGGGCGGTGGCCGTACCGGATCCCGCGAAGGGAACAGGGGGGCACGGACACGAAGCGGACCACACCCGACCGAAGTCGATGTGGTCCCGCGTGACCAGCCGTTGCCCTGTGCGCATGGGCCAAGTGGAACAGCCATCCGTTTCCGCGTCAATGCCGTTGAGGCGCTCCGTCCGCATCGTGGACGGTGAAATGGACCTGCTTGACAGCAGGTCGGCTCTCCGGCTTAGCCTCGGGGTCCGGTTCGCGCTGAGGGGCGCGGCCCGGTGTGAAGGCGTCAACTCCCGTGTCCGATCCCCGCATCCACGGAGCCTTCGCATGTCCGCGCACCCGGATACCCCCACCCCGCCCGTCCCTTCCCTCGTCATCGTCGGCGCGGGCCCCCGCGGCACCGGTCTCGTCGAGCGCATCGCCGCCAACGCCGCGGAACTCCTCGCGGGCGGCCGCCTCGACCTGCACCTCGTCGACCCCTGCCCGCCCGGCGGCGGCCGCGTCTGGCGGCGCGACCAGTCGCCGCTGCTGTGGATGAACTCGATGGCCGAGGACGTCACGATGTTCACCGACGAGAGCGTGGAACAGCGCGGCCCCGTGCGGCCCGGCCCCTCCCTCGCCGAGTGGGCCTGCCTCGTCGCCGACGGCGCCGTCCCGGACATCGGGCCCGAGATCACCCGGGAGGCGGCGGAGTCGGCCGAGCGCTCCTACCCCAGCAGACGGCTCCAGAGCGCCTATCTCGCCTGGGTGTACCGCCGCGCCGTGGCCGCCCTGCCGCCCGGCGTCGTCGTCCACGAGCACCGCCGACGTGCCTTACGGCTCCTCGGCCCCCGCCACGGACGCCAGTCGGTCCGGCTGGAAGGACGGGCCGAACCCCTGCCCGCCGACCTCGTCGTGCTCGCCCTCGGCCACCTGCCCGCCGCCCCCGCCGCCGAGGAGGCCGCGCTCGCGGACTTCGCCCGCCGCCACGGACTCACCTATCTGCCGCCCGAGTTCACCGCCGACAGCGACCTCGCCGTGCTGCGCCCCGGTGAGGACGTCCTCGTCCGCGGCTTCGGACTCGCCTTCGTCGACCTCATGGTGCTGGTCACCGAGGGCCGTGGTGGTACGTACACCGACGACGGCACCGGCACGCTGACCTACCACCCCTCCGGGCGGGAGCCCGTCCTGCACGTCGGCTCGCGGCGCGGCGTCCCGTACCGCGCGAAGATCGACTACCCCTGGAGCGGCGAACGGCCGCCGCTGCCCCGCTTCCTGGGACCCGCCGAGGTCGAGGAGCTGCGCCGCCGGCCCGGTCCGCTCGACTTCGGCCGTGACGTCCGGCCCCTCGTCGAGAAGGAGCTGGGCTTCGCCCACTACCATCGGCTGTTCACCGCGCACCCCGAGCGCACCCGCGTCAACTGGCCCGACTTCGAGGCGAAGTACGCCCTGTGCGACCCCGGCGGCCCCGAACTCGACGCGCTCGTGTCCGCCTCCGTCCCCGAGCCCGCCGACCGCCTCGACCTCACCGCCCTCGACCACCCGCTGGCCGGGCTGCGCCACGCGGGCACCGAGTCGCTCCAGGACGGGCTGCGGGCCCACATCGAGGCCGACCTCGCCCGCCGGAGCGACCCCCGCCACAGCCCCGACCTGGCTGTCTTCCTCGGACTGCTCTCCGCCTACGGCCAGCTCCTGGCCCTCGGTGACATCGGCACCTGGTGGCACGGCTTCTTCAGCTACCTCGCCTCCGGACCACCGGGCCCCCGGCTGCGCCAGCTCCTCGCCCTCTCCCGGGCCGGATACGTGCGCTTCCTCGGCGCGGACACCGAGATCACCACCGACCCCGGGCGCGGGACCTTTCGCGCCCACAGCCCCACCGTGCCTGGCGCGGTGACCGAGGCGCGCGCCCTCGTCGAGGCGCGGCTGCCCGCGCCCACGGTCGTCCGGTCCGGCGACCGGCTGCTGCGCGGCCTCGCCGACGAGGCCACCGTGACCCCGGCCGGGCTGCTCGCCGTCAGCCCCGACGACGGCCGGATCCTCGACCGGGACGGCCGCCCGCACCCCCGCCGCTTCGCCCTCGGCCCGCACACCGACGCCCGCGCCGGAGCCGCCTTCACCCGGCCGCGCTCCAACGGCCCGGCCTTCCGGCAGAACGACGCCACGGCGCGAGCCGCGCTCGCCGCCGTCCGGGAGCTGTTCCCGCGCCCGGACGCCCCGGTTCCGCCTCGCCGTCGCTGACCCCAACCGGCCCCATGACGCGGCCGGTTCGAGACCCATCGCGTACCGACACACCCCTCACACCCCAGGGAACCCCATGTCCTCACCCGTACCCACCCGGCCGCTCCACCTGGCCGTCGCCCTCGACCGGCCCGACGCCCGGGACGCCGAGCCCTATGCCCGCACGGCGCGCCTCGCCGAGCACGGAAAGTTCGACTTCGTCACCCTCGGCGACACCCTCGGCCCGCCCCGGCGCGGGGAGAGCCGCCTCGACGCCCTCGCCGTCCTCGCGCGGATCGCGCCCGTCACCGAGCGGATCGGGCTGGTGCCGACGGTCACCACCACGCACACCGAGCCCTTCCACGTCTCCTCCGCCGTCTCCACCCTCGACTGGGTCAGCCGGGGCCGGGCCGGCTGGACCGTCGAGGTCTCCACCGGCGAGGCCGACGCCCGCCACTTCGGCCGCAAGCCCGCCCCGCCCGCCCGCGAACTGTGGCAGGAGGCGGACGAGGTCGCCGACGTCGTCACCCGGCTCTGGGACAGCTGGGAGGACGACGCCGAGATCCGCGACGTCGCCACCGGCCGCTTCGTCGACCGCGACAAGCTCCACTACGTCGACTATCAGGGCACCGCCTTCAGCGTCCGCGGCCCCTCCATCGTGCCCCGGCCCCCACAGGGCCACCCCGTCATCGCCGTCGACGCCACCGACTCCCTGCCCCGTACGACCGCCGCCCGCCGCGCGGACGTCGCGTACGTCCGGGTCGAGGACACGGCGGACAACACGGCGGCCCCGGCCGCCGTCCGTGCCGTCCGTGATGAACTGCGCCGCCACGCCCGCGCGTTCGGCCGCGACCCCGGGCGGATCGTCGTCCTCGCCTCCCTGCGCGTGGCGCTCCACGCGGCCGCCGACGCCGTGGCCCTCGCCGACCTGGCCGGGGCCTGGTACGCGGACGGCGTCGTCGACGGCTTCCACTTCCGGCCGGAGAACCCCGACCGTGACCTTCCGCTGCTCGTCGACGGGACCGTCCCCGTGCTCCAGCACCGCGGGCTGCTGCGCTCCTTCTACCCCGGCGGCACGCTCCGCGAGCACCTGTGCCTGCCGCGCCCGGCCAACCGCTACGCCACCGCGAGGGAGACCGCATGACCAGCCGCACCGGACGCAGGCAGATGCATCTCGCCGCCCACTTCCCCGGCGTCAACAGCACCACGGTCTGGACCGACCCCGCCTCCGCCAGTCAGATCGACTTCTCCTCCTTCGTCCACCTCGCGCGCACCGCCGAACGCGGCCTCTTCGACTTCTTCTTCCTCGCCGAAGGGCTGCGGCTGCGTGAGCACAAGGGACGCATCCACGACCTCGACGTCGTCGGCCGCCCCGAGTCCCTCACCGTGCTCAGCGCCCTGGCCGCCGTCACCGACCGGCTCGGCCTGGCCGCCACCGTCAACGCCACCTTCAACGAGCCCTACGAACTCGCCCGCCGCCTCGCCTCCTTGGACCACCTCAGCGGCGGGCGCGCCGCCTGGAACGTGGTGACCTCCTCCGACGCCTTCACCGGCGAGAACTTCCGGCGGGGCGGCTACCTCGACCGGGCCGACCGCTACACCCGGGCCGCGGAGTTCGTCGCCACCGCCCGCGAGCTGTGGGACTCCTGGCTGCCCGATTCTCCGGGGGCCGACGGCGTGCCCCGCCCCTTCGCCCACGAGGGCCGGCACTTCCGCATCGCGGGGAAGTTCGACGTGGCGCGCGGCCCCCAGGGCCACCCCGTGGTGATCCAGGCGGGCGACTCCGCCGAGGGCCGTGAGTTCGCGGCCTCCGCCGCCGACGTCGTCTTCACCCGGCACGGCACCCTGGAGGCGGGCCGAGCCTTCTACGCCGACGTCAAGGGCAGGCTCGCCGCGTACGGCCGCGCCCCCGGCGACCTGAAGATCATGCCCGGCGTGACCGTCGTCCTCGGCGACACCGCCGCCGAGGCCCAGGAGAAGGCCGCCGAGATCCGCAAGCAGCAGATCTCCCCGCAGACCGCGCTGCTCACCCTGGAGCAGGTGTGGGGCCGCGACCTCTCCGCCTACGACCCCGACGGCCCGCTCCCCGACATCGACCCCGACCCCGACGGCGAACTCGCCCAGGGCCGGGTCAAGATCGGCGACCCGCTCGCCGTGGCCGCCCGGTGGCGCGCGGTCGCCGAGGCGAAGGGGCTCTCCATCCGGCAGACCGTGATCGAGACCTCCGGCCGGCAGTCCTTCATCGGCACCCCGCGGGCCGTCGCCGCGCAGCTGGACGAGTTCGTCACGACGGACGCCGCCGACGGCTTCATCCTCATCCCGCACCTCACCCCGGGCGGGCTCGACGACTTCGTCGACCGCGTCGTGCCGCTGCTCCAGGAGCGGGGCGCCTTCCGTACGGAGTACGGGGGGCCGACCCTCCGCGACCACCTCGGGCTGTCGTGGCCCGAAGGGACGGACCGACGGCTGTGCGGGCGCTGACGCGTGGCCGTCAGCGGTCGAGGCCGGGGACGGGCACGCCGCGCGCCGCGCACGCCTTCGGCTCCACCGTGGTGATCAGCGCGTCGGCGCCTCCGGTCCGGGAGGTGGTCCGCGGCGTGGACGGCGGCCGCGATCCCCGGGGCACCGTCGAGTGCGGTGCCCCTGGCCGGGGCCACGGCCGGGCCCGTACCGGAGTCGTCAACTCCCGCCATGGAAAAGGCAGTTGGGCGGAGGTTCGTCTGAAAGATGCTCTTGCGCGAGGCGTCGCCGCCCGCGAATACTCGCCGGAAGTGCTTGTCAGGGGCACGCAGAATCTGGAAGAGCTGTGTCCTCTTGGCGGCGCCTCACCAGACCCCCCACGGGAGGAAGACAACGTGAGGACCGAGCGCACATCCCCCCACCGCACCCCCACCCGACGGGCCCGGCGTATCGCCGTGGCCGCGGGGCTGCTCGCAGCCTCCGCCCTCGTCGCCACCAACGCCCATGCCCAGGGCGACTCCACGGACGTGCGGCACTCCGCCGCCCAGCTGTCCGCCGCGAGCGCGGCCGTGCAGGCGGCGGACGTCGCGGGCACCGCGTGGGTCACCGACGCGAGCAGCGGCACCGTCGTCGTCACCGCCGACGCGAGCGTCTCCGACGCGGCGATAGCGAGGATAAGACAGCAGGCCGGGCCGGCCGCCGACGCGATACGCGTCGAGCGCACCCCTGGCACCTTCACGAAGTACCTCGCGGGCGGCGACGCCATCTACGCGCCGACGTGGCGCTGCTCCGTGGGCTTCAACGTCCGCAAGGGCAACACCTCTTACTTCCTGACCGCAGGCCACTGCACCCAGGGCAAGCCCCCCTACTACACCGACGCCGCGCACCGCACGAGCATCGGCCCGACCACCGGCACCAGCTTCCCGGGCAACGACTACGGCATCGTGCAGTACACCAACGGCTCCGTCGCCCACCCCAGCGCTGTCGACCTCTACAACGGCAGCTCGCAGCGCATCACCTCCGCGGGCAACGCCTCCGTCGGCCAGGCCGTGCAGCGCAGCGGCTCCACGACCCATGTGCACGGCGGCAAGGTCACCGGCCTGAACGCGACCGTCAACTACGGCAACGGCCAGATCGTCCGCGGTCTGATCCAGACCAACGTGTGCGCCGAGCCCGGTGACAGCGGCGGCGCCCTCTTCGCCGGCTCCACGGCCCTCGGCCTGACCTCCGGCGGCAGCGGCAACTGCACCTCGGGCGGCACGACCTTCTTCCAGCCGGTCGGCCCGGCGCTCAAGGCGTACGGCGTCAGCGTCTTCTGACCGCCGAGACCCGCACGGACCCCTGACCGCGAGCGAGCACGGCCCTTCCCCAAGCCTTGCGGCCAGCAGCGGAAGGAGCCCCCGGCCCGGACCCCCGGGCCGGGGGCTCGACCTTGGTCCGGTACGGGCCTACCGTGGAATGTGACACCCGACACGCAGGGCAAGGGGTCGTGCCATGGTCGAGGAACTGGTAGTGGCGGCGGCGGGTGCCGGGTCCGCGTGCCTGGTGTACGCGGCGGCGGCGTCCCGTGTGGTGAAGCAGTACGAGCGCGGCGTCGTGCTGAGGCTCGGGCGGCTGCTCCCGGAGGTCAGGAAGCCCGGGTACACCATGGTCATCCCCGGCGTCGACCGGCTGCGCAAGGTCAATATGCAGATCGTGACGATGCCGGTGCCCGCCCAGGAGGGCATCACCCGGGACAATGTGACGGTGCGCGTCGACGCCGTCGTCTATTTCAAGGTCGTCGACCCCGCCGAGGCCGTGATCCAGGTCGAGGACTACCGCTTCGCCGTCTCCCAGATGGCCCAGACCTCGCTGCGCTCGATCATCGGCAAGAGCGACCTGGACGACCTCCTCTCCAACCGCGAGAAGCTCAACCAGGGCCTGGAGCTGATGCTCGACAGCCCGGCCATCGGCTGGGGCGTGCACATCGACCGTGTCGAGATCAAGGACGTCTCCCTGCCGGAGACGATGAAGCGCTCGATGTCGCGGCAGGCGGAGGCGGAGCGGGAGCGGCGGGCGCGCGTGATCAACGCCGACGCGGAGCTCCTGGCGTCGAAGAAGCTGGCCGAGGCGGCGGCGACGATGTCGGAGCAGCCGTCCGCGCTCCAGCTGAGGCTGCTCCAGACGATCGTGGCGGTGGCCGCGGAGAAGAACTCCACCCTCGTGCTCCCTTTCCCGGTCGAGCTGCTGCGCTTCTTGGAGCGCGCCGGTCATGAGCCGGCGCCGGCGAAGCCGGGCCGCCCCGGGACCGCGCCCCGGGACGAGCCGGCCGCGACGCGGGGCGGGCCGGCAGCCGCGCGGGAGGGGTCGGAGATCCCGCGGGACGGGCTGGAGCTCCCGCCGGACGGGACGGGCACGGAGCAGGTCTGAACCTGAACCCTGGCGGGCCGGGTGTGCCGCAAGTCACCGGCAGAGTGTGGCGCTTGAGGGCCGCCGGGCGGTTGCGGGCTCCCCGGGCGGGGCATCACACAAGCCACGGCCCCCGGACACACCTCCACGGTGTCCGGGGGCCGCGTGCCGCGCGGAGCTCCTTCGGGCCGGGCCTTTAGAACTCGAAGACCGTGCCCTGGGACGCCCGCTTCATGCACGGGTTGGCGAAGGTGTGCTCGTAGCTGACCCGCTTGCCCTGCCAGACGCCTTCGGCGGTGACGACGATCGGGTTCCACTCCTTGGTGCAGTAGGTGTCGGCCTTGAGCGCGATCGTCTTGTCGAAGTCACCGTCGGCGGCGCGCAGCTGGTCACAGGCGCCCTTGACGTCCGGGTGCGTCCCGGCGGCCTTCGGCATGCAGGTCAGGGTGACGGCGCGCTGCACCCCGGAGCTGTCCCTGCTGTCGCCCTGGCCGATCGTCAGGACCAGCGAGGAGGGCGCGAACAGGCTCGTCGGGAACAGGCTCTGCGCGTGTGCCGCCGGTGCGGCGGCGGGGGCCGGTGCGGCGCTCGCGGCCGTCGACGTCCCGGCCGCCACCAGGCCGCCCAGTGCCAGCGCGGCCCCCAGTGCGAACCCTCCAGTGATGTACCGCATTCCGAACGCTCCCTTGTGTGTGGTTTCGGATAACGGACCGGAGTCTTGCTCAAGTTGAGCATGAACGCACGCCGAACGGACACTTTCAGTCGCTGGTTGAAAACCCTGAGTAGTGGCCTGAACTGGTGTGAGGCAGGTCTCGCGAGAGTCGTCCCGGGCGGGGTGGGGTCCGGTCGCATGCCCGTTTTAGGGGGGAAAGGCGGGAATTAATGTTACAGGGATGTTGACCAGCAAAGATTCCTTGTAATCGACGATGAAATAACCAAGCTGCCTTTAAAAAGATGGTTTGCCGTCCCGTGAATCATCGGATCTAATGATCCGCACCCCGGGACGGGAGACCCCCGCTTCCCGGCCGAAAAGAGGCCCGCCAGGTGACCGAGCGGCGGCCGGAGTGATTCAGGAGCGCGGCAGCAAATGGCCGAAGTGCACTCAGGAGGACCCCCAGGAACGCCTTCAGGAGGCCCCTTCGCCGCCGCCTGCCGGGCCTTCCGGCGCGACCGAACGGGCATGGCGGCCCTCTTCGTTGTCGCCCTCTGTGCCCTGCTCGCGCTCGCCGCGCCGCTCCTCGCGGCCCTCTACGGCAAGAACCCCACCGACCACTACGGGCAGAACGAACCCGGCCTGCTCAGCGCCGAGGGCCTGCCCGTTCTGCCCAACGGGGGCATCTCCGCCGACCATTGGTTCGGCATCGAGCCCGGCCTCGGCCGCGACGTGCTCACCCAGCTGCTCTACGGCATGCGCACCTCGCTGCTGGTCGCCCTCGCCTCCGTCACCGTGATCGCCGTCGTCGGCGTCGTCCTCGGCGTGACCGTCGGCTACCTCAGCGGGCTCGCGGACCGCGCCTTCACATTCGTATGCAATGTGATGCTTGCTTTTCCGACACTTCTGCTGCTGCTCGCGCTGAGCCCCGTCATCCAGACGCGCTTCGTCAGAGCCGGTGAGAACGAGCCCGCCTGGATGCAGTTCACCTCGCTCATCCTGGTCTTCTCGGCCTTCGGCTGGGTGCCGCTCGCGATGGTGCTGCGCACCTCCGTGCGGAGCCTGCGCGAGCGGGAGTTCGTCGAGGCGGCGCGGGCCGTCGGCGCGAGCCGCCGCCATATCGTCCTGCGCGAGCTGCTGCCCAACGTCTGGGCGCCCGTGCTCGTCCACATCACCCTCGCCGTGCCCGGCATCGTCACCGCCGAGGCCGCGCTGTCCTTCCTCGGCGTCGGCATCAACGAGCCCGTCCCCGACTGGGGCCGCATGATCTCCCGCGGCTCCGAGGTCTTCTACGACGACCCGACCTACATGGTCTTCCCGGGCGTGGCGATCCTCGTCTTCGTCCTCGCCTTCAACCTCCTCGGCGACGCGGTACGGGACGCGCTCGATCCCCGTACCGCCCGCTGACCACGCACCGCAACCTCGCAACGCACCTTCCGATCAACGGAGTTCACCATGCCCCGCTCTCGCACGCGCACCGCAGCCCTGCCGGCTCTCGCCACCGCCGCCGTCATGCTGATGTGCTCCTGCTCGGCCGGCGCGGGTCCGGACGGGGCGGGCGGCAAGAAGGACGGCGGCGCGAACGCCGTCAAGAGCGGCCAGCGGCTCACCGCGACCCTCGGTACCGCCGAGGACAGCCGGGGCCCGGCCCCCGCCGAGCCCGGCGCCCGGTCCGGCGGCACGGTCAGGATCGCCAACCTCAACGACTACAGCCACCTCGACCCGCAGAAGACCTACGCGGGCGAGTCCTACAGCACGTCCCTGCTGTGGGGCCGACAGCTGACGCAGTATCAGGTCGTGGACGGCAAGCCCAAGCTCGTCGGCGACCTCGCCACCGACACCGGGCAGTCCTCCGACGGCGGACGCACCTGGACGTACAAGCTCAAGGACGGCATCGCCTGGGAGGACGGGCAGCCGATCACCGCCGAGCACGTCAAATACGGCATCGAGCGCACCTTCGGCCCCGGCTTCGAGCTCGGCCCGTCCTACTGGCCCAAGTGGCTCACCGGCTCCGAGGACCGCACCGCCGCCGTCAAGAAGTACGGCGGTCCCAAGGACGGCGACCTCGACGCCATCGAGACCCCGGACGACAAGACGATCGTCTTCCACTTCCCCGAGCCGCAGTCCGACGTGCCCTACATGGCCGCCCAGTCCTCCTCGTCCCCCGTCCGCAAGGACAAGGACACCGGCACCGACTACGACGTGAAGCCGTTCGCCAGCGGCCCGTACCGGATCGTCGAGCACAAGCAGAACCAGAGCCTGACCCTGGAGCGCAACCCGCACTGGAAGGCCGAAACCGACTCGATCCGCCACCAGTACCCCGACCGCTTCGAGTTCACCTTCGGAAAGAAGATCCTCAACACCGCGCAGGAGGTCTTCAACAGCCGCGGCGCCGGAGCCGACACCGTCTCCACCCAGAACGAGGTCCCGCCGGAGCTCTACGCCGAGGCCCAGCGCGACCCCAAGAAGAAGGACCTCCTCGTCGCGGGCAGCCAGGGCGCGTACACCGAGGACCTCTACATCAAGAACAGCCGCGTCACCGACCCCGAGGTGCGCAAGGCCATCCACTACCTCTTCCCGCGCGAGCAGGCCCGCCAGGTCCTCGGCGGCCCACGCCTCGGCGACTTCGCCACCACCCTCTCCTCGCCCGCCGTCGTCGGCTGGAAGAAGTACGACCTCTACCCGGTCGGGCCCGGTGGCGACATCGAGAAGGCCAAGGAGCACCTCGCCAGGGCCAAGCAGAAGGTCACCACGCTGACCTACGCCTACGAGAGCGACGCCCCCGAGAAGGACCGCCTCGCGCAGGTCCTCGTCGACGCCTTCGCCAAGGCCGGCATCAAGCTCGTCACCAAGCCGATGAACAACGCGGCCTTCAACGACCAGGTCTTCCGCGGCGACGCCCCCTACGACCTGTGGATCTCCACCAACTCCGTGGACTGGCCCACTCCCTCGACGCTGTTGCCCGACAACTACCACAGCAAGCTCGACGTCCTCGCCAACTCCACCCGCTACGGCAACCCCCAGGTCGACAAGGAGCTGGAGCGCATCGCCACGATCGGCGACGCCCAGCAGAAGGCCGCCGCCCTCATCGACCTGGAGCAGGTCGTCATGAAGGACGTACCGGTCGTGCCCTTCCTCTACACCAGCGTCACGCAGTTCCGCGGAAAGAACATCGGCGGCGCCGCCATCCACCCGATCTACGGCTCCATCGCGGCCGCCGGGCTCTATGTGAAGAAGTCCTGACGTGATCGTCTACCTGCTCCGGCGGATCCTCCAGGCAGCGGTGGTGCTCCTCGCGATCACCGCCGTCGCCTTCGGGCTCTTCTACGCCGCCCCCTCCGACCCGGCCCTCATCGCCTGCGGCCACAAGTGCGACACCGCCCAGGTCGAGGCCGTACGCCACAGCATGGGCCTCGACCAGCCGCTGACCGGGCAGTTCACCGACTATCTGCGCGGACTCGTCGCCGGCCGCACCATCGCCGACGTCGACGGCAGCCCCATCGACTGCTCGGCGCCCTGCCTCGGCTACTCCTACACCCTCCACCAGCCGGTCCTCGACGCCATCGGCGACCGCTTCCCGGTGACCCTGTCCCTCGCGGGCGGCGCGCTCGCCGTGATCGTCGTCCTCGGCATCGGCGCGGGCTTCGTCGCCGCCCTGCGCCGGGGCACCGTCACCGACCGGCTGCTGTCCGGCTTCACCCTCGTCGGCGCCAGTGTGCAGATCTACTTCCTCGGCTACGCGCTGCAGTACCTCCTCGTCTACACGACGGACGTGCTCCCGGTGCCCGGCTACACGCCCTTCGCCGACGACCCGGCGGCCTGGGCGGCCGGGCTCGTGCTGCCCTGGCTCGTCCTCGGCTTCGTCAACGCCGCCGTCTTCGCCCGCCTCACCCGCTCCCAGATGCTGGAGACGATGCACGAGGGATATGTGCGCACCGCGCGCGGCAAGGGGCTCGGCGTGCTCCGCGCCCACCTGAAGTACACGGCGCGCGGCGCGGCCGCGCCGCTGGTGCAGCTCCTCGGCCTTGAGGCGGGCGCCCTGTTCGGCGGGGCGTTCATCACCGAGACCGTCTTCGGCCTCGGCGGTGTCGGCAAGCTCGCCGTCGACTCCGTCGTCCAGAACGACCTGCCGACGGTGGTGGGCACGGTCCTGCTCGCCGCCTTCTTCGTGGTGCTCTTCGTCGCCCTCGCCGACCTGGTGGTGGCCTGGCTCGACCCGAGGGTGAGGCTCGCATGAGCGTCCTGCACGTCCGTGACCTGACCGTCTCCTTCGCCGGGCGCGGCTCCTCGGTGACCGCCGTGGACGGCGTCTCCTTCGGCCTCGACCGTGGTGAAGTGCTCGGTCTGGTCGGGGAGTCGGGCTCCGGCAAGTCCACGGTGGGGCTGGCCGCGATGGGGCTGCACGACCCGGCCCGTACGACGGTGACGGGCAGCATCACCGTGGGCGGCACCGAGGTCGTCGGAGCGCCCGAGTCCGCCCTGCGGAGCCTGCGGGGCGCGCGGATCGCCATGGTGTTCCAGGACGCGCTGGCCGCGCTGTCGCCCTTCCACACGGTGGGCGCGCAACTGGCCGAGGCGTACCGGCTGCACGCGCGGTCGGGGCGGGCCGAGGCGCGCGAGCGGGCGGCCGCCATGCTCGACCGGGTCGGCATCCCGGCCGCCCGCGCCCGGGACTACCCGCACCGGTTCTCCGGCGGCATGCGGCAGCGCGTCATGATCGCCATGGCGCTGATCAACTCTCCCGACGTGCTGGTGGCGGACGAGCCGACGACGGCGCTGGACGCGCGCGTGCAGCGCCAGGTCCTCTCGCTCATGTCGGAGCTGGCGGAGGAGAGCGGCACGGCGGTGCTGCTGATCACCCACGACGTGGGCGTCGTCGCGGAGATGTGCGATCGCACGCTGGTCATGCGGGGCGGGCGCGGCATCGAGTCGGGCCCCACCCGCAAGCTGCTCGTGGACGCCGCGCACCCGTACACCCGTGCCCTGATCGGCGCGGCACCGACGCTTTCCTCGGTGCCGGGGACGCGGCTGCCGACGGTGGAGGATCCGGAGCCGGGCGCCTGCGGCGCGCGCCCGCCCGTGGAAGCCGGCCGTGGCCCGTCGGCCGGGCGGCGGCGCTCTCCGAGCGGGGCAAGCGTTGTCGAAGGGGAATCGGCGGCGGTGCCTGCCGGGTCTGCCGCAGGCCGCACCGGAGCCGTATTGGCCGAAGTCGTCGACACCAAGGTCGAGTTTCCCGGCCGCCGCACCCTGCTGGGGCGCAGGACGTCGCCCGTCGTCGCCGTGAGCGGGGTCAGTCTTCAGGTGCGGGCGGGGGAGACCCTAGGGCTCGTGGGGGAGTCCGGTTCGGGCAAGTCCACCACCGCCCGCGTTCTCGCCGGGTTGCAGCGGCCCACCACCGGAAGCGTCCGCTTCGACGGGCGGGACATCGGCCGGGCCTCCGTCGACACCGCGCTGCGCCGCGAACTGAGCCGCGAGGTGCAGCTCGTCTTCCAGGACCCGTACGCCTCGCTCAACCCCCGCCGCACGGTCGAGCAGATCGTCACCACGCCCCTGCGCGTCCACACCTCGCTGGACGCGGCCGCCCGCCGCGACCGGGCGGCCGAACTCCTGGGCCAGGTGGGGCTGGACGCGGCGCACCTGGCCCGCTATCCGCACGAGTTCTCCGGCGGCCAGCGCCAGCGCATCGGCATCGCGCGGGCCCTCGCCCTGCGCCCCCGGCTGATCATCGCGGACGAACCGGTCTCCGCGCTCGACGTGTCCGTGCAGGCCCAGGTCCTCAACCTGCTGATGGACCTGCGCGACGAGCTCGGGCTCTCCCTGCTCTTCGTGTCGCACGACCTCGCCGTCGTACGTCACTTCTGCGACCGCGTCGCCGTCATGCGGGCCGGGACGGTGGTGGAGAGCGGCCCGCGCGACGAGGTCTTCGACGACCCGAAGACCGGCTACACGCGTGAGCTACTCGCGGCCACCATGTAGGACCCCGGTGCCGCCGGGGGAGGGAAGGGGCGGCGGCGCCGGGCGCCGGGGGCGCAGGAGGTCGACGGGGGAGCCGGTGATGTCCTCGGTGAGGCTGATCCTGCGCTCCCGCGCCGGGAGTTCGGGGTTCCTGGGCAGGCCGTCCAGCCAGGCGGAGAGGGCGTCGGCATAGGCCAGCGCGGCGGGCGGGAGGCCGCGGCGGGCCAGGTCCGCCGCGAGGCCGGAGCGGGCGGAACGGAGCGCGTGCGCGCGGGAGGCGAGGAACTCGGGGGAGAGCTCCCGTTCGCCGGGGCAGGCGAGCACGGCCGTACGGGCGAGACGGTCCATCGAGGCCAGGCCGGCGATCTCCGGCGGTACTTCATATCCGCTGGTGTACTCGACGAGGTCGAGGAGCGGCCGGGCCGGGCCCTGGGCCGTGAGCAGCCAGGCGTCCACGAACTCGCCGAAGTGCGCGGTGAACCGCGCCCGCCAGCGCGGCGACATCGCCGGGGCCGTCATCCGCCAGGCGTCGGCCAGGGCCCGCTCCAGGGCCGTGCGCGGTGGCGGGGTGCGGCCCAGGTCGACGGGCAGGAAGTCGAGCAGGGCGTCGGCGTAGGGCGGCGGCAGTCCGCCCGCCCCGCACTCCTCGGACCGCCCGGCGAGGATGAAGAACCACACCAGCCACGCGGCCCCCCGCTGTAACCGCCCGCACTCGGCGTCCGGCATCACCCGCGCCGCGAACGCGGCGCACCCCGCCTTCCGGAAGCGCCGCTGCGCGGAGAAGGACTGCGTGAGCCCCGTCCGCCGCACCCACCGCTCGACGAACGCGGCGGCTTCCGCGGCGTGCGGATTGACGCGGGGGACGGACACCGGGCTGCTGGGCATGCGTTCCTCACCGGGTAGCGCTCTGGGTGGGATGAGGTTCTACCCGGACGCGTACATGAACCACGGCTCATCCGCGCACTCCACGGCGCGTGTTGGGGGTCGCGCGCCCCGGAAGGGGCTCGCCGCCGCAGCGGTCGCGGAGCCCCGTGACTCAGCGCGCCGTCGCGTTCCGGCGGAGCGCCGCGCATGTCATCGTCACCGCCGTCCCCACCACCGCCCACGCCGACAGCACCAGCAGCGGCCCCGTCAGGGCGCTGCCCCGGAAGTACGCGATGGAGCGCGCCGACCAGGTGCCCGCCCCGGGCGGGAGCGCGGGGCCGATGGCGCGCCAGAACGGCGGGAGGAGGGGGTAAGGATAGGCGCCGCCCGCGCTGGGGTTGCCGAGGACCACGACGATAGCGATGGCCAGGCCGATGCCGATGATTCCCGCCAGCCCCTGGAGCGCGAGGGTCGTGGCGCCGACGGCGAAGACCACCAGGGCCCCCAGCCCCCACAGGCCCAGGACGCTGCCGGGCAGCGCGCCCAGGACCGGGCCCGCGATGACGGCGCCGAGCAGGCCCGCGACGGCGGCGTAGAGCGCGAGCGCGGCGAGGCGGAAGCTCGCCCGCCGGGGGTTCGCGGGGCGGGCGCCGGCGCTGATCGCGAGGATCGCGGCACACAGATAGCCGCCCACGCACCAGCCCACCACCAGATAGAAGGAGCTCAGGCCGCGCGCGTCGCCCGCGTCGGCCGGAGCGATGTCGGTGACCTTCAGCGAGCGCTGCTGCGCGGTCTCGGCCCGGGTGACGACGGCCTCGGTGGCCTGGGCGAGCGAGGCGCCCGAGCCCCCGGCGACGAGCAGGGTGTCGGTGGTGCCGCGCGGGTCGACGACCAGGGCGGCCTCCAGGTCGCGGTCACCGATCCGGCGCCGCGCCTCCGCCTCGTCGCGGACCGCGCTCGCGTCCAGGGGGCCGCCGGGCAGCGCGCCCAGCTTCCGCACCAGCTCCCCGCTCACCTGCCGCGGGGCGACGACGCCCAGCGCGATGTCCTTCGGCTTCGGGGCGTGGAAGGCGCCGATGTAGGACGTGATGAACGCGAGCTGGAGCACCAGCGCGCCGATCACCAGCAGCGCCGCGCGGACGGTCACCGCCTCCCGCGCTTCCTCGGCGAAGGTGGGGCGGGGGCTGTCACCCGGGGTGCGGTCCATGTCCCGAGCGTGCGGGGTCGGGCGGGCGGCCGCAGGCGCTGCGGGCCGTTCGGGCGACCACCCGCCACGTTCGTACGAATGTTCGAGCGGGTGGTTTATGGTGGATAGGGAGGGCGGAAATCGGCCAGGGGGTGAGCGAGCGGCAGGAGGTGCGATGGCGGGGTTCACGCACCTGCGCACCGCATCGGGGTTCTCGATGCGGTACGGCGCCGCGCACCCGGAGCACCTCGCCGAGCGCGCCGCCGAGCGCGGCATGGACGCCGTCGCCCTCACCGACCGCGACAGCCTCGCCGGAGCGGTCCGGTTCGCCAGGGCGGCCGCCCCGGCCGGGGTGCGGCCGCTGTTCGGCGTCGACCTGGCCGTACGGGAGCCGACCCCCGCCCCCGGGCCCACGGTCCGCCGGCGCACCCCCGTGCGCGGCGGCGCCTTCGTCGACGAGTCCGCACCCCGCGTGACCTTCCTCGCCCGGGACGGCGCGGCCGGCTGGGCGGCCCTGTGCGGGCTGGTCTCGGCCGCGCACGCGGCCGGCGGCCGCCCCGGGCTCGCCCATGAGGACCTCGCGGCCGCCGCCACCGGCATCAGGGCGCCCCTGACCGTCCTCCTCGGCCCCTCCTCCGAGGTCGGCCGCGCGCTCGTCGCCGGGCGCCCCGACCGGGCCGCGCGGCTGCTCGCGCCCTGGCGGGAAATGTTCGGTGACTGCCTGCGGCTGGAGGTCGTCTGCCACGGCCGCACCGGCACCGGACCCGGCTCGCTGCGGCTCGCCGCCCGCACTCTCGGCCTCGCCGCCGAACAGGGCGTACGCCCCGTGCTGACCAACGCCGTCCGCTACGCCGACCCCGGCCAGGGGCCCGTCGCCGATGTGCTCGACGCGGCCCGCCGGCTGGTGCCGATCGACCCCCGCAAGCCCCTGGACAGCGGTGAGCGCTGGCTCAAGGGGCCGCGGGAGATGGCGGCCGTCGCCGAGCGGGTCGTGGAGGCCGCCGGATTCCGCCGCGCCGCCGCGCACCGGCTGCTCACCCTCACCGAGGAGACCGCCGCCGCGTGCCTCGTCGACCCCGAGGACCACCTGGGCCTGGGCTCCGTCCACTTCCCCGAACCCCACCTGGTCGGGGCCGGGCACCGCACCGCCGCGCGCGTGCTGCGCGCCCGCTGTGCCGGGGCCCTGGTGCTGCGCGGCCACGGCCGGGACCGCCGCTACTGGGACCGGCTGGACGACGAGCTGCGCATCATCGAACAGCGCGGCTTCCCCTCGTACTTCCTCACCGTCGCCCAGGTCGTCGACGACACCCGCGCCCTCGGCATCCGGGTCGCCGCCCGCGGCTCCGGCGCGGGCTCCCTGGTCAACCACCTGCTCGGGATCGCCCACGCCGACCCCGTCGAACACGGGCTGCTGATGGAGCGCTTCCTGTCGGCCCGCCGCACCGCGCTGCCCGACATCGACATCGACGTGGAGTCCGCGCGCCGCCTGGACGTCTACCGCGCGATCTTCGACCGCTTCGGCGCGGACCGGGTCGCGACCGTCGCCATGCCCGAGACCTACCGGGTGCGGCACGCCGTACGGGACGTGGGCGCCGCCCTCGGCATGGACCCCGCCGAGGTCGACCGGCTCGCGAAGTCCTTCCCGCACATCCGGGCCCGGGACGCCCGCGCCGCCCTGAAGGAGCTGCCGGAGCTGCGCGGCGTGGCGGCGGAGGAGCACGGCAGGCTGTGGGAGCTGGTCGAGGCGCTGGACGGACTGCCGCGCGGCATCGCCATGCACCCGTGCGGGGTACTGCTCTCGGACGCGACGCTGCGGGCCCGTACGCCGGTCGTGCCGACCAGCGGCGAGGGCTTCCCGATGGCGCAGTTCGACAAGGACGACGTCGAACACCTCGGGCTGCTCAAGCTCGACGTGCTGGGCGTGCGGATGCAGTCGGCGATGGCGTACGCGGTGGCGGAGATCGAGCGGGCCACCGGCCGCCGGGTGGACCTGGACGACCCCGCGCAGGTGCGGCCGGGCGACCCCGCGACGTACGAGCTGATCCGCTCCACCGAGACCCTCGGCTGCTTCCAGATCGAGTCGCCCGGCCAGCGGGACCTGATCGGCCGGCTCCAGCCCTCGACCTTCCACGACCTGGTGGTCGACATCTCGCTCTTCCGGCCGGGCCCGGTCGCCGCCGACATGGTGCGGCCCTTCGTCGAGGCCCGGCACGGGCGCGCGCCGGTGCGCTACCCCCACCCGGACCTCGCGGAGACGCTGCGCGAGACGTACGGCGTGGTCGTCTTCCACGAGCAGATCATCGAGATCCTGCGGATCATGACCGGCTGCGACCGGCACCTCGCGGACGAGACGCGCCGCGCGCTGTCGGACCCGGAGCTGGTGGGCCGGGTGCGCGCGTGGTTCGCGACGGAGGCGGCCGGGCGCGGGCACGGCCCCGGCACCGTCCGCCGCACCTGGGAGATCGTGGCGGCGTTCGGCAGCTACGGCTTCTGCAAGGCGCACGCCGTGGCGTTCGCGGTGCCGACCTACCAGTCGGCCTGGCTGAAGGCCCATCACCCGGCGGCCTTCTACGCGGGGCTGCTCACGCACGACCCGGGGATGTATCCCAAGCGGTTGCTGCTCGCGGACGCGCGGCGGCGCGGGGTGCCGGTGCTGCCGCTCGATGTGAACCGGTCGGCGGCCGCCTATCGGATCGAACTGGTGTCCGGGGAATTCGGGATCCGGCTCGCGCTCTCCGAGGTGCAGGGCATCACCGAGGCCGAGACGGCGCGGATCGTCGCCGGGCAGCCCTACACCTCGCTCCAGGACCTGTGGCAGCGTGCCCGCCCCGCCCGGCCCGTCGCCGAACGGCTCGCGCGCGTCGGCGCGTTGGACGCCTTCGGCCCCAACCGCCGTGACCTGCTGCTGCACATCGCCGAACTGCACCGGCGGCGGCGCGGCTCCGCCGGCCAGCCGACGCTGGCCGACAGCGCCCGCGCCGCGCCCGTCGGCCTGCCCGACCTCGACGCGGAGGAGCGCCTCGGCGCCGAGCTGAGCGTGCTCGGCATGGACGCCTCGCGCCATCTGATGTCCGACCACCGGGCGTTCCTCGCCGAGCTGGGCGCCCTCCCGGCGAAGCGGCTGCGCGACGCGCGGCACGGCGAGACCGTCCTGGTCGCGGGCGCCAAGGCCGCCACCCAGACCCCGCCGGTCCGCTCGGGCAGGCGGGTCATCTTCACGACCCTGGACGACGGCACGGGCCTGGTCGACTGCGCCTTCTTCGACGACAGCCACGAGCGGTGCGCGCACACCGTCTTCCACTCCTGGCTGCTGCTCGTGCGCGGCGTGGTCCAGCGGCGCGGCCCCCGCAGTCTCAGCGTGGTGGGCGCGGCGGCGTGGGACCTCGCGGAGCTCACCAGGCTCCGCGCGGAGGGCGGCCTGGGCGCCGTGGCCGAGCTGCTGGCGAGCCCGGCGGGCCCGTCCGGCGCGGCACCGGCCCGCCGCATCCACCTGTCCACCGGCTACGCGATGCACCCCTGGGCCGACCTCCGCCCGGCGGGTGAAGGCGCGCCCACCGGGCGGAAGCTGTGGCACGCGAGCCCGGGGAGCGCGGGACGATGACCGAGCGCCGCCTTTCCCCCGTCCCGCCCCTCCCGACGGCCGGGAGCCCCGCCGCCGGAGCCCCGGCGCCGGGCACGATCGAGCCCGTCCGGCATGCGAGCGCGCTTTCCGGCGCGGGGGAGACGACCGTCCTGTACGTGCACTTCCACCCCACCGGCGGCGCGCCCGTCGACGAGGAGACGTACGACGGCCTGCTCGCCCTGCTCACCGATGTGACGCCCGTCGTCCAGGCGCTGCCTCCCGACGCCGCGCTGATGGACGTCCGCGGCGCCGTGCGCTACTTCGCGCACGACCCGGCCGAGCTCGCCGGCCTGCTGCGCGTCCGCGCGCTCGCGCGGTACGAGGCCGACTGCACGGTCGGCATCGCGGCCAACCCGATGCTGGCGCGGATGGCCGCGCACGACGGCCCGCCCGGGGCCGTGCGCGCGCTCCCCGGCGACCCCGCCGCCGTGGCCGCCTTCCTCGCCCGCAAGCCGGCCGCCGCGCTGTACGGCGTCGGCCCGGCGACCGCCCGCACCCTGTGCTCGTACGGGCTCGACAGCGTCGGCCGGATCGCCGCCGCGCCGCTCCCCGCGCTCCAGCGGATCCTCGGGGCGGCCGCGGGCCGGCGGATCCACGAGCGGGCGCGCGGCCTCGACCCGACACCCGTCACGCCGGGGGAGCGAGCCCGGTCGATGGGCGCGGAGCACCGCTTCGCCGGGGACGAACTGGACGACGGCCACCGGCGGCGCGCCCTGCTCACGCTCGCCGACGGGCTCGGGGCGCGGCTGCGGGAGGGCGAGCGGACCGCCCGCGGGCTGACGCTCACCGTCCGCTACGCCGACGGCTCCTCGACCACCCGCACCAGGTCCTTCGCCGAACCGACCGCGCACACCCCGGTGCTGACCGCCACCGCCTACGCGCTGCACACGGCGCTCGGCCTGCAGCGGGCCCGGGTGCGGGCGGTGGCGCTGCGCGCGGAGGGGGTCGGCCCGGCCGGACTCGCCCCGTACCAGCTGACCTTCGACCCCGCCGACGACAAGGCGCGCCGCGCCGAGGCGGCCGTCGACCGGGCGCGGGCGCGCTTCGGGGTGGGGTCCGTGGGGCCCGCGGCGACGCTGGGTGTGGCGTGAATCTTTCTGTCCAACTCGGTGTATTTGCTTGACGAATGCAAGATCAGCCCGCACCCTACTCGCAAGTAAGTTCACGTCGTTTTAACGCGCCGGTAATCCCACCCACCGGTGCCGGTCCGGCGTGCCCACCCCCCACCTGTGAGGAGTCCAGATGAAGCCGCGCCGCAGACCCTTCCGTGCCCTGCTGCCCGCACTGGCGCTGACCCTGGCGGCCGCCGTCGCCCCGACGCTCGCGACGGCCACCCCGGCCCACGCCGCGCCGGTCACCAGTGGCTGGAACAACGACTCCTGCAAGCCGTCGGCCGCGCACCCGCGGCCCGTCGTCCTCGTCCACGGCACGCTGGAGAACGGCACCGACACCTGGTTCTCCCTCGCGCCGTATCTGGTCCAACGGGGCTACTGCGTCTACTCCTTCGACTACGGCCAGGTGCTCGGCATCCCCGCCTTCTACGGCCTCGGGCCGGTCGAGGAGGGGGCCGGCAAGCTCGCCTCGTTCGTCGACGCGGTGCTGGCGCGGACGGGCGCTTCCAAGGTCGACGTCGTGGGCCACTCCCAGGGCGGGATGATGCCCCGCTACTACCTCAAGTTCCTGGGCGGCGCGCCCAAGGTGGGCACCCTCGTGGGCATCGCCCCCAACAACCACGGCACGACGCTGTCCGGCCTGACCAAGCTCCTGGACGTCGTCCCCGGCGCGCGCGGGGTCCTCAAGAACCTCACCCCCGGCCTCACCGACCAGGTCGTCGGCTCGGACTTCATGCGCCGCCTCAACGAAGGCGGCGACACCGTGCCGGGCGTCAACTACACCGTGATCGCCACGAAGTACGACGAGGTCGTCACCCCCTACACCTCCGCCTTCCTCTCCGGCCCGAACGTGCGCAACGTCGTCGTCCAGGACCTCTGCCCGGTCGACATCTCCCTGCACCTGACCCTGGGCACGATCGACCGCCTCGCCTTCCACGAGACGGCCAACGCCCTCGACCCGGCGAACGCCACCCCGACCACCTGCAAGACCATGCTGAGCTGACCGGCTCGCGGACCGGGCGCCCGGCCGAAGTCCCGGGCGCCTCCAAGCCCTTCGCCGCGGCCCGCGGAAAACCGCTGGACCCGGCGCCCGCCACCGGGAGACGCTGCCGCCGGACCTGACGGCGAACAGCGCGGAATCGAGAGCACCATGGCAGTCCTGACGGCGGGCGGCGACGTGACGGTCACCTTGACGAAGAGGGCGCGGACCAAGGCGCGCTACCCCGCGACCGTGATCCACGACGACGGCACCCACCTCGCCGTCCGCGCCCCGTGGGCGGGCGCGGCGGACCGGGACTTCGGCTTCGTCCGCTTCGAGCACGGCGACGTCTTCACCGAGCACTACTGGCGCGACCGCTGGTACGCGGTCAAGGAGGTCCGGTCCGCCGACGGCACCCTGAAGGGCTGGTACTGCGACATCACCCGCCCCGCGGCCGTCGGGGACCGCGCCCTGGTCGTCGAGGATCTCGACCTCGACCTCTGGGTCTCGGCGGACGGCGGCACGGTGCTGCGCCTGGACGAGGACGAGTTCGCGGAGAGCGGCCTGCGGGACCGCGACCCCGAGGCGGCGGACCGGGCCCTCGAGGCGCTGGACGCACTGGAGGCGCTGGCCCGTGAGGAAGGGCTCGCCGGGCTGCTCACCCGCGGCGCGCGCTGACCGGAACGCCTGTCTAAGGTGTGGTCCGTGATCGATTCCCATGATGTCCGGCGCATCGCGATGGCTCTCCCGGAGACGGTGGAGAAGGAGGCGTGGAGCATGCCCACGTTCCGGGTCGCCGGGAAGATGTACCTCACGGTCCCCGACGACGAGACGTCCATCGCCGTCCGCTGCCCCAGGCACGAGCGCGCCGAGCTGATCGCCGCGGAGCCGGAGAAGTTCTGGGTCCCGCCGCACGAGGCGGGTTCCTCGTGGGTACGGGTGCGGCTCGCCGCGCTGGAGGACCTGGGCGAACTGCGCGACATCATCGTGGACTCCTGGCGGCAGGCGGCACCGGAGCGGCTGCTCGGCGCGGACGCCTGACGGCAGGCGGAGGTCAGTCCCGCAGCAGGGCCGCCAGCGGGAGGGCCGCCACATCGGCCGGGGGCCGCGACAGGTGCGGGGACGTGTGGAAACAGCCCTCGGTCTTCTTCCCGCGCGGGTCCGCCCCGGCCGCCGCCACCGCGTCCACCGCGTAGCGCTGCTCCCGCTCGTCGGTGAAGCGGCGCTGCGGGAAGGTGGCGGTGCTCCTCTCGGTGACGAGCCCGTGCGTGGCCAGGGCCGCGGCGATGTGGTCGTACGAGCCGGTCCGCAGCACGAAAGCGGCCACCCACGGCGGGACTTCGGCGGCGGCCAGGAGCGGCCGGAACGTGCGGGGGGACAGGAAGCTCGCTCCGCCGGTGACCGTGATCAGGCGGGTGCGGCGCACGGCGCGGCACAGGGCCGGGGAGGGCGGGGCGGTTTCGAGGTTCTCGGCGAAGCCCTCTTCCAGCAGGCCGGTCGCGACCGCGTAGCCGAGGGCGGGGGCGGCCACGTCGAGGCCGGTCACCGGCACCGCGTCGGGCCGTCTGCGGGCGGCGTAGAAGGCGCGGTCGTCGGCGATCAGCGCGGCGGTGGTGAGGTTCTCGGCCTCGGGCGAGGTGTAGCGGGCGTGGAGCTCGTCCCACGTCACGTCGTAATTGAGCAGGGCGGCGTTGATGCCGAAGGAACAGCAGATGTCCAGCACGCCCGCCGGCCCCGGTCCCCCTCCCGCCGTCCGGTCGGCGGCCAGGCGCCGGAAGAGAGCCTGGGCATGGTGGGGCGTCCGGTATCCCAGCGCCCCCAGCACCCGGAAGTAGGCCCGCGGGTCCGGCCGGTTGTAGAGGTCGTCGAACGGGGTCCTGCCCACCGCCGTGGCGCCGGTGCCTGTGGCCTCGCCCATCCCGCTCGCCCCTCTCGTCCGCCGCCTCCGGCCCCGACAGTCTGTGCGCTGTGGTCGCCGGCGAAACAACGGCCGTCCGGAACCGGCCATGGAGCCGGGCACGCGGCAGCACGGGCCGCGGGTGAGTCTCGAAAACGGGAGCGAGGGCGTGGCAGGGTGATCACATGACTGCGAACAGCCCCCGTGCGACCGCCCTGGAGATCGTCGAAGCCGCCGTGGACCCCGGCAGCTGGCGGTGCTGGGACGAGCCCGTCGAGGTGACGACCGAGGACGCCGCCTACCGCGCCGACCTCCTCGCGGCCCGCGGGCGCACCGGGCTCGACGAGTCCGTCATCACCGGTGAGGGCCGGGTCCAGGGGCGCCGGGTGGCCCTGGTGGCCTGCGAGTTCCGCTTCCTGGCGGGGTCGATCGGGGTGGCGGCGGGGGAGCGGCTCGTACGGGCCGTGGAGCGGGCCACGGCCGAGCGGCTGCCGCTGCTGGCGGCGCCCGCCTCGGGCGGCACGCGGATGCAGGAGGGCACGGTCGCCTTCCTCCAGATGGTCAAGGTCGCCGCCGCGATCACCGACCACAAGGCCGCCGGCCTGCCCTACCTCGTCTATCTCCGCCACCCCACGACCGGCGGCGTCCTCGCCTCGTGGGGCTCACTCGGCCACCTCACCGCCGCCGAACCGGGCGCCCTCATCGGCTTCCTGGGCCCGCGCGTCCACCAGGCGCTCTACGGCGAGGAGTTCCCCCCGGGCGTCCAGGTGGCGGAGAACCTCCTGGCCAACGGCCTGGTGGACGCGGTGCTCCCCCCGTCCCGCCTCTCGGGGGTGGCGGCGCGGGCGCTGCGGGTCCTGTGCGGGGACCCTGGCGGGGGCCCTGCGAACGGGCCGGGCGCCGGGCCGGGGTCCGACGCGGGTCCGGGGGCGAGGGGCTCCGAGCCCGGCGCTTCCGACGTGCTCGATGTCTCCGCCGTGCCTGGCGTCTCTGCCGTGCCCAGCGTCTCTGCCGTGCCCGGCGCCTCCGCCGAGCCCCGTGCCTCCGTCGTGCCCGATGCCTCCGCCGAGCCCCCTGCCGGGGAGGCCGGCTCCGGTGCCGGGAGTCCGGGCGCGCTCCCCGTGGCCCTCGCGGCGGATCCCGCGGCCGGGCCGGGTGCGGCTGCCGGGGAGGCCGGGGCCGCCCCGCCCGAGGACGTCCCCACCGCCGAGTCGATCCGCCGGTCGCGCCTCCCCGGGCGGCCCGGCGTACGGGAGCTGCTCGCGGCCGCCGCCACCGATGTGACGCCGCTCAGCGGTACGGCGGCGGGGGAGCGCGACCCCGGGCTGATGCTCGCCCTGGCCAGGGTCGGTGGCACGCCCTGCGTCGTCCTCGGCCACGACCGGGGCGAACGCGCCGTACCGGGCCTCGGGCAGGCGCTCGGCCCCGCCGGGCTGCGAGCCGCGCGGCGCGGCATGCGGATCGCCGCCGAGCTGGACCTTCCCTTGCTCACCGTCGTCGACACGGCGGGCGCCGCGCTCTCGCGGGACGCCGAGGAGGGCGGGCTGGCCGGGGAGATCGCCCGCTGCCTCGCCGACCTCGTGACCCTGCCCGCCCCGACGCTCTGCCTGCTGCTGGGACAGGGCGCGGGCGGCGCCGCGCTCGCCCTGCTGCCCGCCGACCGCGTCATCGCGGCCCGGCACGCGTGGCTGTCGCCGCTGCCGCCGGAGGGCGCGTCGGCGATCCTCCACCGCACGACGGACCGGGCGTACGAGGTCGCCGACCGGCAAGGGGTGCGGGCCGCGGACCTGTCGGCCAACGGCATCGTGGACGTGGTCGTGGAGGAGGGGGAGGGTTTCCTCGCGCGTCTCGGTGTGGTCCTCGGAGCCGAGCTGTCCGCTCTCGCGGCGCGTGAACAGGGGGAACGCCTGACGGACCGGCGGGCGCGCTATCGGAGGACCGGGCTGCCGGGGTGACGCCGCCGTGGGGATGAACGCGACATAACACACCGATTCCTTAAGGTGATTGACAAGGTTAGGCTCGCCTAACTTAATGTCTGTCTGTGGTCGAACCAGTGGCTCCGCGAAGCGCCCCCCACAGCCGGACGGACGTGGCGGCGCCGCACGCGCCCGCCGCCGCGCTCCCGCGGCGCGGCGCGGCGGACGGGCGTCTGCACCTCCTCGCCCGTAACCCCACCGACTCCGTGACCGAAGGCTTCCTGCCCGCAGCCGCCGCGCTCGGGCTCGCCGTCACGCTGCTCACCGATCAGCCGGACGCCCACCGCGCCGCGTACGCGAGCCGCGCGTCGCCGCCACCGGACGTCGTGGCCTGCGACGTACGGGACTTCCGCGAGGTCGTCGGCCGGATCGACCGGCTGGGGAGGCCCGACGCCGTCTTCACCAACAGCGACCACCTCCAGGTCCAGGCGGCGCTGGCCGCCGACTACTTCGGGCTGCCCGGCAAGGACTGGAAGGCCGCGCTCCGCGCCAAGGACAAGGCACTGCTGCGCCGGAGCCTCGCCGGGGCGGGCGCCGACACCGTGCGCTCCGCCGAACTGGGCCCGCACGACGACCCGGCCGGTCCCGCCCATGGCGGCATCCCTTTCCCTTGCGTGCTCAAGCCGCGCGAAGGCGTGGCCGGCGAGGATGTGGCGCTGATCGGCGACGCCGAGGAACTCGCCTACCGCTGCCGGGAGATACGCGCGCGACGGCCCGGCGCCGCGCTGGTCGTCGAGGAGTACCTGGACGGCCCGCTGCACACCCTGGAAACGCTCGGCGACGGGCACGCCCTGCACACCCTCGGCACCTTCCGCACCGGACTCTCCCCCCTGCCGTACTTCATCGAGGAGCGGCTCACCCTGCTGCCCGGCCCGCCGCTGCCGCACGCCGCCGACGCCCTGCGGCAACTGCGCGCGCTCGGCGTCGGGTTCGGCGCCTGCCACACCGAATATGTCGCGCAGGGCGACCGCGCCCGCATCGTCGAGGTCAACTACCGTGCCATCGGCGACCAGTGCGACCTGGCGCTCGCCGACGCCCTCGGCATCCCCCTCTTCGCGCACATCCTCCGCACCCACCTCGGCGAGCGGCTGCCCGCCCGCCTGGGGGCCCGCACGGACGGCCGGGCGCGCGTGGAGTACGTCTGCGCCGACCGCGGCGGCACGCTCATCACGGCGCCTCCGGCGAGCGACACCGAACACGACGGCGTACGGCTGGTGTACCGGCCGCTGCGCGTGACCGGCCAGGCGCACCCGCTCCACCGCTCCAACCGCGACTATCTCGGCGTCATCCGGGCGACCGGCACCGACCAGGGCCGGATCGACCGCGCCGTCGAGGAATTCCTGGCGGCGCGGCGCTGGGAGATCATGTCGTGGGCCTGACCGGCAGCACCGCACCGGAGGACGAGCTCCTCCAGCGCGTCCTCTCCCCCCTCCTCCGCGAGGACGCCTACGGGCCGCGCACTAGGTGGAGGGACCCAATCACCTTCGTGGGGCGGGTGGATGAGGAACCCGCCAGCCAGAGGGGACACTTCTGGGGGGAGGTGGCCGGGCGAGTTCGAGGCAGCCCGCCGCAGGGGCTGTGAACCCGCACCATCAGCCCGTCCAGCGATCGAGGGCGCGGCCGCAGGCCGCTCCCGCCGCTGGGGGCACCTCCCAGCGGTAGCCGGGGGAGTCAACGGCGGGTCAGCCGGGGGTCCGGGGCGCGAGCCGGCGGTTTCGGGAAGGGGCGGGGTAGGGGAAAAGCCCGCCGCAGGCGACAACAGCCCCGCACTCGGCAGTGAACCCGCACTCGAACGAGCCGCCGGCAAAGCGCGGCGAACCCGCACTCAAAACAAGCCGCCGGCAAAGCGCAGCGCCCCGGCAGCGAACCCGCAGCGAACCCGCCCCGACGGAGCCGCCCCGACATGACCGCACCCCCCGCCCTGACCTCCGCCGATCACATCGTCACCCACACCCTTCTCAACTGCCTGCTCAGAGAGATCTCAGGACCCGAGCACCAGACCGCCGTCACCGACGGCAGGCTGCTGCTCCGCCTGCCCCGCACCGGAACACAGCTCCGCGTAGCGCTGCGGCGCGTGTCCCTCATCGGCGCCCACCGTTTCACCGGGCCGGTCGCCGAACGGCGCGGCGACACCTGGACCGAGCTGACCTGGCAGGCGTTCGCCGAGCGCGTCCACCGGGAGCTGGAGCTGCGTACGGGCGTGGGCAACGACGAGTTCCTCGGACAGGTGGCCGCCAGCCACGCCGGGGTGACCGCCGCCCTCGGCGCCGCACGCGGTGCGGCGGGGGCCGACGCCTATCTGGACTCCGAGCAGTCCCTGCTCTTCGGTCACCGCTTCCACCCCACCCCCAAGGCCCGCACCGGCACCGCCGGTGACTGGGACCGCTACGCCCCCGAGAACCGCGCCCGGTTCCCCCTGCACCACCTGGCCGTACGCCGCGCGCACGTGCGCGAGGAGGCGGCGACGGACGGCGCCCTGGCCGCCCTCGACCGGCAGCGGCCTGTGCCCGAGGGATACCGCCTGCTGCCCGCGCACCCCTGGCAGTACGCCATGCTCCGCGACCACCCCGCGCTGCGCGCCGCCCTCGCCCGGGGCGACGTCCTCGACCTCGGGCCCGGCGGCGCCGGCTTCGCGCCCACCGCGTCCGTACGCACCCTCTACGACGGCCGGGACTTCCTGAAGTTCAGCCTCAACGTCCGCATCACCAACTGCCTGCGCAAGAACGCCGAGTACGAGCTGTCGGGCGCCGTCGCCCTCACCCGGCTCCTGGAGCCCGTCGCCACCGCCCTGGCCGCCCGCTTCCCCGGTGCCGACCTGCTGCGCGAGCCCGGCTACCGCACCCTCGGCCTCGGCAGCCGCGACCTCGCGGAGGGCTTCGGCGTCATCGTCCGCGAGGGCCTCGCCACCCGGCTCGCCCCCGGCCTCACCGGGCTGCTCGCGGCGGCCGTCGCCGACGAATACCCCACCGGCGGCGCCCACCTCGGCCTGCTCCTGGCCGGCGCCGGGCCCACCGGAGCGCTCGCCTGGTGGGACGCCTACCTCGAACTGCTCGTGCCGCCCGTGCTCGCGGCCTACTTCGACCACGGCGTCGTCCTCGAACCCCACCTCCAGAACGTCGTCGTGGGCCTCGGCCCCGACGCCATGCCCCGCCAGGTGCTCTTCCGCGACCTCGAAGGCACCAAGCTGCTCCCCGGGCAGCACGCCGCCGCCCTCGCCGCGCTGCCGCAGGACGTGGCCCGCCCCCTGACGTACGACCGCGAGCGCGGCTGGGACCGGGTGGTCTACTGCCTCCTCGTCAACCACGTCGCCGAGATGCTCGCGGCGCTCGCCGACCTCCACCCCCACCTCGAACCCGAGCTGTGGGCCGCCGTCCGCCGGACCCTGGCCGCCCGCGCCGCCGCGCACGGCGAACCGCCGCTCCTGCGCGCGCTGGTGGCCGGGGCGCCGCTGCCCGCCAAGGCCAATCTGCTGGCCCGCTGGGAGCGCGGGGCCGACCGGGACGCGGGTTATGTGCGCCTCGCCTCGCCCCTCGTGCCGGACCTGCTGTCCACGCTCACCCGCGACGCCCGTACCGAACCCTGGAGCACCGCACCGTGATCACCCCCCGCGTCGCCGGGCTCGCCGCCCGCCTGCCCGGCACCGAACTGCCCGCGTACGTCCACGACCTCACCGCGCTCGACGCCCACGCCCGCGAGGTGCGTGCCGCACTGGAGGGCGTCGAGCTGTACTACGCCGCCAAGGCCAACCCCGCGCCGGGGATCCTCCGGGCGCTCGCCCCGCACGTCGACGGTTACGAGGTGTCCTCCGGTGGCGAACTGGCCCACGTCAGAGCGGAGGTTCCCGGCCTGCCGCTCGCCTTCGGCGGTCCCGGCAAGACGGAGGAGGAGCTGCGGCTCGCCCTCGAACTGGGCGTGGAGCGCTTCCACGTGGAGAGCGAGAGCGAGCTGAGGCTGCTCGCGGACCTCGCCGACGAGCGGCCCGGCGCCGCGCCCGCCGACGTACTCCTGCGCGTCAACCTCCCCGTGGGCGCGAGCGGGGAACTGGACGGCGCGGTGCTGGCCATGGGCGGCGGTCCCGGTCCCTTCGGCCTCGACCCGCACCGGGCGGAAGCCTGCATTCCGCTGCTGCGCGGCCGTCGGCTGCGGCTGCGGGGCGTCCACGCCCACCTCGCCAGCGGGCTCGACGCGGCGGCGCATCTCGCCGTCGCGTCACGGGTGGTGAGCTGGGCGCGGTCCCTGGCCGGCCGGCACGCGATCGCCCTGAGCGAGGTGAACGTCGGGGGCGGGATGGCCGTCGACTACGTCCGCCCGCACACCCGCTTCGACTGGCGGGCCTACGGCGCGGGCCTGCGCGAACTCGCCTCCGCGCACCCCGGTCTCACCCTGCGGACGGAACCCGGCCGCTCGCTGGCCGCGCACTGCGGCTGGTACGTCACCGAGGTCCTGGACCTCAAGCACAGCCAGGGGGAGGCGTTCGCGGTCCTGCGGGGCGGCACCCACCACCTGCGCACACCCGCCGCCAAGGCGCACGACCAGCCCTTCACCGTGCTGCCGGTCGAGGAGTGGCCGCGCGCCTGGCCGCGTCCCGCCGCGCTCGACGAGCCCGTGACCCTGACCGGGCAGCTGTGCACGCCCAAGGACGTACTCGCGCGGCAGGTGCCCGTCGCCGAACTGCGGGTGGGGGACCGGATCGCCTTCGCGATGGCGGGCGCGTACGCCTGGAACATTTCGCACCACGACTTCCTGATGCACCCGGAACCGACGTTCCACTTTCTGACCTGACGAAGTGTCAATGCGCTATACCCGCAGGTGGGATGCGTTACCGCCGGTTTCCGTTCGGTCTGAATGTTTTCCCTGTTCGTGCATGGTGAATGCATCTATGCAGGCGTATCGTGATCTTCGCGGCGCGCCGCGAAGATCACGGCGGGCCTGTCACACACGGGGACAGCCGCACCCGGAACCGGCCGGGGCGGCCCAGCGAAGGGGAGCATCGCGAGCATGTGCGGCATCACCGGATGGATCGCCTACGAGCAGGACCTCAACGCAGCGCGCGGCACGCTCGACGCGATGAACGAGACCCACATCTGCCGCGGCCCCGACGCCGGCGGCATATGGCTGGACACCCACGCCGCACTGGGACACCGCCGGCTGTCCATCATCGACCTCGACGGCGGCAAGCAGCCGATGCTCGTCGAGCACGACGGCCGCACCCTGCTCGCCACCACCTACAGCGGCGAGGTCTACAACTTCCGTGAGCTGCGCGCCGAGCTGGAGGGCCGCGGCCACACCTTCCGCACCACCAGCGACACCGAGGTCGTGCTCCACGCCTACCTCGAATGGGGCGAGGCCGCCGCCGAGCGCCTCAACGGCATCTACGCCTTCGCCGTCTGGGACCCGCGCACCGAGGAGCTCCTCCTCGTCCGCGACCGGATGGGCGTCAAGCCGCTCTTCTACTTCCCCACCCGCGACGGCGTGATCTTCGGCTCCGAGCCCAAGTCGATCCTCGCCCACCCCGACGTCCGCCCGGTCGTCGACGCCGAGGGCCTCGCCGAGATGCTGGCCTTCACCAAGACCCCCGGCCACGGCATCTACAAGGGCATGCGCGAGGTGCGGCCCGGCCACACCGTCCGGGTGCGCCGCGGCGGCCTGACCGAGCGCAGCTACTGGGCACTGGAGTCCCACGAGCACACCGACGACCTCGACACCACGGTCGGCCACATCCGCGAGCTGCTGGAGGACATCGTCTCCCGCCAGCTCATCGCCGACGTCCCGCTGTGCACCCTGCTCTCCGGCGGGCTCGACTCCTCCGTCATCACCGCCCTCGCCGCCAAGGGCCTGGCCGACGGCGGCCACGGCCCGGTGCGCTCCTTCGCCGTCGACTTCGCGGGCCAGACCGAGAACTTCAAGGCCAGCGACCTGCGCGGCACCCCCGACGGCCCGTTCGCGCACGCGCTCGCCGAGCACGTACGCGCCGACCACGCCGACATCGTCCTGGACACCGCGACCCTGATGGACCGCGGCAACCGCGACGCCGTGCTGCGCTCCCGCGACCTGCCCGTCGGCTTCGGCCAGGTCGACACCTCGCTCTACCTCCTCTTCAAGGCGATCCGCGAGCACTCCACGGTCGCGCTGTCGGGCGAGTCGGCCGACGAGGTCTTCGGCGGCTACCGCTGGTTCCACGACGCCGAGGCCGTCAACGGAGACACCTTCCCCTGGCTCACCGCCCGCATCTTCGACACCGTCTCCGGCGACGGCAGCGGCGACCGCACCCACTTCCTCGACCCGGGTCTCCTGACCAAGATCGACCTCGCCGGCTACCGCGAGCACCGCTACCGCGAGGCCCTCGCCGAGGTCCCCCGGCTCGCGGGCGAGACCGGCCTCGAGGCCCGCATGCGCGAGATCAGCTATCTGCACCTCACCCGCTTCGTGCAGCTGCTGCTCGACCGCAAGGACCGCGTGAGCATGGCCACCGGCCTGGAGGTGCGCGTGCCCTTCTGCGACCACCGCCTCGTGCAGTACGTCTTCAACACCCCCTGGGCGATGAAGACCTTCGACGGCCGCGAGAAGTCCCTGTTGCGCGCCGCCGCCCGCGACCTGCTCCCCGCCTCCGTCGCCGACCGTGTCAAGAGCCCCTACCCCAGCAGCCAGGACCCCCGCTACCCCGACGTCCTGCGCGCGGAGCTGCGCCGCGTGCTGGCCGACCGGAACAAGCCCGTCCACGCCCTGCTGGACACCGTGGCCGTCACCGGCTCGCTCACCCAGGGCACCGGCGCGGCCTTCCAGTCCACCACCGAGCTCGTCCTCAGCCTCGACACCTGGCTGACCACTTACGGCGCGTCGCTGGAGCTCTGACACCACCCGGGCACGGTGGGACCGCCTGACGCACAATGGGTGACACAACCCTTCGCCGAACCGGGAGTCCCACCGTGGCCCTGCACCTGACCGTCGACCCCGACGCGGCCGAGCCGCCCTTCGAGCAGATCCGCGCCGGCATCGCCGAGCGGGCCCGCTCCGGCGCACTGCCCGTCGGCTACAAGCTCCCGACCGTACGGGGCTTCGCCGAGGAACTCGGCCTCGCGGCGAACACGGTGGCCAAGGCGTATCGCGCGCTCGAAGCGGACGGAGTCACCGAGACCCGGGGCCGCCACGGCACGTTCGTGGCGGCGCCCGGCGACACGGCGGCGCGGGAGGCGGCGGCCGCGGCCGCCGCCTTCGCGCAGCGCGCGCACCGGCTGGGCCTCGACCGCGCCGCCGCCCTGGCCGCCGCCGAGGACGCGCTGCGCGCCACGTACGGCGGCTGAGGCGGCCGGGGAAGCGCTTGAGCAGGCCGGGTGAAGTCCACCGCGGCCCGGCAGCGCCGTGCGGGGGCGCGGGGAGGCGTCGATGTGCGGCTCCGCCGCGGGGGCGCGACCGGCCACGACGGCGCCGCGGACGAACGACGGCACATCACGGTACGTCCGGCGGAACGCTCAGAGATAGAGCCCCGCGTCCTGCCCGTCGTGCTGCGCCGGCACCGACGCCGGCCCCGTCCCCCGCCGCAGGGCGAAGAGCTCCGCGAGCGTCGCGCCGTCCCGCCCCACGCCCTCCTCCCGGCCGAGCCAGGCCACGGACTCCTTGCGCGTCAGCGGGCCCACCTCGATGCGCGCCAGACACCGGCCCGGCCGGACGACCGCGGGGTGCAGCCGCTCCAGATCCTCGTTCGTGGTGACCCCGACCAGGACATTGCGGCCCTGCCCGAGCAGCCCGTCCGTGAGGTTCAGCAGCCGCGAGAGCGCCTGCCCCGCCGTGTGCTTCGCCTCGCCGCGGATCAGCTCGTCGCAGTCCTCCAGCAACAGCAGCCGCCAACGGCCCTTCGCCGAGCCCTCGTCCTCGCCGATCGCGATGTCCATCAGATAGCCGACGTCGTTGAACAGCCGCTCCGGGTCCAGCACGCAGTCGACCTGGCACCAGTCACGCCACGACCGGGCCAGCGTCCGCAGCGCGGACGTCTTGCCGGTGCCCGGCGGACCGTGCAGGAGCAGCAGCCGGCCCGCGATGTCGTCCGGGGTGACCTTCATCAGCCGGTCCATCGCGTCGGCCACCGGCGCCGTGTAGTTGGGCCGCACCTCCTGCCAGGTGCCGGCCGAGATCTGCCGCGTCGTACGGTGCGGGCCGCGCCGGGGCGAGACGTACCAGAACCCCATCGTGACGTGCTCGGGCTGCGGCTCCGGCTCGTCCTCCGCGTCGTCCACGGCCTGGCCCAGCACCTTCCCGGCCAGGTCGTCGCTGACCGCCGTCACGGACACGTCCGCGCCGCGGTTCCAGCGGGAGATCAGCAACGTCCACCCGTCGCCCTCGGCGAGCGTCGCGCTGCGGTCCTCGTCCCGCGCGGCACGCACCACGCTCGCCGAGGGCGGCAGCAGCGAGGCGCCGGGCTTCACACGGTCCACGGAACGGCTGCGCGCGTACGGCTGTTCCCCGGTGGCGAACCGGCCCAGGAACAGCGCGTCGATGACATCGGACGGCGAATCGCTGTCGTCCACGTTCAGCCGGAGCGGGAGCGATTTCTCCGCGGGGGTGGGGGCCGGGGCGGTGGGCAGGATCTGCCTCCTGGCTTCGGGACGGACATCGGCGCACATGCCGCCCATGATCCGGCACCGGAGTCTCTTGCGCACACAGGTTTTTCCCGGTTGCGCCCGTGTTCGCGCGGAAGCCGCCGCACATCGGTCCACCCGTGGATACCCTTGCCCGTGATGGCACGTCATGGGGCACCTCGGGCGTTTTTCTCTCGGACAGGGCGGTGGCGGGTCGCCGCACTGCTCGTGAGCGGCGTGCTGGCGCTCGTGGTGCTGGTCGCCGTCCTCAGCGGCGGCTGGGACGGCGGTGGCGGATCCGGCGGCCCGGGCGGGCCCGGCGGTTCGGACGGCGACCGGGGCGGTGGCGGCGCGGCCGCCCTGGGCTTCGGCTTCACCCACACCCAGTACAGCGCCGACCACGGCGACGACGGCGCCCGCGCCGCGGCGGCCAAACTGCTCGCGGGCGCGCCCCTGCCGCAGAACCAGCACATCATGGGCTGGGGTGTGGACAACCCCGAACCCAAGCCAGGCACGTACAACTTCGGGGACCTCGACCGGCGCGTCGCCCTCATGCGCAAGACCGGCGCGACCCCCGTCCTCACGCTCTGCTGCGCACCCGACTGGATGAAGGGCGGCACCGCGGGCGCGACCGACTGGTCGCAGAAGTCCCTGGAGAAGGCGCCGCTGCCCAGCCACTACAAGGACTTCGCCCAGCTCGTCGGCGTGATCGCCAAGCGCTATCCGGACGTCCGCCACTTCGTCGTGTGGAACGAGTTCAAGGGCTTCTTCGACGAGTCCAGGAACCGCTGGGACTACGAGGGCTACACCCAGCTCTACAACCTGGTCTACGCGGAGCTGAAGAGACAGAACGCCCGCAATCTCGTCGGCGGACCCTACATCAACGTGGACAGCCATCCCCCCGACAACGCCACCAACGCCTCCTCCCTGCGCGGTGCCTGGGGTTCGGTCGACCAGCGCTCCGTGGACGCGATCTCCTACTGGAATACGCACAAGAAGGGCGCGGACTTCGTCTCGGTCGACGGGGCCAGCTACACGCGCGAGAACGACCGGCTGCTGCCCGACGAGTTCGGCGCCACCCGGAAGTTCGCCGACGTGACCGCCTGGCTGGCCAGAACCACCGGCCTGCCGGTGTGGTGGTCCGAGTGGTACGTCGAGCCGCCCGACGCCAACGACAACCGCAACGGCTGGACGGAGGAGCACCGCACGGCCGTGCAGGCCGTGGCGATGCAGCAGCTGGCCGGGGCCGGGGCCGCGACCGCGTTCTACTGGAACCCGGAGTCGAGAACAGCCGACTGCCCCGGCTGCCTGTGGCGCAGCACCGAACTGCCGGACGGCGGCACCGCACTGCCCATGCTGGACCTGCTGGCACGCTTCGCGAAGTCCTTCCCGGCGGGCACGCGGTTCCACTCCGTGGACGTCACGGGGGCGGACGCGGGAACCGTACGCACCCTGGCGTCGGACACCACGATCCTGGCCGTGAACACGCAGAACCGGGCGCTGACCGCGACGGTGGACGGCCACACGCTCGACCTCGGGCCGTACGAGGTGCGGTGGCTGGGCTGACCACCCCTCAGGCCGGACCGCTCGGGCCGGACCACTCGGGCCCGTCCCGGGGAACGGGTGGCCTACGAGATCGTCGCCATGCGGGTCACCAGGGACACCAGCAGGACCACCAGCAGTGGCAGCGCGAACCAGTAGGAGCTCTGGAGCCAGCGCAGCTGGCGGACTCCGGGGCGGCCCACCACCCGCAGCACCTCGCGCGCGGACAGGAGCAGCAGCAGCGCCACCGCCGCCAGCGCACCGATCACCGAGACCGGTGTCCACGTCACGATCGGGCCGGGCGGGCCCGGGCGGGGCCGTGGGGCCTCGCCCGCGGGCGGGTTCTTCAGTGCGTAGAGCACCGCGTCGTCGTTGGACAGCACCCGCCGCAGCTCCGGCCGGCCGTCCAGGGCGTGCCGCACCCGGGCATCCCAGTCCGGCGCGTAGCCGGAGTCGAGCTGGAGATAGACCGACTGGCCGCTGTTCACCATGATGTACGCCCGGGGCCCGGCCTTTCGCAGCGCGGCCACCAGGTCGTCCACCCGCGCCGGGTCGCGGGGCGCGAGCGTCGGGTCGTAGAGCACCCGCTCCATGTCGCGGCTGCCCCAGGGCATGGCGGGCGTGACGTTCTTGACGGTGTCGTTGCTCATCCACAGCAGGTGCACCGTCGGCTTGTCGTGCGCGTACACAAAGTTCATCGCGGCGACCTCGCCGGGCCGCACCCGCTCGAAGGACTCGTTGCCCCAGCGGGCCACCAGGAAGCCGAAGACGAGGACGAGCCCGGCGACCAGTGCGGCCACCGGCCCCAGCACGCCGCTGCGCGCCGTCGCGCGCGTGCGCGGGAAGAGCGCGAGCGCGGCCAGGACGCAGGCGCCCGGCACGGCGAACAGGAAGACACGCAGGGCGACTTCACCGCCGTACGACTGCATCCCGAACGCGAGGAACGGCACCGCCGTGAGCAGCAGCAGCGCCACGTCGCCGATCCCGGAGCGGCGGCGGCGCCACCACCCGAGCGCGGCGAACGCCAGTACCCCGCCCGCCAGCGCCACCCGGACGTACAGCACCAGCTTGTGCGTGGCGCTGCCGCCCTCGATGCGGCCCGAGACCGACGAGGAGACATTGCCGCCCAGGGAGCCCAGGCCGCCGAAGAGCTCGTCGAAGTGGCCCGACCAGTAGGGCTCCGCGAGGAAGCCCACCCACACCGCGACCATCACCGCGCACAGCAGCGGCAGCCCGCGCAGCGTGCAGCGCCGGGTGACGACCAGCGCGGTCACCACCCCCAGCATCACGAACGGGGTGAGCTGGTGGCTCGCGACCGACGCGGCGAACACCGCGAGCACCACCGCGAGCAGGACCCCCAGCTCCCCGCGGCCCGCGGGCGCGACCTCCGCCTCGCCCGGCAGCAGCTTCCCGCGCAGCTGCCGCGGCCAGCGGAACCACACCAGCAGCACGGCCACGAACAGCAGATACAAGAGGTAGTTGAGCGCCTGCGGCGAGAAGTAGTCCTGGCCCACCCAGCCGCACAGCACGAACAGCCAGGCCGCCGTCCACTTCGCCCGCCACCCCGCCCGCACGGCCCGCAGCAGCAGGGCCAGCGGTGCCAGGCTCAGCAGCTGCACGGTCAGCGGCCACCAGCGCAGCACCCCGGAGAGGTCGCTCACCCCGCAGGCCCGCGCGACGAACGCGGCGGCGGCGAAGAAGCCCGGCCAGCTCCAGCGGGCGTCGAGGTCGGGCGCCGCCACCCCCGCGCGGTCGATGAAGTCGATGAACCCCAGGTGCTGCCAGGCCGTCGCGAAGCGCGGCTGCGCCTCCAGCACGGCGGGCGCGGCGTGCAGGGAGACCACGGTCAGCAGCAGCACCGCGGTCAGCAGCCACCGGCGCTGCCGGGCAAGCCCCAGGGCGGCGGCGAACGACACGATCAGCAGGGCGGCGCCCACCAGCGTCGCCACGGGCAGCACGGACACCAGCCCGAGCCCGCCCATGCCGTCCAGGCCGGACTCGCCGAGGGAGGCCAGCGGGGTCCAGTAGAGCGCGAGGGCACCGAGGAGGAGCAGCCAGATCCCCGGCTCGGGCCGCCGCCACCAGGGGCCGGCCGGGCGGGGAAGTGGCCCTTCCGCGGCCGGCTTCGCTACGGGTGGCCGCGGCGCCGCCTGGCCCTCGGCGGGCCGCGCCTCGGCCGGGGCGGTCGTGGCCGGTGCCGCCGGCCCGGGCTCCGCCTCGGCCGGGGCGGCGTCCGCAGGCTTCGGCAGCGGCGGCGGCACCGAGGACAGCGCCATCCCGTCCGGCGTGTGCCGGAGATCGGGGCGCCGCTCCAAGTGGTCGAAGTCCAACCGCACCCCCAGGGGCATCGTGTCCGCGTCGAGCGCCGCTCTCAGCGCCCAGCGCGTGCCGTACCGCCCATCGCGCCGCCCGCCGTCCGAGGCCGTCCGGGCCGCTAAGGCCCGCCCGAGCCCCCGCCGGGCCGGGCGCGTCCCGCCGGGGGCGTCCCGCCGGTCACCGCGCGCCGCGAGATCCGCGAGGTCACCGTCGGGCGCCACATCGGGGGCGTAGGCCACCGGGGGGACGGCCCGCGGCGTCGCTGCCTTGAGGATCCTGCGCAGCCTGACCGCGGAGATGGAGACGATCACCGCGAGGCTGGAGATCTCCGCGACCCCGGCGCCCGTGAGGCCCATCCGGGGCAGGAGCAGCAGCGTCAGGCCCAGCACCAGGACGCACAACAGGCCCTGGAGATAGGCGAGTCCGGCCGTGCGGCTCTGCGCCCGCAGCACCGCGAAATAGGTCTCCATGACCACCCGCAGCGCCGCCCCCACCGCGAACCAGCGCAGCAGCGGCGTCGCCGCGTCCGCGTAGCCCTGGCCGAAGACCCGCAGGATGTACGGCGCGAGGACGAACAGCAGCACACAGACCGGCACCATGATCTTCGCCATCCGGCGCAGCGCCGCCCGGCAGTTCTCCGCCAGCCGCGCCGGGTCGTGCGAGCCCTCGACCGTGAGGGAGGCGCCCATGTTGATGGCGAGCAGGTTGGTGGTGCCGCCGATGGTGGTGGTGATGTAGAAATACGCGTTGTCCGTGGAGCTGACCTGCGAGGCGATGATCACCGGCACCAGATAGACCACGGCCAGCGAGAACAGCGACCCCGTGTAGTCCCCGGCGAGGAAGCGCCCCATCTCGCGGTACGACGCGGTCCGCGCCGTCGCCTCGGTCGCCGCCACATGCCGGGGCACCAGCCGCCGGAAGACCAGCCACCCCAGCGGCAGCACCGAGACACCGATGGAGACGACCCAGGAGACGAACACCCCGGACGTCGGCAGCGCCGCCGACACCCCCACCAGCAGGGCCAGCTTCACGGCCGAGAAGACCGTATTGCCCACCGGCACCCAGAAGGCGCTGCGCAGCCCGGTCAGCACCCCGTCCTGCAAGGTGAGCACCGACCAGGCGGCGACCGCGATGACGAAGCCGAAGCCGTGCAGGGGCCCGTGCAGGAAGCGGTAGGAGGGGCCCCAGAGGTTGAGCGTGAGCAGGAAGACCGTCGCGGCCAGCGCGACGACCACCGAACTCCCCGCGTACGTACGGAAGACGAGCCGCCCCGTCGTCCGGCCGGCCGTGGGGATGAAGCGGGCCAGCGCCCCCGTCAGGGTGACCGCGGTGAGCCCCGCCAGGAGCTTCATCGCGGCGATGGCCGCGGAGCCCTGGCCGACCGCCTCCTCGGAGTAGTACCGGGCGGCGACCAGCCAGTAACCCACACCGAGGACGGCGCTGATGCCCGTGTTGAGCATCAGCGCGAAGGCGTTGCGGAACAGCGGACTTCCGCCGCCCCGCCCCGGCAGCCGCAGCCTGCGGCCGGCCGGCCCCTCCGTCTCCCGTTCCTCGGTGCGGGTGGACGTGTCAGACACGGGCTTCGCTTGCCTTCCTGATGACTTGTCGGGTTCTGCGATATATGGCGTACCCCTTGGTCAGCGTGCGGTCCCGGACGAAGAGCCGGCCGAGTGACCGGCCCTCGACGAGCCGCGCGAACTCGCCGAGCCCGGTCGAGCGCCGCACCGTGACCCGCTCCAGGGCGTACGGCCCCTGCGGGCGCGCGGCGAGGGTGTTGCCCACGGCCAGCGAGACGCTGAAGCCCGCCGCCCGGACCGTGCGCCGCACCCGGCGGTCGGAATAACCGTAGGGATAGGCGAAGGACACCGGTGGGCGCCCCAGCTCACCCGCAAGGATCTCCCGGCACCGCTGCACCTCGAACCACAGCCGTTCATCGGCCAGTTGATCGAGCTGCGGGTGGGTGTGGCTGTGCCCGCCGATCTCCACCCCCGCCGCGACCAGCTCCCGCACCTGGTCCCAGGTCAGCATGAGGTCGAGCGCGCCGCCCGTCTCGTGCTCCCCGCGCAGCCACCCCGTGGACGCGAAGAGCGTCGCGGTGAAGCCGTGCTCCACGAGCGCGGGGAGGGCGTGCCGGTGCACGCCCTCGTAACCGTCGTCGAAGGTGATCAGGACGGGCTTCGGCGGCAGCACGGCGCTGGTCCGCCAGGCGGCGGCGAGCTGCTCGGCCGTCAGCGGGGTGAACCCGCGTTCGGCCAGCAGCCGCATCTGCCCCGCGAACGACTCGGGGGAGACCGACAGGCCGTACGTCTCGCGCGCGGGGGTCTCCGCCACGGCGTGGTACATCAGTATCGGCACCGTCTCCGCGCTCATGCGGTGGCCTCCTCGGCGGGAGGGCCCGCTGCCGGGCCGTTCGGACCGTGTCCACCGTGCGGCTCCTCGGCCGGTGTGCCGCCCCCGGCCACCGCCGCGACCGCGAACCGGGCACCGCCGCGACGGGCCCGCAGGGTGCCGAGGGCGTAGCCTCCCACCGTCACCGCGAGCCCGGCCACGATCGCCCCGGCCCGGCCCGCGCCCCCCGGCCTGCCGAGCAGGGCGTCCCGCACCCCGCGCGCGACGCCCGCGGGCAGCACGCGCGTGGTGTAGCGGCGCTCCGAGGCCAGCCCGGAGCGCGTCCCCACGCTCCGGGTGACCAGGGCCTTGGACAGCCCCTCGGCATACGCCCGCTGACGGAAATAGCGGAAGCGCTCCCGCGCGGCGGGCACCCGGTGGTGGATCACCGACCGGTCGTCGATCAGCAGCACCGCCTCCGGCACGGCCCGGGTCAGCCGGATGCACAGCTCCGTCTCCTCGCCGCCCAGCGGCAGCCGGTCGCCGTCCCGGCCGATGCCGCTGGCGAACCCGCCGGCCAGGGTGAACGCCAACCTGCGGAAGGAGGCGTTGCCGCCGAGGATGTTGCGCACCCGGACCTGGCCGGGCGCGAGCCCGCGGTAGGAGCAGCCGACGACCCAGTCGAACTCCTCGGGGAACCAGGCCGGCCTGCGCCGCGACTCCCACACCGGCTCCGTACGGCCGCCGACCGCCATCACGCGCGGGTCGGTGTAGGCCGAGGCGAAGTGGCGCAGCCAGTCCCGCTCGGCGACCGCGTCATCGTCCAGGAACGCGATCACCTCGCCGGAGGAGGCGGCGATGCCGGTGTTGCGGCCCGCCGAGAGGCCGCGGGGGCCCGTGTTGGCGAGCACCCGCACCCCGGCCGTCGCACCGGCGCCGTCGTCGCCGTAGCGCTTGGCGAGACGGCGCAGCAGCGCGTCGTTGTGGTCGACGACGACCAGGGTCTCCAGCGCGGGCCAGGACTGGTCGCGCACCGAGGCCACCGCGGCGAGGATGTCGTCCCAGCGGTCCTCGGTGTAGACGCAGATGACCACGGAGACGTCCGGTGCGCCGGCCGGGGGGCCAGGGGGTGGGCTGCTGCTCAAGAGACTTCCCTGCGGTTGGCCGCCGGCGCGATGGCGAGGCGGTGCGGGCGCCGGCGACGGGCCCCGTGCTCCTTGAGAATGACCTTCAGGACCCGCAGCCCGTCGCGCACGGCACGGAGATTGCTGGTGCCGTGGATGCGCACGAACTCATGGCTGGGGATCTCCTGGACGCGCAGTCCGGCCTTGACGACTCTGATGTTCATCAGGGTCTCGACCTCGAACCCCGCGCAGTCCAGGGCGATTTCATCGAGGCAGTGCTTCCAGAAGGCGTTGTAGCCGTAGCACAGATCGGTGTAGCGGGCGCCGAACTTGTGGTTGACGAGGGAGCACAGGACGCGGTTGCCGAGCTTGCGGATCGGTGTCATGTCATCGGTGCCGCCGCCGTTGGCGAAGCGGGACCCCTTGGCGAAGTCCGCGCCGCCGACGAGGGCGGAGACATAGGTGACGATCTCATTGCCGTCCGCGGAGCCGTCCGCGTCGACCATCACGATGATCTCGCCCGTGCAGGCGGCGAAACCCGTGATCAGGGCGTCGCCCTTGCCCTTGCCGCGCTGCTCGACGACCTTGACGTCGGGCCACAGGCCCCGGGCGACGGCGATGGTGTCGTCGGTGGAATTGCCGTCCACGAGGACGACCTCGTGGATCCAGGCCGGCAGCGTCTTGAAGACGTACGGGAGGTTCTCCGCCTCGTTCATGGCGGGGATGACCACGCTCACCGGGGGCGCTATCGCCAGGTGAGAGCTCACCGGGCGGTAATGGCCGGCGGGCGGCGCCGGCTCCTGATCTGTCGCAGGGCGAAGGAAAGAACTCATGAGTCGGATTTCCCTCTCGTCCGGTGGACCGCCCCCCGGCGGTCCAATGGCTGATCCGGTTCGAAAAGGGGGTACTCGCCTCGCCCGCCACTGCGTGAAGCACCGTACGGACAGGGAGAGTTGACAACGAAGACCGGTCGCGTGGCGTGCGACCCTGCGACCGTGACTACCGAACGCGGCACCCCCCACCGCGCCCCGCCTCCGACACCATCGCGGCGCTTGAGCCCTCCCCTTGAGCCGCTGTAACTGATGGGCCGATGCGGGTGGATGTACGACGGTATTGATGCTTGAGACTGTATGGCAAGAGCTGGTGCGGTGACTCCTCCTTTGGGTGTTTTTTGCGCCCGTTTCATACGCCCGGTTGACGGAGTGCGCCGTAGGCGGCGCACTCGGAGGCGCGCGCCCGCGCCCTCAACTCCCTTCGCGGAACCGCCCCATGCGCTTGAGCAGCCGGTCCGCCTGCTCGAAGAGCTCCGGTCGTGCCAGCACGGTGTTGCGCAGTGCCCGCACCGGCGCGCGCCGGGCCCGGTGTCCCAGCGCGACGGGGTGATGGCGCGTCACCCACCCCTCGGAGACGCTGAGTTCGCGTGTCTTGAGGGAGTTCTTGTACGCCTTGTCGCCGCGGCCCAGATCCAGATAGGCCACGCCCGTGGCCGCGGCCCCCTCGGCCATCCGCAGGTGCAGCACCAGACCCGGCGAGTATTTGGCGAACGCCGGGTCGTACGCCGGGAACCAGCAGGCGAGCACCGGGCCCGAGCGCAGCCCGAAGTGCGCCGCGACCGGCTGCTCGCCGGCGTAGAGCACCGAGAGCAGCCCGCCGAACGACGCGCCGCGGGTGTGGAAGAGCTGTTCCACCAGATGGGAGATCCAGGGACGCGCGAAGCGGTCGCTGCGCCCCGTTCTTCGGTACTGCGCGGACTTCCAGCCGATCAGGGTGCGCAGCACGGCCGGGTCGCGCTCGTCGTGCACATAGCGCACCTCGCCGAGGTCCCGGCCGAGCTTGCGCTCCTTGGCGAGGGTGGTGCGGGTGAACTTCGGCGACTGCTTGCGCAGTGCCGCCAGATAGGAGTCGAAGCCCTGCTCGACGTCGATCACGGGCGAGCCGTACGACCCGGAGGCGCCGGCCTCGAAGGGCTTCTGGCCCTCCACCAGGTGATCGAATTCCCATACCGAGAGCCCGCACGCGAGCAGTAACTCCCGTGCGTCCCACTGGAATCCGGGCCGGTGGACCAGCCCCTGGGCGTCCGAGACGCCCAGGCCGATGGCCCGGCCCACGCCCAGCGGGGAGCGCTGGTAGGGGAAGAAGGCCACCGGCTCGCCCTCCTCCCGTACGACCGCGACCCGCACCCCGTGCCGGCAGCGGCCGACGGCCATGGCGAACTCCGGTGCCAGGAAGGGGTTCGCCAGCTGCGGCGAGCCGTCCTCGAAGGCCCGCGACTGCAAGGCGGACCAGGCCGCCCGGTCCGCCGCGGTGAGCTCGCCGGGGCGGTACACACTGATGTTCACGTCAGGAAGCCCGGTTTTTCGCCGCGCGGCCCCGCCGGTGCCGCGCGTGGGCCAGCAGGAACAGCAGGAGGCTGACGGCCGCGACCGCGGCGACGCCACCCCGCACTGTCCAGGCGTGCAGCGCGAGCATGACCTGCGCGATCAGCAGGTCGACGGCGACGGCGCCGCCGGCCGCCACCACGGCCCGGCTGAGCGGGTCGAGGCCGCGCAGGGCGGTCCCGACGGCACACGCCGGCGCCACTATCAGGAAGAACAGGGTGAAGGGCGCGCGCAGCGGCGAGCCGATGTCGGCGAGCGCGAGCGCGGCGCCCACGCCCCCGATGGCCGTCGCGGCCCCCGCGATCATGGGGAGGGAGTCCCCGGCCGACGGCATCCCGCCCGCGGTGGTGTACTCCCGGGCCGCGGCGGCGGCCCCGCCGGGCGCGCGGGGCCCGGAGGACTCGTCGGATTCGGAAAGCTCAGACAGATCGGTCAGCTCGCTCACGCCAGTTGGATCGGTGAGACCGGTGGGATCAGTGAAGCTCTGCATTGGCGACTTTGCCCCCCGAAGCGCCGGATGCCAAGTTTCAATGTCGCGCAATCGGCGGAGGCACGTCAAGATGTGAAGGCCGTGCATACAGACTCCGGTTACGCCATAGGGGAGCGAACCGGAGCCTTTCCGTCAGGACGGCCCTCACCGGAATCTGTCGATCCGTCAGAAGATCTCCACGAGACGATCGTCAACCATTCACCTATCCCATGGTTTTGACATGGACACTTCCATCGCATGCGGGTGACTGCTACCACGGAGTGAGCAGCGCCCCTGGTAAAGGAGGTTCCATGAAACTGGCCAGAGTCGTGGGTTCCGTATCCGCGCTGGCGCTCACCGCCACCCTCGCCCTGCTCGGCGCCGGGCCCGTCCAGGCCGCCGGGAAGACCGCAACTCCCGGCTATGTGGCCCTCGGCGACTCCTACTCGGCCGGTGTCGGGGCCGGTGACTACGACGCGGCGAGCGGTTCGTGCAAGCGCAGCGCCAAGGCGTACCCCGAGCTCTGGGCCGCCGCGCACGCCCCCGCGAGCTTCGCGTTCACCGCGTGCTCCGGCGCCCGAACGGGTGATGTTCTCAGCGGGCAGCTCGGCCCGCTCAACGCCTCCACCGGGCTCGTGAGCATCACCATCGGCGGCAACGACGCGGGCTTCGCGGACACCATGACCACCTGCGTGCTCAGCATGGAGAGCGTCTGCCTGGACCGCATCGCCCAGGCCCGCGCCTACATCCAGAACACGCTGCCCGGCCGGCTGGACGGCGTCTACTCCGCCATCAGTGCCAAGGCGCCCTCGGCCCGCGTCGTCGTCATCGGCTACCCGCGCTTCTACAAACTCGACGGGAGCTGCTTCGGCGGGCTCAGCGAGAACGTGAGATCCGCGGTCGACGACGCGGCCGACGCCATCGACGCCGTCATCGCCGAGCGCGCCGCCGATCATGGCTTCGCCTACGCCGACGTCAACACCACCTTCAGCGGCCACGAGATCTGCTCCGGCAGCCCCTGGCTCAACAGCGTGGCCTTCCCCGTCGACGAGTCCTATCACCCGACCGCCTCCGGCCAGGCCGAGGGCTACCTGCCCGTCTTCGCCTCAGCCGCCTGATCCGTACGTACCGCCGTACCCGCCGCCGCCCGGGGTCGAGCCGCCCGCGGAAGGTGACCGGCCCGGCGAGCTCGAAGGACCGGACGACACCGACGGACTGTTCGGCGACGGCTTGTCGCACCGCACCGTGAACGACACATGAGAGGAGGTCAGCCGCTGCGGGCTCTTGACCTCGACGGCGATCCAGTCGTCACCCGCGTCCGAAGGGCCGCGGTCCGACTCCACATGGCTGAAGGTCTGTGTGCGGGCGGTGGTGAAGTGGAGTGTCCGCCAGCCGCCGTCCGTGACCTTGCCGCTGCCCGTCACCCAGCGGTAGACGACGTCCACCGGGGCCCGGCCCACGGCGACGGACGCCCGGAACGACGGCGCGGCCCCCGCCGACGGCGGGCAGGCGCCGGTGTACTGGTCGCGCTGCGCCACGACCGTGACGCGCACCCCGTAGTCGGCGGAGTCGCCGGGCGAGGCGGCGGAGCTCCCGGAGCCGGTGGACGGGGGCACGCCCGCGTTCCGGCTGTCGGCCGAGGAGGCTCCGCTCGCGGCCGCCGTACCGCCGGAGTCACCGCCGCCGCGGGTGAGCGCCCACACCAGGCCGCCCACCAGCAGCGCGGCCACCAGCGCCGCGGTGACGAGCACCAGGAGGGTCCGCCGGTGCTGCCTGTCGCCGGGACCGGGCTGCGGCTCCGGGGCGCCGGGCGCGGTGCCGAAACCCGGGGGAGGGGTGCGGGGCCCGGTGGCGTAGGGCGGCGGGGCGGCCGGACGCGCGGGGACCGTCGGCGCGTGGGACAGGTCCGCGCCGGGCTGCCCGCCCGCGACGGCGCGCAGCATCCGCTCCGCCTCCTCGGCCCCGAGCCGCCGCTCCGGCTCCTTGCGCAGCAGTCCTTCCAGTACGGGCGTGAGCGCGCCCGCGCCGCGCGGCGGCGGGAGTTCCTGGTCCACCACCGCCCTGATCGTGCTCAGCGGGGTGTCCTGGCGGAACGGCGAGAAGCCCTCCACCGCGGCGTAGAGCGTCACGCCCAGCGACCAGAGGTCCGAGGCGGGGCCGGGCGGCCGCCCGAGCGCCCGCTCGGGGGCCAGGTATTCGGGCGAGCCCACCAGCTCGCCGGTCCGCGTCAGCGCGGAGCTGCCCGCGACCGTCGCGATGCCGAAGTCGGTGAGGACCACCCGGCCGTCGTTCGCCAGCAGGACGTTGCCCGGCTTCACATCGCGGTGCAGCACCCCCACCTGATGCGCGGCCCGGAGCGCGGCGACCGTCTCCGCGCCGATGTGCGCCGCGCGCGCGGGCGTGACGGACCCCTCCGCTTCCAGGACATCGGCGAAGGAGAGGCCACGGATCAGCTCCATGACGATCCAGGGGCGGCCGTCCTCGGTCACCACGTCGTAGACGGTGACGACACCGGGGTGGGATATGCGGGCCGCGGCCCGGCCCTCGCGCTCCATCCGGGCGTAGAGCTGCCGCACCTCGTGGTCGAGCAGCCCGGCCGGTGCCCGCACCTCCTTCACGGCCACCTCGCGGTCGAGCACCTCGTCCCGCGCCCGCCAGACCACGCCCATACCACCCTGGCCGAGCCGGTCCAGCAGCCGATACCGGTCCGCCACCCACCGCTCGCCCTGGCCGCCGTACCCGGCTCCGGAATTCCCGCTCATCGACGGGCCCCCTCCCGCAAGAGAGCAATTCGGGGTGAATGTACCGCAACGGAGCGTGATTGCCCCCCGTTCCGCGCATTCCGGCCCGCATCAACTCGCGCCCAGTAACGGCAGGTTCACGCCAGGTTCGTCAACGCCCTTGACGGAGTGGTGAATACGGCCTGCCGATGCGCGGGTGACGGAATGGGGCGGTAGGGTTACTCTGCCTGGGCCGGGGTGCCTCGTACGGGTGGGGAGTTTCGATGGATCAGATAGCGATGCGCGGCAGGGCACGAGTGCCTGCCATCAACTGCAACAGCGGTGCGACCAGTGCGCGCCTCGACCGCCATCTCGCGGTGCTGGGCGGACCCGCCCTGCCGCAGCGGGAGGTCGAGAACGCGACCCTGCTGATGCGGGAGCTGACCGCGCGTGACCGCGTGGCGGCCAAGCAGAGCAGGACCGCCAAGGTCTCGCTCCTGGCACCGCTCAGACGACTGCGCCGATCGCTCTTCGGCAACCACGGCTGACCCGGACCCCGGCCCGGATCGCGTAAGCCGCCCACCACACCGACCCGGCTCAGCGCCGTCGGCCGTATGCCCTCTCCCCAGGGCGGGCCGATCGGCGCTGTAGCATGCCCGGGGCCGACGGTGCCTTGAGGCCGCGTCGCGCCCGTACCGTCGGCGGCACGAAGACCGCAGGCAGGCCCGCCGCCCGGCCGAGCGCCGCCGCGACGGTGTGGGCCACCGGCCAGGAGACGCCGGGGGCGGCCCGCCGTTGCCGAAGAGGTCCCGGCCGCGGTGACCAGCGCTGACGGGGTTCCACTCGGCCACCGTCCGCGGCCATCTCGGCATGCCCGCGGTCGGCACATGGGCGTCCGGGATCAGCGGGAGCACGAACGCGCGGGCGTCCAGCTGTCCCGCCGCCTCCTCGCCGCCCACCACCAGCCCGGCGCAGTGCCCCACCCAGGCCGTGGCCGGCCGGAAGAGCGGCAGCGGGGAGAGCGCCGACGTGGTGGCCGGTCCGCCCTGGTCGCGGCCGGGCGTCGACCGGCTGTCGGGCAGGGCGAGCGTGGTCGTGCGGCGGCCTCCTCGGCGGCGGTGGGTGCGGTGAGGCGCGGGAAGACTTCGCGGGGGCCGCCGCGGCTCATAGCAGCGCGAACTGGCCCTCCGGTCCCTCCTCCTGGTGGCCCAGCACCGTCGCGGGCCGCCGGGCGGCGGGTGGCGGTGGGAGCACGCCCGCGCGGCGCAGCTCCGCGGCGTCCGGTCCGCCGTCCGGTACGGGCAGCGGCCGCCGGTCCGCCGTCTCGGCCAGCAGCGCCAGGACCGTGATCAGCTCCAGCAGCTCGGACGTCCACTCCGGCAGCCAGCCGGCGGGCCGCAGGGCCTCCAGCGTCCCGGGCCCGCCCGTGGCCGTGCGCTCCGCGAACCAGCTCTCCAGCACCCGCGCCCCGCCCGCGCGGAACTCCCAGGCCCCCTCCGGCACCGGCGCGATCCGGCCCGTGCCCAGCAGCAGCGTCTCTCCCGCCGGGTCGTAGTCCAGGCTCCCGGGCGGACCGGACGCGACGGCGGCACGGACGTAGGGCCTGCGGCCGCCCGGCAGACGGGGGCGTTCGCCCGGCGCGGGGGCGCACCGCGCGCCCCGGGTGTGCACCCACACCACATGTCGGCCCAGCGCGACTCCCTCCTCCCACAGCCGGGGTGACGCGGTCAGCGGGACGGCTGTCCCGGCGCGGGTCGGACGGGCGGCCGCCGCGGTCCAGGCGAGGAAGTCCTCGGCGGACACGGCCCGTCCGAGGGTGCCCGCCAGGTGGTCGAGGAGGCCGGGCGCGAGATTGGGCTCCAGCCCGCCGGGGCGCCGGTAGAGCGGCCGGATCCTGCCGGGCCTGCCGTCGGGGGAGTGCCCGTCGGGCAGGAGCGCGGAGAAGGCCGGGCCGTCCGTCCCCGGCGCCGCTTCCAGCAGATGGATCTGACGGTCGTCGGCCACCCGCCACAGCTCCGGCCGCGCCGCGTCGACGAGCCGGTGGTCGGGCAGCAACCACCGCTCGTCGTACGGCCCGTGCGCGATCCGCACCGGCTCGGGGCACGCCCCCATCCCGTGCGCGAGCCGCCCGGTCGACGTGGCCTGCCCGGGGAGCTGGGCGACCGCGCTGAGCGGTGTGCGGTGGCGGGTGGGGCGGAAGAGTTCGTCGCGGGTCTTGTCGTCGGGTGCGGCCGCGAGCGCGGCCCAACGGGCCTTCAGGGACGCGGCGTCGGGTGCGGTGACCCAGGGGCGGCCGAGGCGCCAGGGGGTGACGGCCCAGGGCATGAGGTCGGCGATGAGGGGCGCGTCGGCGGTCACGCGGGGCATCGTAGCGGGGTGGTGTGCGTCGGGGTGCGGGCCGGCGGGCGCCTGCGGCGGGCTTTCCCCAGCCCCGCCCCTTGCCGGAATCGGGGCTCGTGCCCCGGCCCCCCCGGCTGCGGGTTTCGTTGCCTCCCCCAGCTACCTCCCCCGGAATCCGTCCGGGGGTGCCCCCAGCGGCGGGAGCGGCCTGCGGCCGCGTCCTCGAACGCCGGACGGGCCGGTTGTGCCGGTTACAGCCCCCCACGCGGCGGAGCCGCACATCAGATGCGGCCGGGAAGGGGCGGGGCTGGGGAAAAACCCGCCGCGGGCGCGTCGGCTACCGCGCATCCACCGTCACGGTGAAGGAGAAGCGGTCCCCGCGATAGTGGATGCGCGCCACATCCACCACCCGCCCCGCCTCGTCATAGGTCACCCCCGTGTAGAAGAGGATCGGGCTCAGCAACGGCACCTGAAGCAGCCGAGCCGTCTCCGGATCCGCGAGCCTCGCCTCGACCGTGTCGGTGATGCGGCTGATGCGCACGCCCACCGCGTCCCGCAGCACCTTGGTCATCGGCCACCGCTCCAGATCGGCGAGCCCGATGCGCGCGGCGAGTTCGGGGCGGACGAGGTTCTCCGCCCAGTTCGTCGGCTCGCCGGTCCGCTCGTCGCAGCGCAGCCGCCGGTAGGCCATCGCCTCGTCGAGCCCGGGGAAGTGCTCGGCCAGTTCGGCCGGGATCTTCTCCGGGCCGTGGCCGAGCACCTCCGTCCGCTCGCCGGACTGCTGCGCCACGATGGCGTCCACCGAGCCGAGCAGCCGCACCGGCGAACTCCGCCGCGCGCTCGGCTCGATGAAGGTGCCGCGCCGCCGGTGCCGGCTGATCAGCCCCTCCGTCTCCAGCTCCTTCAGCGCCTGCCGCATGGTGAGCACACTGACGCCGTAGTGCGCGGCGAGCGCGTCCTCGGTGGGCAGCCGCAGCGGATCACCGGCGCTCCGCCCGAGTATCGAGGCGCGCAGCGACTGCGACACCTGATACCAGAGCGGCAGTTTCCGGTTGAGCGTGACGGAGTCGGGGGCGAAGGTGGTCACGAGGGGCTCCGGCTCTACGGCTGCGAGGAAGGCGTTCGACGGTATGGGCGGGTCGCCGTCACCGGCGGTAGTGGCGCTCCAGACCCTGCCATACGTCGTCGTAGCCCGCCTGAAGGTGGTCCGCCGTCCTGGCCCGCTCCGTCGTCGTGACCGGCCAGCGTGTCTCGAACATGAAGGCCAGCCCGTTGTCCACCTTCTGCGGCCGCAGCTCCGCCGCGCTCGCCTTGTCGAAGGTCTCCCGGTCCGGGCCGTGCGCCGACATCATGTTGTGCAGCGACCCGCCGCCGGGCAGGAAGCCCTCCGCCTTCGCGTCGTACGCGCCCTCGATCAGGCCCATGTACTCGCTCATCACGTTCCGGTGGAAGTACGGCGGCCGGAAGGTGTCCTCGCCCACCAGCCAGCGCGGCGCGAAGACCACGAAGTCCACCCCCGCCAGCCCCGGGGTGTCCGAGGGCGAGGTGAGCACGGTGAAGATCGACGGGTCGGGGTGGTCGTAGCTGATCGATCCGATCACATTGAAGCGCCGCAGGTCGTAGACGTACGGGACGAGGTTCCCGTGCCAGGCCACGACGTCCAGCGGCGAGTGGTCGTAGGTCGCCGACCAGAGGTTCCCGCAGAACTTGTTGATCACCTCCACCGGGCCCTCGACGTCCTCGTACGCGGCGACCGGGGCGAGGAAGTCCCGGGCGTTCGCCAGCCCGTTGGCGCCGATCGGCCCGAGGTCGGGCAGGGTGAACGGCTGCCCGTAGTTCTCGCAGACGTAACCGCGCGCCGCCGGACTCTGCCCGCCGTCGGACGCGGTGTCCAGGAGCTCCACCCGGAAGCGCACCCCGCGCGGGATCAGCGCCACGTGGCCGGGCTCGGCGCGCAGCAGGCCGAACTCCGTCCGCAGCAGGAGCGCCCCGCGCTCGGGGACGATCAGCAGCTCGCCGTCGGCGTCGCTGAACACCCGGTCGGTCATGGAGGTGTTGGCGGCGTAGAGGTGGACGGCCATGCCGGTGCGCTGGGTGACGTCGCCGTTGCCGCCCAGCGTCCACAGCCCGGCGACGAAGTCGGTGCCCGCGGGGGGCTCGGGCAGCGGGCTCCAGCGCAGCCGGTTGGGGTCGGGCACGCAGTCGGTGAAGGGGGCGCTGCTGATGTCGCCGTTGCCGGTCCGGGTGAACGGCGGGTGCGCGGCGGAGGGCCTGATGCGGTAGAGCCACGAGCGCCGGTTGCTGTGCCGGGGCTCGGTGAAGGCGGTGCCGCTCAGCTGCTCCGCGTAGAGCCCGAGCGGGGCCCGCTGGGGCGCGTTCCGCCCGTGCGGCAGCGCCCCGGGGACGGCCTCACTGCTGTGCTCGTTGCCGAAACCGGCCGAGTAGGCCAGTGCTTCGGCGGACTTCCGGGCCTGCTCGTCGCCCGTATCGCTCATCGCGTGCTCCCCGCGCCGATGGATTCCTATGGGAGACCGTAGGATTCCGGGCCGGGCACGTCAATGGATCAGCGCCAGAGCGTGGCGGCTGCGAGGATCGGACGCCTGACACCAGGGGGGACCGATGCGCCAGTGGCCGGAGTTCATACGGTGGAACGAGCCGAGAGGTGAAGAGTTCGCCCAGGCCGTCCGCGGACTGTCGCAGCGCCTGGTCGCGCTGGACAACGAGCCCGGCGGACCACCGGCCGCCGACGCGGCCGTACGGGCCTTCACCGCCGTGCGCAGGCTGCTGCGGGAGCGCGGGCCCGAGCGGCCGTACGAGCGGGACGTCCTCGCCGCCGCGGCCGAGCTGGCGGAAGTGGCGGGCTGGGCGCTCTTCGACGCCGAACGGCCGGGCGAGGCGGCCGGGTTCAACCGGACGGCCCTGCGCCTGGCCAGGCGCTCCGGCGACCGGGCGACCGAGCTGCTCACCCTCCAGAACATGGCCCTCGCGTCCGGCTGGTCCGGCCGGCCCCGGGGCGAGCTGGCGGTGGCACGGCAGGTGCTCGACCGGGGGCGCCTGTCGCCGCGCGTCGAGGCGGTCTTCCGTGTGCGGGAGGCCCGGGGCCTCGCGGGCACGGGCCGCGCCGCCGAGGCCGCCCGCTCCTTCGCCCGCGCCCGCTCGCTCCTGGCCGAGGGCGAGCGGGACGGCGACCCGTTCTGGGCCTGGTGGATGACCGCGGACGAGGTCGACGGGCACCAGGGGTTCGTGCTCCAGGAGGCCGGCGAGCCGCGGGCGGCCGTGCCCCACCTGCGCCGGGCGGCGCTCCAGGAGGCGGGCGCCGGGGCGGGGTACCGGCACATCTTCGCCGCGCGGCTGCTCGACTGCCTGCTCGGCCTCCACGCGTGGCGCGAGGCGGAGGAGGTGGCGGAGGGACTCGTCCCGGTGGCCGCCGCCGGGATCGCCTCGGCCCGCACCCGCGGCCTCCTCGACGGCCTCACCCGGCGCGGGCGGGGGCTGCCCTCCAGCGCCCCGGCCGGCCTTCGTGAGGTGCTGGAACACCTCGGGGCGCCGGCCGGTCAGCCGGTGTGACCCACTGTGCGCAGGACCGGACTCGAGCACCTCACGGCGCCGGCCGGTCAGCCCGGGTGGCCCACCATGCGCAGGACCAGATCCGCGTAGAGCTCGCCCACCTCGTCCGGAGTGCGCTTGCCCTCCGCGTTGAACCAGCGGGCCACGTCGATGCACAGGGAGAGCACGGCGAGCGTGGTGCCGCGCACGTCGGGGACGTCGAAGTCGCCCGCCGCGACGCCGTCCTCGATGATCGCGCGAACCGTCGCGTCGGTGTCCCGGCGCAGCCCCACGATCTCGGCGTGGTGCTCCTCGCCGAGCGCCCCCAGCTCGTACTGCACCACACGCGCGGTGGTGTGGTGCTCCGCGTGCCAGCGGACGAAGGCCCTTACGGCGCCGGCGAGGCGCTCCGCGGGGGTGCCGTCGCCGCCCTGCTCCCGGCGCAGGATATCGAGGGCGAGCCGGTGTCCGACGCTGCTGATGCGGTAGAGCAGCTCTTCCTTCGTCCGGTAGTGGATGTAGAGCGCGGCGGGGCTCATGCCCGCGCGGCCGGCGATGTCGCGGGTGGTGGTGGCGTGGTAGCCGCGCTCGGCGAAGGCGGCGACGGCGGCGGTCACCAGCCGGCGCGCGGCGTCGGGTGTGACCTCGGCCCACTCCTCGCCCCGCGTGTGCTTCGCGTCCATCCCGGGCCCCCGCTCCTCGGCTGCGCCGCGGACTGCCCGGCGGCGGAAGGAACACCATACCCCCGAGGCTGAGCAAGCGCTTAGGCCGTGGCCCGGGCGGCGTGGGCTTCCCGCCGCGGCCGGGGCCCCCGAAGCCGCTGCGCCGCCTGTTCCCCACGGCCTTCGTCCGGGGGCCGCGACGCCTTTGCGCCTCCGCGTATACCGCCGACCGGACGGGCATGCATCCGGCAGGGGCGCGGCCAGGGCGGGAGACACTCACATGGCGAACACATGGCAAGGCCGGGCGGGGCGCTTCGGCAACCTCCCCGTCGCCGCGGTCGCGCTGACCGCGACCGTGGCGCTCTATACGGCGCTCGTCGCCTTCGGCAACATCACCGACTTCGGCACCAACCAGCAGTTCGTCCGGCACGTCCTGGCGATGGACACGACCTTCAAGGACGACGACCTGATGTGGCGGGCCATCACCGACCACACCGTGCAGGACATCGCCTACGTCGCGATCATCATCTGGGAGGCCGTCGCGGCCCTCGTGCTGATCGCGGGCACCGTGCTCTGGCTGCGCGGAGCGGCGGTGCGCGGAGCGGCCCGGCGGCTCACCACCGTCGGGCTCGTGATGCTCCTGCTGCTCTTCGGGATGGGCTTCATCGCGATCGGCGGTGAGTGGTTCGCGATGTGGCAGTCCGCCAAGTGGAACGGACTCCAGGCCGCCGAGCGCAATTTCGTGGTGGCCGCCCTGGTGCTGGTGGTAATCCACCTGCCGGTGCGCGACGAGACGTGAGGTGAGGCAGGCGGCCGTTCACCCCTGCGGGAACACCACCAGGGAGCGGCCGCCCCGCCCCGCCAGCATCGCCTCGAACGCCTCCGGGATGCCGTCCAGCCCGATCCGGCCGGTGACCATCGCGGACAGGTCGAACCGCCCGGCCCGCACGTGCTCGGCGATCACCGGCAGGTCCTTGGCCGGGTCGCTGTTGCCGTAGACGCAGCCCGACAGCGTGCGGCCGAAGTGGAAGAGCTCCAGTGCCGTGAACGTCACCTGCTGGTCCCGGCCGCCGATGCCCACGACCGTGGTGCGCCCGCCCCTGCGCGTGGCCGACCAGGCCGTGCGGATGGCCTCGGCGCGGCCCGCGCACTCGACGGCCACGTCGGCCCCGTGGCCGCCGGTGAGTTCGCGGATCCGCTTGGCGGTGCCCTCCCCGGCGACGAGGAACTCGGTGGCACCCGCGGCGCGGGCCAGCTCCTCCTTCTCCGGCGAGACGTCGACGGCCACGATCGTCCCCGCCCCGGCGATCCGCGCCGCCTGGAGCGCGGCCAGGCCCACCCCGCCGATGCCGTGGACGGTCACGGACTCCCCGGCGCGGACCCGCGCGCTGTGGTGCACCGCGCCGTAGCCGGTGAGCACCGCGCAGCCCAGCAGCGCCGCCTCCGTCAGGGGCACGCCGTCGGGCAGGGGGAGGGCGGCGCTCGCCCGGACGACGGTCTCCTCCGCGAAGACGGCGGTGCCCAGGCCCGGATAGAGCCCGGTGCCGTCCTCGCTGAGCGTGGCGTACGGAACGGCCGCCGCCGCGCCCGCGTCCGCGCACAGCCAGGGCTCGTCCAGCCCGCAGAAGTGGCAGGTACCGCAGGAGGGCGCCCAGTTGAGCACCACCGCGTCGCCGGGGGCCACATGCGTGACGCCCTCGCCCACCGCCGTGACCGTGCCGGCGCCCTCGTGCCCGAGGACGGCGGGAACGGGCTGGCGGAGCGTGCCGTTGGAGAGCGAGAGGTCGGAGTGGCAGACCCCGGCGGCGGCGAGCCTGATCCGCACCTGCCCCGGCGCGGGGTCCGGGAGGTCGATCCCGGCGATGCGCAGGGGAGTGCCGGTGCTCGTCAGGACGGCGGCGCGGACCATGGCTTCCTCTCGGGGAACGGCGAAGGGCGAACGGTGAACCGCGCACGGCTCAACGGGGCGCGGCGTGCGGGCACTTGTCCCCGCCCGCCCCGCTCCCGCCGGGCTGTGCCGTCAGAACTGCAGGGACTTCGTCTGCAGGTATTCCGTCAGGCCGTGCGCGCCCAGCTCCCGGCCGACGCCCGACTGCTTGTAACCGCCGAACGGCGCGAGGATGTTGAAGCGGCCGCCGTTGATCTCGACCTGCCCGGCGTCCAGGCGCCGCGCGAAGGCCGCGGCCGTCGCCTCGTCCGCGGCCCAGACCGCGGCCGCGAGGCCGTAGACCGTGCCGTTGGCGATCCGCAGGGCCTCCTCCTCGTCCTCGTACTTGAGGAGCGAGATCACCGGGCCGAAGATCTCCTCCTGCGCGATCGTCATCTCCGGGGTGACGTCCGCGAAGACCGTCGGGCGGACGAAGTAGCCCTTCTCCCGGCCCTCCGGCGCGTCGGAGCCGCCGGCGACGAGCCGGGCGCCCTCCTGGACGCCCTGGTCGATGTAGCCGCGCACGCGGGCGTGCTGCTTGGCGTTGACGACCGGGCCGACGCGGACCTCGGGGTCGGTCGGGTCGCCCGGGGCGTACGCGGCGACGGCGGCGGCCGCCAGCGAGACGGCCTCCTCGTACTGATCGCTGTGGACGAGCAGCCGGGTCAGGGCGTTGCAGGACTGCCCGGTGTTGCGGCAGACGTCGGCGACGTTGGCGGCGACGGCCTTCTCCAGGTCGGCGCCGGGCAGGACGACGTTCGCCGACTTGCCGCCCAGTTCGAGGGCGAGGCGTTTGACGCCCGCGCCCGCGATCGCGCCGATCCGCTTGCCGACGGCGGTCGAGCCGGTGAAGGAGACCAGGTCGACGCCGGGGTGCTCGGCCAGGGCCTGGCCCGCGACCGGGCCGAGGCCGGTCACCAGATTGAAGACGCCCGCCGGGATCTCCGCCGCGGCCACGCACTCCGCGAGCAGCTGGGCCGTGAGCGGCGTGTCCTCGGCGGGCTTGAGGACGATCGTGCAGCCCGCCGCCAGCGCGGGGGCCACCTTGTTGACGATCTGGTGCAGCGGGTAGTTCCAGGGCGTGATCGCGCCGACGACGCCGACGGGCTCCTGGAGCACCGTGGAGTTGCCGACCCGCTCCTCGAAGGCGTACGTGGCGGCGAGCTCCGCGTACGAACCGGCGACGGCGACCGGCAGTCCGGCGTGCACCCGCGTGGCGAAGCCGATCGGCGAGCCGAGCTCGGCGGTCACCGTCGCCGCGATCTCGTCCTGCCGGGCGGCCAGCTGGTCACGCAGCGCCGCGATGAACTCGCCCCGCCGGGCGGGCGCGGTGGCGGCCCAGCCGGGCAGCGCGGCGCGGGCCGCGGCCACGGCGGCGTCGACGTCCTCGGCACAGCCTGCGGGCACCTGGCCGATGACCTGCTCGTCGGCGGGGTTGACGACCTCGATGGCGCCGGTCCCGACGGCGGGCCGCCAGCTGCCACCGATGTACATACCGTCGTGCGCGATCACGGTTCATCTCCTCGCGGTGTCGGTGCTCGATGTTCCGTACGCATCATCGAATTCCCCGTGGCCTCAACCTAACGCCCGCCGGAACGCGGGCACCAGAGCCCCTCTCACCAGGTGAAGCGGCTCACCGACTCCGCCACGCACACCGGCTTCCCGCCGCCCTCGCGCTCGACGGTGACCGCCGTCGTCAGCTGGACGCCGCCCTCGACCTCGGTCACCTCGGTGATCACCGCCCGTGCGCGCAGCCGCGAGCCGACGGGCACGGGGGCGGGGAAGCGGACCTTGTTCAGCCCGTAGTTGATGCCCATCCGCATGGGGGAGACCCGCATCAGGAGCGGCACCAGGGACGGCAGCAGGGAGAGCGTGAGATAGCCGTGCGCGATCGTCGTGCCGAAGGGGCCCGCCGCCGCGCGCTCCGGGTCCACATGGATCCACTGGTGGTCCCCGGTCGCCGCGGCGAAGAGGTCGATCCGCTTCTGGTCCACCTCCAGCCAGTCGCTCGGGCCGAGTTCCTCGCCGACCGCTGCTCGCAGCTCGTCGGACGAGGAGAAGATCCGGGGTTCCGCCATGCCGCTGCCTCCCGAGCACGACCACTGTGTCTAAGCGCTTGCTCAGGATGTTCGGTGCTGGTCGTGATGTCAACGCCCCCGCTGACGTAAGGTCGGACCCGTGCCGCAGATTCCTTTCGAGGTCCACGAACTCACCGTCGGACAGCTGTCCGCGCGCAGTGGCGCGGCCGTGTCCGCACTGCACTTCTACGAGACCAAGGGTCTGATCAGCAGCCGCCGGACGTCGGGCAACCAGCGCCGCTACGACCGTGACGCCCTGCGCCGCGTCGCCTTCATCCGGGCCGCGCAGCGCGTCGGCATCCCGCTCGCCACCATCCGCGAGGCGCTCTCGGAGCTGCCCGACGAGCGCACGCCCAACCGCGAGGACTGGGCGCGGCTGTCCGAGCTGTGGCGCGGCGAGCTCGACCAGCGCATCGAACAGCTGGGCCGGCTGCGCGACCACCTGGACGACTGCATCGGCTGCGGCTGCCTCTCACTGGACAGCTGCGTGCTCTCCAACCCGGAAGACGCGGTGGGACGGCTCGGCAGCGGTTCCCGCCTGCTCGTGGAGCGCCGCCGGTCCACAGCCGGCCGGTCCGGCGACTGAGGACACCGCCCGGGCGGCGCTCACCACATCGACGGCCGCCGCCCGGCCCATGGCTTCGCCGACTCCAGCTGCGCCGACAGCGAGATCAGTGTCGCCTCGTCCCCGTACCGGCCCGCGAGCTGGATGCCGATCGGCAGGCCCGCCGCGTTCCAGTGCAGCGGCACGCTCACCGCGGGCTGCCCGGTCGCGTTGAAGAGCGGGGGGAAGGGCAGGAACGGGATCAGCGCCGCGAACTCCGCCGCCGGGTCGCCGTCGTCGCGCAACGCCCCCACCGGCAGCGGCGGCTGCGCGAGCGTCGGGGTGAGGATCACGTCGTAGCCGGTGCCCGGCGCCTGGAGGCCGTCGGCCACCAGCTGGGTGAGCTTGCGCATCGCGTACAGCGCCCGTGAGAAATCCGGCCCGCTGACGGCCTTGCCGCGCTCGCGCAGCAGCCGGGTGAGCGGGGTCAGCAACTCCTCGCGGCCCGGCGGCACGGGCTGGACGGCGGCCAGCACCTCCCACACGCGCGTGAACGCCTCGGCGAGCGTCGGGTCGTCCGGCAGCGACAGCTCCTCGACGTCGTGGCCGAGCCCGCTCAGCAGGGCGGCCGCCTCGTCCGCCGCCGCGAGGCAGTCGGGGTGCGCGGTGACGCCCGGCACCGGAGTGCCCGTCAGCCGCACCACCCGCAGCTGCCGCGGGGCGCGCCGCGCGTGCTCGGCGAAGGTCTCGCCGGGCGGCAGCGGGGGCGCGCTGTACGGGTCGCCCGGCTCCGTGCCCGCGAGCACGTCGAGGAGCGCCGCCGCGTCGGCCACCGTACGGGCCAGCGAGCCGGAGGTCGAGAGCCCGGTGATGTCGTGCAGCACGGGGCCCGAACTCACTCTGCCGCGGCTCGGTTTGATGCCGAAGAGCCCGCACACGGAGGCCGGGATGCGGACGGAACCCCCGCCGTCACTGGCGTGTGCCAGCGGTGCGAGCCCGGCCGCCACGGCGGCGCCCGCCCCGCCGCTGGAGCCGCCCGCGGACCGGGTGAGGTCCCACGGCGTACGGGCGGGCGGCGCGATGTCGTTCTCCGTGTGCGCGGGCAGGCCGAACTCCGGGGTGTTGGTCTTGCCCAGCAGGATCGTGCCCGCCGCGCGCAGCCGCCTCACCACGTGGTCGTCCACGGCCGGGACGTGGTCCGCCAGCGCGGCCGAGCCCAGGGTGCACCGCACGCCCGCGACGAAGCTGAGGTCCTTCACCGGCACCGGCACCCCGTGCAGCGGGGACAGCGGCCGCCCCTCGCGGCGGGCGGCCGCCGCCTCGCTCTCGGCGTCGGCCGCCTGCTTGCGGGCCACCTCGGGAGTGACCGTGATGAACGCCCCCACCGCGGCGTCCAGCCGCTCGATCCGCTCCAGATAGTGCTCGGTCAGCTCGACGGGCGAGACCCGCCCGGTCCGTACCGCCGCACCCTGCTCCAACGCGGTCAGATCGTGCAGCTGCGCCATAGCCGTCCGCCTTTTCGTCGCCCGAAGAGCCGTGTGCGCCGCATCCTCGCACCGCGGACGGCCGGCGGTCACCACCCCCTCGCTCCGCGCCTTCCGTCACCGCCTGGGGCAAGAGTGCTCTTGGGGTGTCCCCCCGAGGAGCCCCCAAGGGCCGGAGGCGCGGACCGTGGTCCGTGGCCCGCGGATCTGCGAACCACGGTCGCTGAATCCAGCCCGTCCGGCGTTTGAGGACAACTGAGGACAACGCGGCGAAGCCGTGTCGCGGGGTCTGGGGCGCAGCCCCCCGTGCGGCGGAGCCGCACATCAGATGCCGCCGGGGAGGGGCGGGTCCGGCGATCACCACCCCTGCTCCGCGCGGTCACACGACCGCGTACTGCTCCTGGAACGTCCGCCGCCGCGCGGTCGTCAGCGCGGCGGTGGTGAGCACGGGCACCGGCACCACGATGCCGCAGTCCGTGCAGACGGGCCCTTCCATGGGATAGCGCTCCAGGTCGGAGCGCCATTCGAGCTGATCGCTCCGGCAGACGGGGCAGCCGTCGCCGGGGCCGGCCTCCATCGCGGCGATCACCCGGCGCAGGACGTCGGAGAGCCGCGGCGCCGGATACACCGTGGGGCTCACACAGGGCACCACGTCACAGCCGCCCCAGGTGTTGCGGTGCCAGTCGTCCACCGCGCAGGGCTGGCGGATTCCGTCGTGCTTCTCGCGCTTGCGGCGGTCGGCGAAGGACGCCTCGTAGGCCAGCCAGACCGCGCGGGCCTCCTCCAGTTCGGTCAGCGCCGCGATCAGCCGGGCCGGATCGGGGGCGCGGTCGTCGGGGTCGAGCCCCGCCAGGGCGCACAGGTGGTGCCAGGTCGCCCGGTGCCCGTAGGGGGCGAAGCGTTCGAGGCATTTGCGCAGGGAGGTCCGTCGCAAGGCGATGGTGTTCCGTGGATTGCGCACCTCTCGTGCGAGTGCTCTGAAACCTGCCACTGCATCCCACCTCCGACAGCGCGGACTCGGATCGACATGGAAGGGACGTAACGCGTCGCGATTCGGATCCATCGGACGTGCCACGCCGCCGACTCCGCTCTGCTACCCCGAAGACGCGGACAGATGTGGGGCGGGTGGGAGATTGCGCGAAGGTGGATCCGCGACCTCCGCTCAGCGGGTGGTTCCGGCCGGTCGCCGGCCGCCCGGCGCTCAGCGCGTGATGCCGCCGGCGAGCAGGACCACCTGCGCCAGCTCCGGGTGGCAGATGTCGCTGTGGGCTCCCGTGGGCGGGCCGCCGTGGGCGACGACCGCCGACGCGTCGACGTTCACACAGCCGTATGCCGGCAGGCCGCCGGAGAGCGCCTGCGCGAGGGTGAGCCCGGCGCAGGCGTCGACGGACTGCATACCGTCGTGCCCCAGTGCGCCCCACCGCGAGTCGTCCAGGCCCAGCACCGAGTCGTCCTCCCCGGAGAGGCGGGACGCCAGCGGGTAGAGCACCCCGAGTGCCGTGTCATGGCGGGAAAGGCAGCACACCACCGGCCCGTTCACCCGGTCGTACAGTCCGCTCAGCGCACCGCCCCGGTCCGTCGCGAACGGCAGGCTCGTCGCGAACGTGTAATGCGAGAAGGCGCCCTGAAGCAGCGTCAGCGAGGCCACCGGTGAGCGGCCGTCCGGGAGCCCGCTCAGCGCGAACGACACCAGGCGCGCGCCGAAGCTGTGCCCCACCAGATGCACGCGCACCTCCGGCCGGGAGCCGGCCAGCAGGCCGAGGAAGGGGCCGAGCCCGTGCCCGCCGACCGTGCCCGCCCGCCGCTTCATCGTGTAGTACGAGATCTGCCGCAGCAGTTCGTAGGCCCCGTGCCACAGCCGCTTCAGGCCGCCGCCGAGCAGCCCGGCCGAGAGGGCGCCCGTGTGCGCCAGCGCGTCGGCGAAGCTCCCGCACACCGCCTGCGCGTCGGCGGTGAGCATGGCGGGCAGCGGGCCCGGCCCCAGGTCGGTGGCCCCCGGCGGCAGGGCGGTGGCCAGGCCGCGCACGGTGGAGACGAACTCCTCCAGCCGCGCCGGGTCCTCGGGCCGCTGGGCGAGCAGCCCCGACAGCCGGTCCACCACCGCCGCCTCGCACGGCAGGACGCGGACGAGCGCCTGCCGGGTGGCCGGATCGAGCCCGGCACCGGGCGGGGCCGCGGCCGCCGCCGAGGACGGGAAGTGGGGGATCGGCTCGTCGGGGAAGTCCATCGACGGCCAGATCACCCCCGCGTAGCCGAGGCGCCTGCCGCCCGCGGCCCCGGAGAGCAGGCGGGGGAAGGGTGCGAAGAACTCGCTGTAGAGCCGGGTCGCCCCCGTCCGCTCGTTGTTCCAGCCGTGCGCGAACACCACCAGATCCGTGACGCCCTGCTCCGCGACCCCGGTTATGAGGCCGTCGCGCTCGGCCGGATCCACGTCCCCGTCGGTGTCGAACGTCAGCTCCCAGTACGGCTCCACACTCATGTCCGGCATGGCAGGTCCCCCTTGTGCGGCCAGATGCGCGGGCATCGTCCCGCCGTCAAAGGGGCCTGTCCAGGCTCATGGCACGGGTACACACATCCGTGGCACGGGACTACTGGGGCGGCAGGAGGTCCGCCGCCCGGATGCGGTGGAGATGGACCAGGATGTCGTAGCCCTCGCCCAGCGCGGTCGAGTAGTCCGGGGTCGGATAGTCCGTGCCGATGTTGCGGGTCGGCCGCGCCACCGCCAGCCACTTCCGGGCCGCGGCGGGCGCCGTCCGCATGTCCAGTACGTAGTTGCGGTACGGCACCTGGTCGAGCGTGTGCTCGTTGCTGCCGGGCGCGGCCGGGCCGAGCGTGACCACCCGGGTGGGCTCGCCGTCGCGCATGGCGTTGAAGGAGCCCTCGTTGAAGGTGAGACGGACGTTCACATAGCGGGCGCCCAGCCGGTCCCTGAGGAAGGCCCCCTGCATCCGCGGGTAGTTCGCCGGGTCGTCGGTCACGTACGCGACGTGCGCGTTGTGCGCGGACAGCAGGATCTTCCGGCCGGTGTGCTCCTGCCACCAGGCGGTGTTGGCCGCCATGGTCGCGTCCCGGAAGCGCATGCAGTCGGCGACGCCCTTGGGGTCGTCCATGTCGAACGCGTACATCTCCGCCACCTGCGCGACGGCCCGCGCGTGCTGCACCGCCCAGGTGAACTCCTCGCCGCCGCCCGCCGGGCGCTGCCGCGACAGCAGGCCGAGGGCCTCACGTGCGCTGTCGGCCATGGCGCGCCGCTCGCTCAGCGGGCGCTTGAGGTAGTCGTTCATACAGCTGTCCACGCTGGTGCCGGGCGCGGGCCGCTGCGCGCGGTAGAGCTCGGTGAAGCGGGGCAGCAGGGCGGGGCGGTGGGCGCGGACGTAATCGGTGACCTTGTCGAAGAGGGCGGGCCCCGCGTAGGCGGAGTCGTCGCCCATGAACCGGAGCTTCTTCGCGTGGGTCGTGTTGTACGCGCGCATCCACTCGATCAGGTCCAGGTACGCGCGGTTGTTCCACATGCGGTACGCGTTCTGGAACTCCTCGCGCATGATCTGCCGCACCTCGCCCCTGCCGTGGACGACGTAGTCGTCGAGCTGCACGCCGGTGCTCCAGTTCGCCTCCAGGGCGAAGGTGGTGAACCCCTTCTCCTCCACGAGGTAGCGGAAGACGCGGTGCTTGTTGGTGAAGAACTCGTGCGAGCCGTGCGTGGCCTCACCCATCCCGACCACCGTGGCATCGCCCACCATGGCGCCCAGCGGCCGCAGGTCCCGCAGGTCGCCCGTGGGGTCCGTGGTGCGCAGCGGGCGGGCGGCCCGGGTCAGCGCGGCCACCGGGCCGGGCGGGCCCGCGGCCGCCCCGGCCGGCTTCGCCGCGACCAGCGGGCCCACGGCGGCCAGCAGCGTGAGCGACAGCGCTGACCGGCGGGTGAGCTGTGCGGAAACCATGGGAACACTCCAGGAGGTCGGTCGGAACTCTCCTTGACACGATCGTTTCCGGGGCACTCCCGCCACCATCCGATCCACCCCCTGCCCCGGGGTGGGGCCAGCCCTACTCCGGTGCGCCGGACGCCCCCTTCCGTCCTCACATACCGACTGGTTAGTCTGCCCGTGCAGCCGAGCGAGGGAGACGTCAGCGTGGGTACGGTGCGGGACGCGGGAGTTGTGGTCACCGGAGCGGGCGGCGGCATCGGAGCCGCGCTCGCCCGCAGGTTCGCCGCCGAGGGCGCCCGCGTCGTGGTCAACGACCTCGACGTCGCCAAGGCCGAGGCGGTGGCCGCGGAGATCGGTGCCACCGCCGTCCCCGGCGACGCCTCCGGAGTGGTCCCCGCCGCCCGCGAGGCGCTCGGCGGCCGGGTCGACATCTACTGCGCCAACGCGGGCGTCGCCCCCGGCGGCGGGCCCGAGGCGGAGGAGGATCTCTGGGAGGCCGCCTGGGACGTCAACGTCATGGCCCACGTACGGGCGGCCCGTGAGCTGCTCCCCGAGTGGCTGGACCGGGGCAGCGGCAGGTTCGTCTCCACCGTGTCCGCCGCCGGGCTGCTCACGATGATCGGCTCGGCCCCGTACAGCGTCTCCAAGCACGCCGCGCTCGCCTTCGCGGAGTGGCTCTCGCTCACCTACCGCCACTGCGGGATCGACGTCCACGCCATCTGCCCGCAGGGCGTGCGCACGGACATGCTGCGCGGCACCGGCGCGGCGGGCGAGCTGGTGCTCCTGCCCACCGCGATCGAGCCCGCGCAGGTCGCCGACGCCCTTTTCGAGGGCATGGCCGCGAACCGCTTCCTGATCCTCCCGCACCCGGAGGTCGCCGACTACTACGCGGCCCGCGCCACCGACCCCGACCGCTGGCTGCGCGGCATGAACCACCTCCAGCGCAGGCTCGAAGAGGTGCCCGGCCAGGGCCGGATGTAGGCGCGGACCATGACGTCGACCACCCCCTCCTACCGGGACGCGCCCTGGCTCGCGCGCCTCGCGCCCGCCCAGCGGGTCCCGGGCACGCCGCCGCCGACGGTGCCGCACGCCTTCGCCGCCACCGTGCGGCGCGCCCCGGACCGGCACGCGCTCGCCTATTTCGACGGGCGGCTGACCTACCGCGAGACCGACGAGCTGTCCGGCGCGCTCGCGGGCCGGCTGGTGGCCCGCGGCTTCCGGCCGGGCGACCGGGCCGCGGTCATGCTCCAGAACACCCCGCACTTCGTGCTCGCCGTCCTCGCCGTCTGGAAGGCCGGCGGCGTCGTCGTGCCCGTGAACCCCATGTTCAAGGCGGGCGAGGTCCGGCACATCCTCGACGACTCCGGCGCCACCGCGCTGATCTGCCGGGACCGCGCCTGGGCGGACTTCCTGCGGGACGTCGCGGCGGCCTCGGCCGCCCGCATCGCCTTCACCGTCTGCCCCTTCGGCCTCCAGACGCGCGACGACGCGCGGGTGCTGCGCGGCGAGCGCATGCCGCCGCCGGACGGCGCCGAGGACCTGCTGGCCGCCGCGCGCTCCGGGGCCCGCCCGCCCGCCGGCCCCGGCCTCGGCCCCCAGGACCCCGCCCTCATCAGCTACACCTCGGGCACCACCGGGGCCCCCAAGGGCGCCGTCAACACCCATGGCAACATCGCCCACAACGCCGAGCGGGCGCGCATCGGCTCCGGACTGCCCGACGGCTCCGTCTACTTCGCCCTCGCCTCGCTCTTCCACATCACCGGCATGGTCGCCGAGCTCGGCTCCTGCCTGGTCAACGCGGGCACGCTCGCCCTCGCCCACCGCTTCGACGCGGCGGTGGTGCTCGACGCCTTCCTCGAACACCGCCCCGCCTACACCATCGGCCCCGCCACCGCCTTCATGGCCCTCATGGCCCAGCCGGGCGTCGGCCGGGACCACTTCGCCTCCTTCCGCCTGGTCTCCTCCGGCGGCGCACCCCTGCCACCGGCCCTGGTGGAACGGTTCCGCACGGCCTTCGGCCACTACCTCCACAACGGCTACGGCCTCACGGAGACCACCGCCACCACCGCCTCCGTCCCGCCCGGCACCGAGGCTCCCGTCGACCCCGCCACCGGCACCCTCGCCGTCGGCGTGCCCGGCCCGGGGACACTCGTGCGCATCCTGGACGAGCGCGGCGCGGAGGTGCCCTTCGGCGGGCACGGCGAGATCGTGGTCAGCGGCCCCCAGGTCGTCCCCGGCTACTGGCGGCGCCCCGAGGACACCGCCGCCGCCCTCCCCGGTGGTGAACTGCGCACCGGCGACGTCGGGTTCATGGACCACGACGGCTGGCTCTACGTGGTCGACCGCAAGAAGGACATGATCAACGCCTCCGGCTTCAAGGTCTGGCCCCGCGAGGTGGAGGACGTCCTCTACGCCCACCCCGCCGTCCGGGAGGCGGCCGTCGTCGGGGTGCCGGACGACTACCGCGGCGAGACGGTCCGGGCGTACGTCAGCCTCCGCCCCGGCGCCGCGCCCGAGCCGGCGGCGCTGGTCGCGCACTGCCGGGAGCACCTCGCGGCATACAAGGTCCCCCGCGAGGTGCTCGTCCTCGCCGATCTGCCCAGGACGACCAGTGGCAAGATCCTCCGGCGGGAGCTGCGCGAGGATCCCGCGGCACGACAAGGGAAGACAGGTGGCGCATGACCAGGACGGTGACGGCGGGAACGCCGGAGGGCGGCACGAGGCCCGTACCGCAGCGGCTGCTGGCCGCCGCCACCCGGCTCTTCGCGGACCAGGGCTACGACCGCACGTCCGTCCAGGAGATCGTCGAGGCGGCGGGCGTCACCAAGGGCGCCCTCTACCACTACTTCGGCTCCAAGGACGACCTGCTGCACGAGGTCTACGGCCGGGTCCTGCGGCTCCAGCAGGAGCGGCTGGACGCCTTCGCGTGCGCGGACGCGCCCGTGGAGCGCAGGCTGCGGGACGCCGCCGCGGATGTCGTGGTCACCACCATCGAGAACCTCGACGACACGAAGATCTTCTTCCGTTCGATGCACCACCTGGGCCCGGAGAAGCACCGGCAGGTGCGCGCCGAACGGCGCCGCTACCACGAGCGCTTCCGCGCCCTGGTCGAGGAGGGCCAGCGCGCGGGCGTCTTCAGCACGGCCACCCCGGCGGACCTCGTCGTCGACTACCACTTCGGCTCCGTCCACCACCTGGCGAACTGGTACCGCCCCGAAGGCGCCCTGACCGCGGCCCAGGTGGCCGACCACCTGGCGGATCTGCTGCTGCGCGCGCTGCGGCCCTGATCCCGGTCCGTGTGGTGCGTGTCGTGCGGGGCCGGGCGTCGTTGAGCGGATGAAGGGCCTTTCGGCCCTTTCGTCTGCTGTCGAGAAAAAGGATCAGGGATGCGCCTTTTCCGTCCTGTCGTCGTCGCCCTCGCGGGCCTCGCCCTCGCCATGGCCGTGCCCCCGGGCGCGGCCGTCGCCTCGAAGGGCTCGTTCACGTGGGTGGGCCCCAAGGGCAAGCCCTTCTTCGTCGAGAACCCGCCGGACGGCAAGTGCCTGACGATGAGTCAGGAAGCTCGCGGTGCGTACAACGGGACGGCGGGCCCGGTCACCATCTACACCGGCAAGAAGTGTGACGGGACCTCCAAGCGGCTCGCCAGGGGCGAGCACGGCCCGTCGGACATGTCGTTCTCCAGCGTGAAGTTCAGCGCGCGCTGAGTCCGTGGTGCCACCTCGACGCCGGACGGGCTGTGCTTGTGCACCCACACCGGGCACATCCGGCCCGTCCGGCGTCCGAGGGCACCGCCGCGCGGCGGTGGTGCGGACGAACGGCCCGCGGTCGACCGCCCGGATCGGCCACAGCCACCGCGTCGGCTAGACGTACCGCCGCAACTCCCGCCGCGCCAAGGACCGCTGATGGACCTCGTCCGGCCCGTCCGCCAGGCGCAGCGTCCGTGCCGCCGCCCACAGCTCCGCCAGCGGGAAGTCCTGGCTCACGCCGCCCGCCCCGTGCAGCTGGATCGCCCGGTCGATGATGCCGGCCACCGTCCGCGGCGTCGCGATCTTGATGGCCTGGATCTCCGTGTGCGCCCCGCGGTTGCCGACTGTGTCCATCAGCCATGCCGTCTTGAGCACCAGCAGCCGCAGCTGCTCCACGGCGACCCGGGAGTCCGCGATCCACTCCCGCACCACGCCCTGCCGGGCGAGCGGCTTGCCGAAGGCCGTACGGGAGACGGCCCGCCGGCACATCAGCTCGATCGCGCGCTCGGCCATGCCGATCAGCCGCATGCAGTGGTGGATCCGGCCCGGCCCCAGCCGCGCCTGGGCGATGGCGAAGCCGCCGCCCTCCTCGCCGATGAGGTTCGTCGCGGGGACGCGCACCCCGTCGAGGACGATCTCCGCGTGGCCGCCATGGGCGTGGTCCTCGAAGCCGTAGACCCGCATCGCCCGGCGGATCTCCAGGCCGGGGGTGTCCCGGGGGACGAGGATCATCGACTGCCGGCGGCGCGGGTCCGCGCCCTCCGGATCCGTCTTCCCCATGACGATGAAGATCTCGCAACCGGGGTACATCGCACCGGAGATGTACCACTTGCGGCCGGTGATGACGTAGTCGTCGCCGTCCCGCTCGATCCGCGTCTCGACGTTGGTCGCGTCCGAGGAGGCGACCTCCGGCTCGGTCATCGCGAACGCCGACCGGATCTCGCCCGCGAGCAGCGGCTCCAGCCACCGCTCGCGCTGCTCCTCGGTGCCGAACTGGGCGAGCAGTTCCATGTTCCCCGTGTCGGGGGCCGCGCAGTTCAGGGCGGTGGGCGCGAGGTGCGGGCTGCGGCCGGTGATCTCGGCGAGCGGCGCGTACTGGAGATTGGTCAGCCCGGCCCCGTACTCCGCGTCAGGCAGGCTGTGCTGGTCCACGAAGAACAGGTTCCAGAGCCCCCGCCGCCGCGCCTCCGCCTTGAGCTCCTCGACGACCGGGGGAGTGTCCCAGGGGGAGGCGAGCGCGGCGCGCTGTTCCTCGGCGGTCGCCTCGGCCGGGTAGACGTGCTCGTCCATGAAGGCCAGCAGCTCACCGCGCAGCTCTTCCGTGCGGGCGTCGAATGCGAAGTCCATGGTGCTCAGCCTTCCTGAAGGGTGGTGAGGCCGTTGTCGATGAAGAGCGGTACGAGCTGCCCGATGCGGTCGAAGCCGCGCCCGACGGTCTGCCCGAGGGTGTAGCGGTAGTGGATGCCTTCGAGGATCACGGCGAGCTTGAAATAGGCGAAGGCGGTGTACCACGGCAGTGCCGAGACGTCGCGGCCCGACCCGGCCGCGTACCGCTCCACCAGCTCCGCGGGCTCCGGGTGGCCCGGGGCCTCGCGGGTGGTGGCGATGGGCGAGCCGGGCACGGGCCGCTGCTCGCAGTACATCACCAGCAGGCCGAGGTCGGTCAGCGGGTCGCCGAGCGTGGACATCTCCCAGTCGAGGACCGCCCGGACGGTGTCGTCGGCGCCGACGAGGACGTTGTCCAGGCGGTAGTCGCCGTGCACGACGGTGGGCGCGGGCGAGGCGGGCAGCGCCGCGGCCAGGGCCGTGTGGAGCTCGTCGATGCCGGGCAGCTCGCGCTCGCGCGAGGCCGCCAGTTGCTTGCCCCAGCGCCGCAACTGCCGCTCCAGGAAGCCCTCCGGCCGCCCGAAGTCCGCGAGGCCGGCCGCGGCCGGATCCACGGCGTGCAGTTCCACGAGGGTGTCGGCCAGCCCGAGGACGACCCGGCGGGTGCGCTCGGGGCCGAGCGCGGCCAGCTGCTCCGCCGAGCGGTACGGCGTGCCGGCCACGAACTCCATCACGTAGAACGGCGCTCCCAGGACGCTCTCGTCCGCGCACAGCAGCAGTGCCCGGGGCACCGGCACGGGAGTCGGGTGCAGCGCGCTGATCACCCGGTGCTCGCGCGCCATGTCGTGGGCGGTGGCCAGCACATGCCCGAGCGGCGGGCGGCGCACCACCCAGCGGCCGGTGCCGTCGGTGACGGCGTAGGTGAGGTTGGAGCGGCCGCCCTCGATCAGCTCGGCGCTCAGCGGCCCGCGCACCAGCCCCGGGAGCTCCCGCTCCAGATACCCGCGCAGCCGGTCCAGGTCGAGTCCTGGGGGATTGCCCTTGCTCATCGAGTGCTCCTCCATGGGGAATTGGGCGCGCGGACGCGGTCGGGCCGGGGCCGCGGCGGGCGCGGCACCGGTCCGGGATCATCATGCCGACCGGTCGGTATGCCGTCCAGACCTCCCGGCGACAATCCGCCACCGCCGTGCGCGTCAGGCGTGGCAGGTGAGGGGCTCGCCGCCGTTCATCGTCCGCATGTCACCGAGCACCAGGGGCAGGTCGAGCTGGACCCCCAGCGGCAGGCCGTCGAGCTCGGCGTACGCGCGGTGGAGGTTGCCCACCAGCCGCTCGCTCTCGTGCAGGTGCGCGAACTCGCCGAGGTCCGCGCGGCGTGCGGCCTCCAGCGGGGTGCGGCCCGCGGCGTACTCGGTCGCGGCCAGGTCCTGGAGCCAGCGGAAGTAGCGTTCGAGGACGTCGTAGACGCCGGGGCCGGTGACCGGGCCGTGCCCCGGCACGACGGTCTCGGCGTCCAGGCCCCGCAGCACCTCCAGGGCGCGCAGCGACCCGGCGAGGGAGCCCATGGGGATGAAGGGGGTGCCGCCGTTGAAGACCAGGTCACCGGTGAAGACGATGCCCTCCCGCGGCAGGTGGACGATCGTGTCGCCGATGGTGTGCGCCGGGCCCGGGTGGATCAGCCGCAGCTCGGTGTCACCGACGTGCAGGGTGAGCGAGTCGTCGTACGTGACGAAGGCCGGCGTGATGGCGATGTCGCCGTAGTCGATCCAGGGCCACTGGCCGTGCAGCTGGAAGCCCACGGCGAGGGTCTCCTCGCGGCAGCCGGTGTGGCCGATGATCGTGGCCTCGGGGAAGACGCAGTTGCCGTAGGTGTGGTCGCCGTGGTGATGGGTGTTGACGACGGTCGTGGGCGGTGCCGCGCCGTGCGCCGTGGCGGTGTCGCGCAGCAGCCGCGCGCGCCGCTCGGTGGCCGCCGTGTCGATCAGGACCGTGCGCCCGCCGGAGCTGATGATCCCGGCGTTGTTGAGGCACCAGCCGCCGTCGGGCTGGATGAACGCGCGGACGCCCGGTGCGAGCTCGACGGTGTACGGCTCCGTCGCCGCGGTGCCGGCGGGTGACACGGTGGTGCTGGACATCCAAGGACCTCCCCTCGCCGTCCGCGCCGAGTGCGCGGATCGGACCGACCGTCAGAATACGGGCGCGGGGCGATCAAGGGGACAGCCGTCAGCCGCGCCGCTCCATGCCCGGACGGAGCCGCTCCAGCAGGCCGTAGAGCGTGGCGCGCTCCTCCTCGTCAAGTGCGTCGAGCGCGCTGTGGGTGGCCTGCATCTCGGCGCGCACACGGCGGATGATCTCGTGGCCCTCGTCGGTGGCCACCACGTTCTTCACCCGCCGGTCGGCCGGGTCCGCCTCGCGGCGGACGAGCCCGCGCGCCTCCAGGCGGTCCACGATGCCGGTGACATTCGAGGCGTCGCAGACCAGCAGGGTGGCCAGGCCGCGCATCGGGACCGGGCCCTTGAGCTGGGCGAGGAGCTTGGCCTGCACGGAGGTGAGGCCCTGGCGGGCCGCCGCGGCGGCGAAGTCCTGCCACTGGGCGGTGCCGAGCGCCGCCACCAGCTCCAGGAGCTGGGCCTTGGTCGGGGTCCGGGGAGGGGTGGCGGTCATGCCTTTGAGTCTACTCAAGAGCTTGAGGTAATGAAACATTAACTTGACTACCTGAAGTATTCGGGCCTAGCCTTCCCTGGTTGCTTGACGATCTCAAGCATCAAAGTCGTGAAGCAATCCGGAGGATTCCCCGCATGAGCTCCCCAGCCGCCGCCGAGAGCGGAAGACGCAACGAGACGGTCATCGTCTTCGCCCTGAGCCTCGCCGCCATGGTCGTCTCGATGATGCAGACGCTGGTCGTACCGATCCTCGGCCTCATCCAGAAGGACCTCGGCACGACTCCGGCCAACGTCAGCTGGGTCACGACCGCCACCCTGCTCTCCGCCGCCGTCTTCACCCCGCTGCTCGGCCGCTTCGGCGACCAGCACGGCAAGAAGAAGACCCTCGTCGGCGTGCTGGTCGTGATGGTCGCGGGCTCCGTGCTCGCCGCCGTCACCCACTCCCTGCTGTGGCTGATCGTCGGCCGGGTGCTCCAGGGCGCCGCCACCGCTATCTTCCCGCTCGCGCTCTCCGTGCTGCGCGAGGAGGTGCGCCCCGCCAAGCTGCCCGGCGCCATGGCCATGGTCAGCGGCACCCTCGCCTTCGGCAGCGGCCTCGCGCTCGTCGCCACCGGCCTGCTCACCTCCGGCGACAACCCCGACTACCGCAGCGCCTTCTGGCTGGCCACCGGCCTCGCCGCGCTCGCACTGATCGCCGTCGTCTTCCTGGTGCCCGCCACCCGGGAGACCACCGGCGGCCGCACCGACGTCCTCGGCGCGCTCAGCCTCGCCGCCACGCTCGTCCTCCTCCTGCTGCCCATCACCCAGGGCCACGAGTGGGGCTGGTCCTCCGCCCGTACGATCGGCTGCTTCGCCGGCGCCGTCGTCATGGCCGCCGTGTGGACGCTCGTCGAGCGCAAGGTGAGCGAGCCGCTGGTCGACATGAAGATGTTCGCGCACCGCCCGGTGCTCTTCGCCAACCTCTCCGGGCTGCTCGTCGGCTTCGGCTCCTTCGCCCTCTTCATCGGCGTCTCCTACCTCGTGCAGATGCCGTCGAAGATCGCGGGCTACGGCTTCGACGCCAGCGTCCTGCGCGCCTCCGTCGAATTCCTGCTGCCCAGCACCATCGTCTCGCTGCTCGCCGCCCCGATCGGCGGCCAGCTCGTCCGCCACAAGGGCCCGCGCCTGGTCCTGCTGCTCGCCTCGCTCTTCGGCACCGCGGGCTTCGCGTGGATCACGCTCGACCACGACCACGCGTTCTCCGTCATCGCCGCCGGCATCCTCGTCGGCGCGGCCATCAGCTTCGGCTACGCCGCCATGCCGGCCGTGATCGTCTCCAGCGTGCCGCACCACCAGACCGGCATAGCCAACGGCATCAACTCCATCTCCCGCTCCACCGGCAGCGCCATCGGCTCCGCGATGATCACCACGGTGCTGGCCTCCAAGAGCATCGAGCACCTGCCGCCGGGCGCCCCCAAGCTGCCCGCCGAGAGCCAGTTCACGCTGACCTTCGTCATCGCGGGCGTCGCGCTCCTGCTGGTCGCGGCCGTCGCCGGACTGGGCCTGCGCAAGATCCACACCCTGCGTTCCGAGGTGGCGGGCCAGGCCCCCGCGAAGGAGGCTGAGACCGCACGCGCCACCGCCTGACCCGCTGTTCGCACCCCCCCCACGAGGAGCACCACCATGAAGGCCATCAGCTACCGCAGCTACGGCGGACCCGAGGTCCTGGAGTACGGCGAGCGGCCCGACCCCAAGGTCGGCCCCGACTCCGTCCTGATCAAGGTCAAGGCCGCCGCGGTCAACCCCGTCGACTGGAAGGCGCAGGCCGGCTACCTCGACGCGGCCCTGGACGCCGTCTTCCCCGTCATCCCCGGGTGGGACGTCTCCGGCGTGGTGGTGCAGCCCGGCGCCGACGCCGGCGAGTTCGCCGTCGGTGACGAGGTCATCGGCTACGTACGCGAGGACTTCCTCTCCCGCGGCACCTTCGCGGAGTACGTCGCCGCCCCCGTGCGGACCCTCGCCCGCAAGCCGGCGAACCTGACCTTCGAGCAGGCCGCCGGGCTCCCGCTCGCGGGCCTGACCGCCTACCAGTCGCTGGTCAAGGCGCTCCGGGTGGGACAGGGCGAGACCGTGCTGGTCCACGCGGCGGCGGGCGGCGTCGGTTCCATGGCAGTCCAGATCGCCCGGCACCTGGGCGCGCGGGTCATCGGCACCGCGAGCGAGCGCAACCACGACTACCTGCGCGGCCTCGGCGCCGAGCCGGTCGTCTACGGAGCGGGGCTGGCCGACCGCGTACGCGCGCTGGCGCCCTCCGGCGTCGACGCCGTCCTCGACCTGGCGGGCGGCGAGGCGCTCACCGTCTCCCCGGGCCTCCTCGCCGAGGGAGGCCGCCTCGCCTCCATCGCCGACCCGTCGGTCCTCGGCCTCGGTGGCCGCTACGTCTTCGTCCGCCCCGACACGGCCGACCTCACGGCCCTGACGGAACTGGCGGAGAGCGGCGCGCTCACGGTCGAGGTCGCGGAGGTGTTCCCGCTGGAGAAGACGGCGGACGCGCAGCGGCTCAACGCGGCGGGCCACACGCGCGGCAAGATCGTGGTGACGGTGGACTGACCACCGCCTGAAGGTCCCCCGGCGAGGGCCGGGGGACCTCGCGCGTGCTCAGCCGGCGTCGTGCTCGCGCAGCAGGCGGTACGCCGCGAGCCCGTCCGGCACCCAGTCCCACTCCGGGAGCCGGGCCTGAAGCTCCTCGTCGGAGAGGAACGCGTGCCAGGCCACCTCCGACTCCTGCGGTGAGACGGCCGCGTCGCACCGGACCTCGTACACCGCCGACCACCACGACTGCCCCGGCGCGTCGTAGAGGAAGCGGAACAGAGGCGTCGGCGCGGGGAGCCCGGAGACGCCCAGCTCCTCCTCCGCCTCGCGGAGGGCCGCCTCGTCGTAGGACTCGCCGGCCCCGACGACGCCGCCCACGAACATGTCGTAGCGTGAGGGAAAGACAAGCTTCTGCGCCGTACGGCGATGCACGAAGACCCGCCCCCGCGCGTCCCGGGCCCGCACGAACACGCACCGGTGGCGCAGGCCGCGCGCATACGCTTCCCCACGCGGGGCCTGCCCCACGACGCGGTCCTGCTCATCGACGATGTCCAGCACTTCGTCAGCTGGTTGAGGCTGCTGATCGGTCATGCGCCCATCCAAGCACTAGGCGCCTGCGGCGGGCTTTTTCCCTACCCGCCTCTTCCCGCACATCAGATGCGGCCGGGAAGGGGGCGGGGCTGGGGAAAAAGCCCGCCGCAGGCGTCGGCACCCCGCACCCGACAACAAATCCGCCCCCTAATGCGGCTGAAGATCCCGCACCCGATCAGGCGCGGCGGAGCCGGACGGCATCGCCGGATGCCGTCCGATCAGCACGATGCCGACCACGATCGCCGCCAGCCCCGCCGCCTCCCAGGCCAGTGCCCCCGGCGTCGTCCGCAGCCGGTCGCCCAGGAAGCCCACGCCGCAGGCGATCCCGGCCAGCGGCTGGGCCGCGGTCAGGGCGGGCAGCGACAGCCGCAGCGGTGCCGTCTCGAAGGCGCTCTGCACCAGGACCAGCGCCGTGACGCCCAGCGCGAAGACCCCGTACGGCTGCCAGCTCACCACGAGTGTCGTCCAGCCGCCGTGCGCGAGCCGCTGGCCGCTGACCCGGGTGAGGGCGTCCTGCACGCCGTAGAGCAGGCCCGCCGCGACCGCCAGCAGCGCCGCCTCCACGCTCATCCGCAGCCGCTTGGAGACCGTCGCGAGCAGCAGGGCCGAGCCCACCATCAGGCCGATGATCAGCCAGTGCCGCAGCGGATCGGTCACCGAGTCGCCGCCGTGCGGGCGGCCCGCGACGATGAAGGCCGTCACCCCGCCCGCCAGCAGCCACAGCCCGCACCAGCCCGTGGCGCCGAGCGGCTGCCGGGTGCGCCAGCGGGAGAGGGCCATGGCGAACAGCAGGTTCGTCGCCAGCAGCGGTTCCACCAGGGAGATCTCGCCCTGCCCGAGCGCGATCGCGCCGAGCACCATCCCGATGATCATCAACGCGATGCCGACCAGCCACTGCGGCATCCGGACGAGGTCGAGCAGCAGCCGGAGGGAGAGGAAATCGCTCATCGGGGCCCGTTGCGCCGCGCTCTGCTGGTAGACGAAGCCGACGCCCAGGCAGCAGGCCGCACTCACGGCGAAGGCGAAGACCATCACGTCGCGCACCTCAAGACCACTGGGTCGTAGGGGACTTGACAGAAAAACGATAGCCGCTCCGGGGAGGGTGTGACGGCCGGGTACCCGTCTTTCGGCCGTGCATTCCCTCCCGCGTTCCCTCCAATGGCGTATAGAACATATATGCGAAAAATGCCCTTCCGGTCACCACTCCACCGTACGTCCGGGCGGTGGCGGACGTCCCCTGATCCGGGCGAGCCGCCGGAGCGCAACCCGATCTGACGGGTTGCGAGTTGAGGCGCTGTCAGTTCCAAGATCGCCCTTGACTCGGAGCCGTGACTACCGCTTTGCTGTGCGTGACCGAAGTGGTGGATTTCGATGACGCCTCGCGCGGGCGCCAGGAGGGGCAGCAGCCCGTGGAGGAGCTCCGCCGATGACGCCACCGCCCTTGGGCCGCCCACGGAACAAGGACGGACCGGCCTTCGACCCGGCCCTGGACGACACCGCGCTCGCCACCGCCCGCGACGCCCTCGCCCGCGGCCGCTGGGCCGAGGCCCGCCGGCTCCTCGCCGAGACCGGCGACGACTGGGACCGCCGCGGCCACCGCCTCGTCGTCCTCGCCGAGGGCACCGCCAGCACCGCCTGGGCCCGCGAGTGGCAGCTCGCCGAGCCCGACAGCCCCGACGCCGCCGCGCTCCTCGCCTGCGCCACCGTCTTCCGGGCCGTGCGCGGCCGGGAGATCCCCGAGATCGCCCGCACCGCCTGCCTCACCGCGGCCAGGATGGCCCCCGCCGACCCCACCCCCTGGCTCGGCATCCTCATCCTCGCCCGCCGCACCGGCACCGACGACGAGCGTGTCCGCGCCTTCGACCAGGTGCGCGCCCGCCACCGCGATCACCACCACGCCCACCACCTCATGGCTGCCTGCCTCGCCGAACACCAGACGGGCGACCGCGTCGACCCCCTCCACGAGGTCTACGACTTCGCCTCCTGGGCCGCCGAGCAGGCACCCGCCGACTCGCCCCTGGCCGTGCTCCCCGTCGTCGCCCACGCCGAGCGCTACCGCGTACTCGCCCGCTCCGGCGTCGAGCCCCACGACCCCGCCCGCTCCGGGCACTGGACCACCCGCCGGGCCCGCCAGGTCATGAAGGCCGCCTTCGACTGGTGGCTCGAATGGGACGTCGACGACGGCACGGCCCACCCCCGTCGCAAGGTCGACCTCAACTACCTCGCCCACGCCAAGCTCCACGAGGGCCGCCCGGCCGAGGCGGCCGCCCTCCTCACCCGCATCGGCCCGCACGCCACCCACGCCCCTTGGTCGTACCCCGACGGGGACGCGCGCAAGGCGTTCCAGGCCGCCCGCCGGACCGCGCTCGGCGCGGCCTGACCCCGCACAGGCACGACCGCCCCGCTCACCCACGGGAAGGACGACCCCGCCATGCCGACGGGCGCGACGAGCGAGATCAGCACCTTCAAGGGCCAGGAGAGACGGCTGCGCGCCGACCGGATGGGGCCCGCCGGCCTCCTGCTCTCCGTGGTCGCCGCCAGCGCACCACTGATGGTGACGGCGGGCGTCATGCCCACCACGTACGGCACGATGGGGGTCGTCGGCCAGCCCCTGCTCTTCGTCATCCTCGGCGTGGTGCTGACCCTCTTCAGCCTCGGCTACGCCGAGATGAGCCGCCACGTCCACAACGCCGGCGCCTTCTACGCCTATATCGCCCGCGGCCTCGGCGGCACCGCCGGAGCGGCCGCCTCCGTCGTCGCCCTGGTCGCCTACAGCGCTCTCCAGTTCGGCATCTACGGCATCTTCGGCTTCGAGCTCGCCGGCCTCCTCGACGAGCACCTCGGCATCAGCGTCGCCTGGTGGGTGCCCGCCCTCGCCGCCGTACTCGCCGTCGGCGTCCTCGGCTGGCTGAAGACAGACCTCAACGCCAGGCTCCTCGGCGCCCTCCTGCTCGTCGAGTGCGCCATGGTCGTCGTCTTCGACCTCGCCGGCGTCACCGCCCCCGGCGAGGAAGGCGTCTCCTTCCACGCCTTCGACCCCACGACCCTCGGCGGCGGCGGCCTCGGCACCGCGCTCTGCTTCACCATCGCCGCCTTCGTCGGCTTCGAACAGGCCGCCGTCTACGCCGAGGAGACCAGCAGGCCCCAGGTCGTCGTCGCCCGGGTGACCTTCCTCGCCGTCGGCTTCGTCGCCCTCTTCTTCGCCGTCAGCTCCTGGGCGCTGAGCGTCGCCGCGGGCCCCGGCCGCATCGTCGGCCTCGCCCGCGAGCAGGGCCCGCACCTTCTCTTCGCCCTCACCCAGGACCGGCTCGGCGGAGCCGTCGCCGACGTCATGCACGTCTTCTACGTGACCGGCATGTTCGCCGCCCTGCTCAGCTTCCACAACGTCGTCGCCCGCTACGTCTTCGCCATGGGCCGCGAGGGCCTGCTCCCCGCCGCCATGGGCCGTACGACCAGGGGCAGCGGCGCGCCCGCCCACGGCTCACTGCTCCAGAGCGCCGTCTCGGTCCTCGCCGTCCTGCTCTTCGCGCTCACCGACAGCGGCCCCCAAGGCGACCCGACCGCTCCCGTGCGGCGCCTCTTCACCTGGAGCGGCAACGTCGGCGCCCTCGGCGTCATCGTGCTCATGGCCGCCGCGTCCGCCGCCGTCATCGCCTTCTTCGTACGCCGCGGCGCCGCCCGCGCCCAGGCCCCCCGCCTCATCGCCTCCGGTGTCGCGGGCCTCGCGCTGATCGTCATCGCCTGGTACGCGGTCAGGGACTTCTACGTCCTCCTCGGCGCCGACCCCGGCTCGCCGCTGCGCTGGATCCTGCCGGGCATCATCGGCGCCGCGGTCGTCGCCGGGATCGGCTTCGGCGTCGTCCTCAAATACCTACGCCCCGCCGTCCACGCCGGCATCGGCCTCGGCAACGAGGCGTTCCAGCTGGAGAAGGCGGCGACGGCCCCGGCCGGGCCCGGCCGCTAGGCAGTGTCTGTTGGCTCTTGCCCGGGTGGTGGATCTGCTGCTGTTCCGGGCAGGAGCTGGGCATGGTGCGCCGACATGAACTGACCAATGC
>NZ_JBIRVR010000021.1:0-105663 GCF_044387105.1 Streptomyces sp. NPDC020379
ACAAGCGTGACTACATCTTCCACGGCACCCTGGCCACCGCCGCCATCGTCATCTGGCTCCGCGACCTCGTCAAAGAGCCATCAGACACTACCTAGCCGTCGAGCGCCTTGCCGGCCCGCCACGACGCGGTGAACTCGTAGAGGTCCAGCACCCCCGGCGGGTCGGCCACCCCCGGTCCCCCCGACCGCACCCACGCCGCTATGTCGGCCAGCGCGTCGTCGTCGTTGACCAGGCCCAGCCAGACCGGCCGGCCACCCGCCGCCCGGCCCGCGGCCGACGGCTGCACGACCATCACATTCGCCTGATCGCAGACGTCGAGGCACTCCGACACCCGCACCTGCGCCGCGTCCCCGACGGCCGCCCGCAGCCGGGCCGGCTGCTCCGCGTGGTCCACCCCGGGCACCTTCCGCGGGTCGCCGCAGCAGCAGCCACGGCACACGGTGATCCGGCAGGGAGCGGTTTCCGGGGCGGCGCGACGGGCACGGTTGGAGATCACCAGGCAGATGATACGCACGCCCGTACCGGCTCAACCCCCGTGGAGAGGAAGCCCACATGCCCGGCAGAACCGCCCTGGTCCGCCGCCCCGGCCCGCGCCTCGCCGAGGGCCTGGTCACCCACATCGCACGCACCCCCGTCGACACCGGACTCGCCCTGCGGCAGTGGGACGACTACTGCGGGGCGCTGCGCGACCACGGCTGGCGGACGGTCGAGGTGCCGCCCGCCGACGACTGCCCGGACGCGGTCTTCATCGAGGACGCGATGGTGGTCTTCCGCACCGCCGCCCTCATCGCCCGCTCCGCGGCGCCCTCCCGCCGCCCCGAGACCGCCGGTGCCGAGGAGGCCGCGAAGGCGCTCGGCCTCACCGTCCACCACGTCCGCGCGCCCGGCACGCTCGACGGGGGAGACGTCCTCAAGGTGGGCGACACGGTCTATGCCGGCAGGAGCGGCCGCACGGACGCCGAGGGGATACGCCAACTCCGCGCCGCATTCGAACCGCTGGGCGCGCGCGTGGTGCCCGTACCGGTGGAGAAGGTCCTCCACCTGAAGTCCGCGGTCACCGCCCTGCCCGACGGCACAGTCCTCGGCCACCCGCCCCTCGTGGGCGACTCCTCCCTCTTGTCCCGCTTCCCCCGCTTCCTCCCCGTCCCGGAGGAGTCCGGCTCCCACGTGGTCCTCCTGGGCGGCCCCCACGTCCTCCTCTCGTCGAACGCCCCCCGCACCGCCGCCCTCCTCGCGACCCACGGCCTCCACCCGGTCCCGGTGGACATCACAGAATTCGAGAAACTGGAGGGCTGCGTGACGTGCCTGTCGGTACGGGTGCGCTGACCAGCCGGTCCCGGAGCACGCGAGAGGCCGGTCTTCACGGCCTGAAATACTGATCGGCATGACGCCACAGGAGGAGACGTACGCGCCCGCGAGCCGTGCCGACAGGGGCGCCCCGCTGCTGGTCGTGGCCGCGGCTGTCGTGGAGCAGGGGCGGCTGCTGGTCGTGAGCAAGAAGGCGGCGCCGGAGGTGTTCTACCTCCCGGGCGGGAAGCCTGATCCGGGCGAGACGCCGGCCGAAGCGCTGACCCGGGAACTCGACGAGGAACTCGGAGTCCACCCGGTCGACCCGCGGCTGCTGGCCGACATCGAAGCCCTGGCCGTGCTGGAGAAGGTGCCCATGCGGATGACGGTCTTCACGGCGGGAATCAGTGGTCTTCCCCGCCCGGCAGCCGAACTGGCGGATATGCGGTGGATCGACGCCGACAAACCGGATGTCCAACTGGCTCCGGCCGTGCGGGACCACGTCATACCGCTCCTGAAGCGCGGCGGCCTGCTGGCCGCGTAGGGCTCCGACTGCATGACAACGGCCCCTGGAATCCGCTTGATGCCGGGGGCCTGTCTGCGTGGGGCTGTGCCGCGCCTGCCTCTGGTCCAAGGGCGTAATCGCCGGGCCGCGGGTCACGTGGTGGGTCACGCCACCGCCCGGAAACGCAAAAGACCCCAGATGAACTGGGGTCTCAGCCGGTGTCCGAGGGGGGACTTGAACTCTCCTCTCGGGCACCAGCAAATCAGGGGTCTGACCTGCGGAAACACCAACTCTAGGGGCTTTGCTGCCAGCCTATGGTACCCGGCTTTTCCTGCGGGTTTCGGACCGTTCCTGCCCTCTGTTGGTCACGCGTTGGTCATGTGACCACCGGACAGCCATGGAGTCCAAGGTTGACCAAACCGCTGACACCCGGTACGGGTAGGCGCGACGATGGGTCAGCACCGATCTTGCAAGATCGCGCAACTGACTCGACAGGAGAGACAGCCGTGACTCTAGAGTTCATCGGGATCGACCCTGACACAGAGAAGGACGGCTCGCCCACGGTGTGGGTCGAGGAAGAGACAGCGGACCTGATCTTCCAGGGCGAGAAAGCGGATGCGGTACTGGCTGCTCTGGTGGATGGCCAGAGCTGGGCACCTGACCACTCGGCGGGGATTCCCGCTCACGAGTGGGTCATGCGGATTCCGGCACGCATGGTGCCGATCATCAGGAAGGCGTGTGATGTCGCAGAGCGTAGGGCAGCTGGTAGTTCCGAGCTTTGATGAGCTGCTGGCCAACAGCGCTCACTCAGCGGTGCACCTGGAGATGCGTGATGCCTACGGCGTCGGGGGTGAGTCGTCGGGCTTTGCTCACTGGCTCCGCACCGGGGAGCGGGACAACGACCCGAACTCGGATTACTGGCATGACTGGGTACAGATGATCCGGGCCACCGTAGACCGTGGCGTGGTCATCCGGCGTGCCCGAATCGTCTCGGAGCCGGTGACCGACTACATCCGGTATGAGCATGGAGGCACGAACGTCAACATTGCCTCCGGTGAGCTGGTCCGATGGCTCCCGCGTCGACAGGCGTCTGACATCGCGCTGCCCGGTAACGACTTTTGGGTGTTCGACGGCAAGACTGTGGTGTTCAACCACTTCACCGGGAGCGGGGATTGGGCTGAGCCGCCCAAGGAGCTGCGGACTGAGCCTGATGTGGTGAGGCTGTGCACCTCCGCCTTTGAGGCGGTGTGGGACCGGGCTGTCCCCCACGAGAAGTTCTCTGTCTGACCGTCCTCGCCACAACCGACCACCGGACCACCCGCTCATGTCGCCAGCCTCTGCGTCGTCAAGCGCCCAAGCTGCCCGTAAGGCGCTCGCTGATCGTCTCCAAAACCTCCGCCGGGATGCTCAGCTCAACGGCCGTGAGCTGTCGGCACGTTGCGGGTGGCACCCGGCGAAGACCTCCCGTATCCAAGACGCCAAGGTTGCACCCTCAGAGGCGGACATCAGGGCTTGGTGCGCTGCCTGTGGCGCAGAGGATCAGGTGGCCGACCTGATCGCGATATCCCGTGCCGTTGAGTCCATGTACGTCGAGTGGAAGCGGTTGAAGTCGGCCGGGCTCCGGAGTCTCCAAGATTCCTACGCCGCTCTGTACGAGCAGACGGACCTGTTCCGCTTCTATACCTCCGACGTGATCCCTGGGGTTCTCCAGACGCCCGCCTACGTGCGAGCAATCATGTCCCGGTCGGCCGGAGCAAGCCGCTCCGAGGAAGACCTGGAACAGGCCATCGAAGCCAAGATGGAACGGGCTAACGTTATCCGGCGGGGAACCCACCGGTTCCTGTTCTTGCTCGAAGAGTCGGTGCTGAGATACCAACTCGGAGACGCTGAGGCAATGGCCGGTCAGCTCGGTCACCTCCTCTCCGTGATCTCGTTGCCCCGTGTGAGCTTGGGTGTGATCCCATTCAACGTCAGCCGGACCCTGTGGCCGGTCGAGTCCTTCCGGATCTACGACGAAGCCCGCGTGCAAGTGGAGCTTGTGACCGCAGCGGTCAACGTGACCACCCCGAGCGAAGTCCACGAGTACCTGAACACGTTCGCTGAGCTGCAACGATGTGCCGTGTACGGGCCACACGCACGCAGCTTGATCACAACAGCGATCGCTGCCCTCGGCTAACTGGCCCGCAATTACCTGCAACTTTCTCGCACCAGGTACCGCCCGGTCCCTAGCGTCTCCTCATGGCCACGGACACCGAAGCAGCCGCACAGCAAGCCGATGCCTTCCTGGCTGGCAAGAAGAAAGCCGACGACACCGCGTTCATGTTCGGGCGGGTGCTGGCGGAGATGGGCATCAAGGTCGGAGACCCGGACTCCTGGCCCCAGCTCTTGGGCCGTGCTTCCCTCTCCGGTGAGCCGTCGTTGTTCCTCGGGACCGTGCCTCTGCCCACCGCCCGCAAGCTCATCAACGCGCTGATCTACGCCGAGTCGGCGCAGCGAAGCCAGCGCGACCAGGGCCACGACGCGTAGACCGGCCCTTATTGAAGACTCCCGCCCGGTCGCCTGCATGGCGGTCGGCGGCTGGACGGGGTCCAGCGCACCACCCCGCTCCATCGAGAGAAAGGGAACATGGTGGCAACAGCACTCCAGACGCGGACCCGCGATCCGCGCATCATCCTCAACGCCGTGCAGGAGCGAGTACCGCACCTGGTCAGCGATGTGGGAGTCGAGGACCTGTGGGAGCGTGAGGTTCGTCTTCTGCTGCGTGACAGCGTGGCCGTCCGAAGCCTCGCCGAACGCATCCTCGGACAGGGCATCGCCTACCTGGTCACAGCGATGGAGAACCCCGGCGTGGACATGGGCGTCGGGTACACGGTGGACATTGGAGTCCACCAGCTCATACTCGACACGCCCCTGTACTTCGCCCTGTGCGACGAGTACAACGCCGGGAAGTACAAGCACCACGCGCCGCTGATCGAACGTCGCCGGGATGGCACGGTGATGCGCACGGCGGAGATCATCCACCGGAACGGCTTCGATCTCGATGACGAGCTGTGGCAGGTGGACGCTGCCGAATGCTCGCCGTGTGACAACAAGGTCCCCGACAGCCACTGACGCGGGACTAGAGTGCCCTCGCCCCCGGACTCCGAACGAGGGGCGGGGGCACCCTCTTGCCTGCGCCGACACAGAGGAAACGCCGTTGCCCGCACGACACAACATCGAAAGCGAACGCGAACTCTGGGACACCTTCGCGGAGAGCACCAAGGACAAGGTGTTCGATGCTGATCCCGTCTTCTGCTGGACGCAGTACGCCGGGCACGGGCCGGGCCCCGAACTGCTGGGTGATCCGGGAACCGTCCTGGAGATCGGATGCGGTACCGGGCGGGCGCTGGCCTGCCTCGCGCTGCAAGGCGTGAAGGCAACGGGCGTGGACCTCTCTCCCGTCATGGTCGCGAACACCATTGAACGGTGGGGTCCGTTGGGAGCTCGGTTCGTGTGTGCCGAAGTGCTGGACCACCTGGGCACCACGACGGACACCTACGACGCCGTTTACTCGATCTTCGGGGCAGCCTGGTTCACCGATCCGGCCAAGCTGCTCCCGCTCGTCGCCAAGCGGTTGAATCCGGGTGGCGTGCTCACCTTCTCCCAGCCTCCGGCCATCCCTGGCGCGTACGGGCCACAGGGCATGTACAAGGGAGGGTTTGCGGGCAAGGCCATGTACACGTACCGGTACAGCTACACGCCCCGGAAGTGGGAAAGCCTCCTTCTGCGAGCCGGATTCGAGAAGGCGGAAGTGCGGGTCCTCGACGCTCCCGAGCCTGACCACATCGGGACTTTGATCGCTCGCGCTGTGGTGAGCTGAACCAAAGCAAACCAAGAACGCCCCGGCCATCATGGCCGGGGCGTCTCTGTTGGTTGGTTAGAGAAGTGCTCGGAAGGGGTTGGTGCTGACGAGCGGTTCCAACCGCTTCACCGAGTCCCGCGTCGGCTCCGGGGCCGGAATAGGTGCCGGGCGGTAGGCGTCGAGGTGAAGGACCGTGGCGCGGTTCTCCTCACGCTCCGCGCTGGCCGGCTGCGGCTCTGGGTGGCAGGAACGGGGCCGGTTTCGATCACGGTCCGCGCTCGCCGGCTGGCGGCTGGAGTGATCGGAACTGTCACCGCGGAGTGTGAAAACGGTGGCCGGTCGGCCGGTCTTCCCCGACCGGTCCACGGTGACGGTGATTCCGGGTAGTGCCTTGACCTCAGCGGCCGTCGCTCCGACGTACGGGAGGATCTGAGAGGAGGTTGCCCGGCCGCCGTGCATCTCGATGCGGGCCCGGACCTTGTCGGCGAGGCTGAGCGGCTGGCGCTTCGTCTTCGGGGTGGTGGCGCCCCGGGTGATGCGGACGGCGTCTTGGACGGAGCGGCGTACGAGGGTGAAGGCGGCGAACAGCATGTCGTCCGTGATGGTTTCGGAGCATTCGGAGGCGGAGAGGCAGGCTGCGACCCGAAGGGTTTGTTCGGCCGTGCGCTCGATGAACACGGCCTGCGCTTCGGGCAGGGTCTCGCCCAGGATGCGCGCGTACCGGCGGACGATGCGCCACAGGGGCCGGGCTTCCTCGGCGAGGGTGATCACGCGGGGGCGGGCGGTGGCCCACGTGTAGGCGTGGGACAGCTCCAAGCCGTCCAGCTTCGGCAGGCTGACGCGGTCGTCGTCGAGCATCGGCACTGAGCCGAGCAGGTAGGGCAGGATGCGGTTGTACGAGCCCCCGGCCGCCTCGGTCTCGCCCACGTACTTGGCCCAGTCGGACGGTGTGATGTGTGAGTGGAGGACCATGGCGGGGTCGCGGACTTCCTGGGCCTCTTCCTTGGTGGTGTTGCGCAGCGTTGCCCCGTCCCACGCGGCCCGGAGTTTGGTGGTGAACGACGGGTCGCGCTTGACCCGCTTCAAGACCTCCGTCCACTCCTCTTCGACAACCAGGGTCCGCACGTCCCGACCGTGCTCGGTTTCGGCGGTCGCTTCCTGCTGTTCCCACAGGTGGTGCACCATGCTCGCGCCGGACGTGATGCCGGATGTGGTGTGGGTGGCCAGGAAGCGACCCAGGGGCTTGTCCAGGACGTGAAGCGCGGCCCGCAGTGCGGTTCCCTTGCCCCTGCCCGTCCCGGCTACCAGGGCCGACCACACCAGCACGGGCCGTGCACTGCCTCGGGATGACACCTTGACCGTGCCACCGATGGCGGCCGACCACATCGACAACGCCGCCACATAGACCCCCAGGGCATCAGCTTCAAGGAACGGGGTGATCTTGCGGATGGCCCGGCCGATGGGGCCGTAGAAGACGGGGGTGCTCATGCTTCCTCGATGTCCAGGAGTGGGAGTTGTGCAGGGTGATGTGGGAGGGCGGGCGCACGGGGCGCCCGCCACCATGGCGCGGTACTCAGGCCGCTGCCGCTTCCTCCACGGGTGCGGTCTTGCGGTTGAGCTCGTAGGCGTGCCGTACGTGCATCGGGATGCGCCCCTTCTCCGGCACCGTGAAGCCGTTGTCCCTGGCCCACGAACGAACCAACCTGTTCCGTTCCCGCTCACTCAGCCCCGACCGGCCGACCTTCACCGGCTCCGGAAGCGAGTCGCCACCGGTGAACTCACCAGCCCGCACAGCTGTCTTGAACCGTCCCGGCACGGTCGCGTCCATGCACGGCAGATCGTGTTCCCTCGCGTCAGCGAGCTTCGTGGTATTCCGCTCCGCACCTTCACCGCAGATGATCAGCACGGTGGAGTCATCAGCGCGCCCCACCACCTCGTAGCCGCAGTTGCGCACCGCTTCCCGTGCCTCATCGATCGAGTACCCGGGCACCTCACCACTGACCAGCGCAGACGGACGCTTCGGCTCGTCGCGCTCAACCTCGGTGTCGACGCCGTCCGTTGCTCGGCTGCCCTGGTCGTGCTGCGGCTCGTCGTCGTCCGTTGCAACGCTGATAGTGGGGGCCTGACTCCCACTATCCCGCTCTGCGCCCTCCGCTTCAGCGGGTACCCCCAGGGCGTCCGTCAGGTACCGGCCGAACGTGACGTCGTGTTCCAGGCAGAGGTCCCACGTATGCCTTCCCAGGGTCAGGGTTGCCGTCGCCTCTACCTCGCTCCCGTCGCGCGCTATATGGGCGTCGCAGTAGCTCTTGTGCACGGGAACGAGAACGGTCTTACGCATGGCGCGGGAATCCTTTGATTCGGACTGGCAGGTGAAGTCTCAGTGAGTGGCCGGAGCGCTGCTCTGACGGCTGCCGCATTCGCTGCTGCGGTACTGATCAACATCTTGCCCCATCGCTATAACGGAACAGTAACAGTCGGATTTCTAGACCATTACTCAAAATGGGGGTAATGCCTATTAGAAAAAGAATAGGACCCGCCGCGGGCCCTGTCCTTCGACCGTGTACGGGTATCAAATTTTTTGAGAAGCGAGCCAAAACCGCGACTTCCGCCCTTGACCCTCTATCCCGCGCCAGACGCCAGGTAAAAATTCTTGCGCGTACCCTTGAAGTAGAGCCTCCGTAGGCTCGGAATGGTAAATGGTCACGGCACCGTGTCGCGAAAGCCAGAAAAGGACACCGACTATCGCGCATCGCGCTGGTTCCGATTGCGGCCGATCGGCGGGAGGCGAGGGGGGCGGCTCCAAGAGAACCGCCCCGGACTCACCGTCGACACATTAGGAAGCTGCCACCCATTCCACGGTGGCCTTCACGATTCCCTTCGTAGGCTTGGACTCATCAAAAGTGTTATCCGGCTTCTTGGTGTCCAGCTCGGGGAAGCGGACTACCTTTCCGCCGTACAGGTGGAGGGTGTCGATGTAGTCGGCCCGGTACTTCTCAGACTGGCCCTGACGGAATCCCGTGAACTGCGATGCGTAGGTGGCGAACTCCGAGTGCCCGGCCACGATATCCACGCCCTTGGGCATGGCCGTGGTGCACAGCACCGTGAAGCCCGCCAGACGCGCCACGACACCGTTCGCGGTAACGCCGCTCTCGCCGTACGCGGCAGCATTCGCAATGGCCGGGTGCTCAGCAAGGTGCCGCTTCACGCGGGGCGAGATGACCACGTAACGGCCGCCGGGGACGTCGTTGTCGTCCAGGGCCAGCATCATGTCCAGGATCGCCCCGTACAGCGCCTGAGGGGCGCTGCCCGCCGGGACCTTGACGTTCGGCAGGGGGGTTGCGGCCGAGGTGATCACGTTCGCCATGAACGTGTCCGCCTCCCGTGCCAGGGCCCGGATCATCTGCTGGTTGACGGGCGAGTCGAGGCCGCTCGTGAGCTGCACGCGCTCCGCGTTCTCGACCAGTACCTGAAGGTACTTCGCCTCGGTGACGGGAAGCTTCTGGTCAACGGTCTCCGGCCGCTGGGCGCTCATGCCGTCCGGCAGCTTGTAATCCCCGACCGAGGGCCGCAGAAGCGAGTTGATATGGACCACATCACCCTGCCTGGCGATGGTGCCCTCGTACTTGTTGTTGGAGACCAGCCGGGACGCCCACACCAGCAGCGGGTCAAACTGAGTCAGCAGGTCGGCATCCCAGATTTCCGGGACGAACGTGTGAGTGGCGGGATTCTGGTAGGCGAAGGTCAAGTAGAAGCTCCTGGGCTCTTATCGGTGGCGGACGTCGAGGGGTACGTGGCGGGCGGGGAATGCGCGGCCGTCGCCCTGGCGGCCCATGCCGAGCCTCTGGGCGAATACTGGCTCCTTGGGCCGGAACGGATGGAGAACCTGCGCGATGGCCTCAGCTGACGGCGTGCCGTCCTCGCAGACGAGCTTCGAGAAGTCGAGGTAATCGGCGTACGCATCCGGGACGGTGAAACCGCCCTTCACGGCCTGGGCATACATCTCGACCCTCGCCGTCTCGTACGCGTGCCCGCGGCGGTCCTCGGCCTGGGCGGCATCGGTGGCCTCGGCCGGCTCGGGCTCCGGGGAGGGGGAAACGGTCCGGGGGTCGCTCATGGCGACACCTCCTCAAGATCTAATCAACACAAGAAGCAGAATCGGGAAACGGGCCGCGCTCAAGGCGGCCCCTGCCTCTGTGTCACAACAGGACAACGTAAGAGAAGACAGGTCCCCTACCCCCAAAAAACCGATCAGGGGCAGAGGACCGACTCTCCGTCATCCGCTGTGGTCTCACAGGCAGGTATCCGCAGAGCTGCATTCGAGCACCTTCACGAAATGCTCTGGACTTCAAACAGGCCCGGACTCTCGTCCGCGTCAGAGGACCGCCGCCCAGCGGCCTTGACTCCAAGGGGGATTGAACCTTCCCTCAGTAATAAGGAAAAACGGACGCACCCCTGGACAGGGGCACGCCCGCTCTTCTCACACACCAAGTGTGAAGGGCTTCATGGACTCGATGCGGCCCCGGGTGCACATGACTTCGGAATCCCACCAGGGCCGGGCAGAGCCGATGACCAGGGCGCGGCGCTTGGCAGTCCGGCCCGCCTCGGCCCCTCCCTTGGACTCCCTGGTGTCCAGGAACCAGCGGGCCACAGCACGCCGGTCCTCCACAGTGGAAAACCGCACGTCCGCATGGATGCGCTTTTCGTCCTCCCGGTGCTCATAGGCTCCCGGTGGTGCCGCGAACTGAAGGACATCCTCCACGTAACCCCCGGCGCGCCACGCGATATCGAGAGCGTCAGCCGGGTCGGGCCGCTTCCTCGGCGGTAGCCCCTTGCGCTTCCGGTCGCGGGATGCGGCGCGGTTCTGGTTGTCACGCTTCTGCTTGCACTCCGGGTGCGCCGGATTCGTGGCCGGGTTCCGCCCGCCCTTCCCTCGCGGGCGCTCGAATATCCATGGCTCCCCGCATCCTGCGCAGATCAGACCAGTGGGCTTCACGGCTGCCGTGATGGCTCTCCCCTTGCTCCAGGAACGGAAAAGCCCCCGAGTCGCCTCGGGGGCCGCTTCGTCAGCACAACCAATCAACCGGCCTGCTGGTCAATCCACTTCTCCAGATCGGCAGGACGGCACCGCAGCGCCTGCCCGACCTTCTTGAACGGCAGCGCTTCGCGCCGCCAGTTGCCGTACACCCACGAGCAGGGCTTGCCCAGGTAGTCGGCGACGTCGTCCACGGTCATCAGCTTGTTGATCAAACGCCGCACTCCAGGCCGTCTATGCACTGGGGGTGCCCGCCGTCGAAGCAGCGGGGGCATGCACTTCGCCGGAAGATGAAGCCCTTCCCTTCCGCCCGTCCGTCGGGGTGCGTCGTCTCGATCACGTCAAAGCGGGTCTGCTCGGCGCTCACGTCGTCCTTCCCTGCGCCGGTCCGGTAGGCGGCGGCTCCGCCCCGTTGTCGTCCGGCGTAGCTCCAGCATGCAGCATTCCGAACCTGTTGCACGACGTTCGGGAGTGTGTTGACCGACACAGTTCCGAACATCATGCAGCAGGTTCGGAGACTGCTAATGTCGTCGTCGTGAACACACCTGACGACAACGCGGCGCCTCCCGAGTGGACGCGCCACGGCAATGAACTGGTCTGGCACCGCTCCTACGGACCCTGGCTCGTGACAGCGAGCTGCCCTGTCCACGCCCCCTTCAACGGACCGTCCGAGCTGACGATCCAGCTGGGCATCAGCGGCTCCGACCCGGAGAACGAAATCCATCGCCTCATGGACGAGGCGCAGGAGACAGACGGCATTCCCGCCTCTCTGCTGCGGCAGATCCCGCTTGCGGAGATCAAGGCCCAGGCGCGGGCCGCCCTGGCCGAGCAGGAGGACCGGGCGATGAACGAGCCGTACCCGGTGCCGGAACGCTGCCGCAGTGAAGAGGACTACGCACTGCTGGTTGCCGAGCTGGCGCGCATGCGGGCCACCGGCACAACCGCCCCCCAGGGGGAGCTGGCCGGCCGTTTGGGCATCGGCAAGGCCACCATGTCGGAGCGCATCAAACGATCTAAGGAACTGGGCCTGTGGGACGGGCGCCGTCTCACGGAGAAGGCATCCGCGATTCTCGCCCAGTGGCACGAGGACCAGAGGGGCAAGTAGCACGTTGGCGAAGCGTGGCAATGGGCTCGGCAGCACCCCCGTGGAGATCAAGCGGACGGGGCGGCCGAACACTTGGGGCGTACGAACCCCACTCCATTTCGACAAATCACAGGGGAAGAAGGTCCGCTACTGGATAGGCCGGGAGCTCAAGACCAAGACCGAGGCGGAAAGGGCACTCCGGAAGTGGATCACCGACCACGAGGCCGGGAAGGTCGCGGCCCGGTCGGACATGAAGCTGGGCGAGTGGCTGGACAAGTGGCTGGCGAACCACAGAAAGGAGGGGACAACCGTAGCCGGGTACGAGACGAAGATCCGTCTGCACATCAAGCCGCACATAGGCGGCGTGAAGCTGTGCGAGGTCACGGACGACACCCTGGACGACCTGTACCGCCTGCTGGAGATTGCGCCCTGCCCGACCAACAAGGGCAAGCCGCTCGGCGCCAAGAGCGTCCGGCACGTGCACAACATCCTCTCCGGCGCTCTCGGGGCGGCCGTGCCGAAGCTGATACCGGCCAACCCGGCCTCCACGGCACACCCGCCCACGCAGCGGCAGATCAGAGCCCAGGAGTCGAGGTACCCGACCCTGGATGACGACCAGTCGAGCCGGTTCCTGTCGGCGGTGTGGGAGCCGTGCGGGAACCGGGCCTGCGACGGCGGCCTGACCCATCACTGCCTGCGGGACGCGCCCCTGTGGAGCGTGTACGTCGCCACCGGTGTCCGGCGCAGTGAGGCCCTGGGGATGAAGTGGTCCCTCGTCCGCTGGGACGAGGGAGCCATCGAACTGGGCTGGGTCGTGGTCGAGGAGGGCAATTCCTACCGGCTGCGGAAGCTGACCAAGGACGGCGACGACAACGCCGTCATCTACGTGGATCAGTCCGTGATGAACGTCCTGAAGTGGCAGAAGCAGCGGCAGGACGCCGAGCGGGAACGGCTCGGGGATACGTGGGTGGATCACGACCTGGTGTTCGCCCGGGACGGCTTCAAGCTCTACCGGGGCGAGGCCGGAGGTCCCCAGGACCCGGAGAAGGTCTCCGCCCGTTGGCGGACCCTGCGGACGCGGCTGAAGCTGCCGGATGAGTTCCGCATTCACGACTGGCGGCACAGCAAGGTCACGAACGATCTGGAGGCCGGGGAGAACCCCGTGGAGGTCTCGGCGAACGTCCGGCACCACTCGCCGGGCTACACCATGGCCCGGTACGGGCACTCACGGAAGGACGGAGCGCGGCGCCTGGCCGCCTCCGGAGCGGGCCGGATCGGCCTGTCTGCCCTGGTCTAGGGGCAAGTTTGCTGGGCCGTTGGTCACGTGGTTGGTCACGCCACTGCCCGGGAAAGCAAAAAACCCCAGGTGAACTGGGGTCTCTGCTGGTGTCCGAGGGGGGACTTGAACCCCCACGCCCGATAAAGGGCACTAGCACCTCAAGCTAGCGCGTCTGCCATTCCGCCACCCGGACCAGGTGTTTTGTCTTCCGGGCTGTTCCCCTTCCGACGAGGAAAACAATACCAAAGATCTGGAGTGCTCGATCACGCGGTCGGTGGCGGCGGCCGGGCCGGCGTGACGGGCGTATGTCGGGAGCATTGCGGCCTTGGGCTGCGGAGACGGGAGAGAGAGGATGGCGGAGGACCACGCCGTGGGCCGCCCCGCAGGGGCGGGACGCGGCAGCGAACCAGAGGAGGCAGCGTGAGCGAGTCGAAGCCCGTCGGTAACGGGCCGGGCAGGAGCGCCGAGGACGAGGTCGTCGACCTCTGCCGCGATCTGATCCGCATCGACACCAGCAATTACGGCGACCACTCCGGGCCGGGCGAGCGCGCCGCCGCCGAGTACGTCGCGGAGAAGCTGGCCGAGGTCGGGCTGGAGCCGCAGATCTTCGAGTCCCACAAGGGGCGGGCCTCGACCGTGGCCCGGATCGAGGGCGAGGACCCGTCGCGGCCCGCCCTGCTCATCCATGGCCACACCGACGTCGTGCCGGCGAACGCCGAGGACTGGACCCACCACCCCTTCGCGGGCGAGATCGCGGACGGCTGCCTGTGGGGGCGCGGCGCGGTCGACATGAAGGACATGGACGCGATGACGCTCGCGGTCGTCCGCGACCGCATGCGCTCCGGGCGCAAGCCGCCGCGCGACGTCGTGGTCGCCTTCCTCGCCGACGAGGAGGCGGGCGGGGTGTACGGCGCCCGCTATCTGGTGGACAAGCACCCGGGGCTCTTCGAAGGGGTCACCGAGGCGATCAGCGAGGTCGGCGGCTTCTCCTTCACGGTCAACGAGAACCTGCGCCTCTATCTCGTCGAGACCGCCCAGAAGGGCATGCACTGGATGCGGCTCACCGTGGACGGGACCGCGGGGCACGGCTCGATGACCAACACCGACAACGCGATCACGGAGCTGTGCGAGGCGGTCGGGCGGCTGGGGCGGCACGAGTTCCCGGTCCGGGTGACCAAGACCGTGCGGTCCTTCCTCGACGAGCTGTCCGACGCCCTCGGCACCCCGCTCGACCCGGATGACATGGAGACCACGCTGGTCAAGCTCGGCGGCATCGCCAAGATGATCGGCACCACCCTGCGGAACACCGCGGCCCCGACGATGCTCGGCGCGGGCTACAAGGTCAACGTGATCCCGGGCCAGGCCACCGCGCACGTCGACGGGCGCTTCCTGCCGGGGTACGAGGAGGAGTTCCTCGCCGACCTCGACCGGATCCTCGGGCCGCGGGTCAAGCGCGAGGACGTGCACGCGGACAAGGCGCTGGAGACGACCTTCGACGGCGACCTGGTCGACGCCATGCAGAAGGCCCTGCGGGCCGAGGACCCGATCGCGCGCGCGGTGCCGTACATGCTCTCGGGCGGCACCGACGCCAAGTCGTTCGACGACCTCGGTATCCGCGGATTCGGCTTCGCTCCGCTCCAGCTGCCGCCGGAGCTGGATTTCGCCGGGATGTTCCACGGTGTGGACGAGCGGGTGCCGGTGGAAGGGCTGAAATTCGGGGCACGGGTGCTCGACCGGTTCCTCGACGAGAGCTGAAACCTCGTAAATCTGTGCTGAGTTAACCGAAAAGTGTGAACGATCATAGGGTTGCGTAGCCCGATTACCTCCTCGTCGTTACAGGTGTGCGGTCCGCGGCTGGGACCGCATTGCCAACAAGGAGGATCCAATGCTCAAGAAGGTTGCCGCCGCTGCGGCTGCCACCGGTGGTCTCGTGCTCGCGGGCGCGGGCATCGCCGCCGCCGACTCGGGTGCCCAGGGCGCCGCGGTGAACTCGCCCGGTGTTGTCGCCGGCAACGTGATCCAGGCGCCCATCGAGGTTCCGGTGAACGTCTGTGGCAACTCCATCAACATCGTCGGGCTGCTGAACCCCACCTTTGGCAACACGTGCGTCAACGAGTGACGTTGTGCCTCAACCCGTAAGGGTGTGAAGGCGGCTCCGGAGTGTGCGCCTCGCGCTGCTCCGGAGCCGCTGGACTTTCGCGCGTGGGTATCCATCCCGTGCGCATCCCGCAAGAAGGTCTAGAGAGGCAGTACAGAACTCATGCGACACGTGACCAAAAAGAGCCTGATCACGGTGGCGGCCGCGACCGGCGTCATCGCCATGACCGGTGGCATCGCCACCGCGGACTCCGGCGCCCGCGGTGCCGCGGTGAACTCCCCGGGCGTCGCGTCCGGCAACACCGTCCAGGTCCCCGTGCACGTCCCGATCAACGCCTGCGGCAACACCGTGACGGTGATCGGGGCCCTCAACCCCGCCGTGGGCAACCACTGCTTCAACAGCGGTGGCGGCCACGTCCACCAGGGTCACGGAGGCGGCCACGGTGACCACGACCACGGCAAGGGTGAGCACGGCGGCCACGGTGGCGCGGGTGCGCAGGGCGCCAGTGTCGGTTCGCCCGGCGTGATCTCCGGGAACACCGCGCAGGTGCCGGTGGAGGTGCCGGTCAACGCCTGTGGCAACAGCGTCAACGTCGTCGGTGTCGGCAACTCCGCCACCGGCAACGACTGCGTCAACAATGGTGGTCACGACCACCACGGGGGCGACAACGGCGGGGAGCACAGGCCGCCGCACAAGCCGGGCAAGCCGGGGGAGCACCAGCCCCCCTGCGACGAGGACCACGACCACGGCCACAAGCCGGGCGACCACCACCCCGGCGACCACAAGCCGGGCGACCACAAGCCCGGTGACCACAAGCCGGGCGACCACGGTCCGGCCCAGCACCCGGCCGGTCACCAGCCGGCCGACGTGCACCCGGCGCACCTCGCCCCGGCCGTCCACCCGGCCGCCGCGGTGAAGCCCGCGCGCCAGGAGGCCGGCGTCCTCGACGTCGCCGCCGCCCCGGTGACCAAGGCCGCCCAGCTCGCGCACACCGGCGCGGGCCAGCTCGGCATGGCCGGTGCCGCCAGCGCCGGTCTGCTGCTCGGTGGTGCGGTGCTCTACCGCCGCGCCCGCGCCGCGCAGAACTGATCCGGACACACAGGGCTGACTGCGTCAGCACGGAGCGGGCCCCGCGGTCGCGGGGCCCGCTCCGTTCGTGCTGTCACCAGGTCGCGCGCAGCTGGCGGATGATCCGACGGCGCAGCCGCACCTTGCGGCTGCCGTCGGGATTGAGACGCAGTCGGTCCAACTCCCAGTGTCCGTACTCGGCGTGGTCGGTCAGCAAGCGTGTGGCCGCCCCTCGGGAGACACCCCTCGGCACATACACATCGCAGAATTCGTATTCCGGCATCGCATCTATTGTGCGGGAACCGGCCCGGTGCGGATAGCGTCTGCACTATGTCTGATGCTGCGCAGCCATCCGCTGCCGAGGTACGCGCCGCCGCCGAGGCGGTCAAAGCCGCGCTGGACCGTCACCTCGACGCCGTCGAACGCCGGTCGGGGGAGGACGACCCGGCCGTCTACGCCGCGTTCAACGAGCTGGCCGCGACAGCCGAGGCGTACGACGAGCTGCTCTACGACGTCTATGACGAGGTCACGCCCTTCGAGATCCCGGGCGACGACACCCTGCCGGCCTATGCCGGGCCGGAGGAGCCGAGCGCGCTGAGCGTCCTGATCCGCCGGGACTACGCGGTGGTCGAGCCCCCGCGGCTGCTCGCTCAGGCCCAGCGGGTCGCCGACCTGGACCCCGACGTCGAACCGGACACGGGCGCCCCCGGCAGCACGGCGGGCGTCGTCGGCAGCAGTGTGCACGCCGCCCTCGGCGTGCTGTTCGGGGAGTACGAACCGGACGAGATCGCCTCGCGGCACAAGGAGTTCGGCTTGGAGGAAGGTGACTCCACGCTCTGGGTCGCCGCGGCCGACAGCCCCGCCGAGCCGGGGGACTGGCTGGCCGCCCCCTTCGACCAGGCGGACCCCCAGCGGGTCATCTGCCGCTTCGACGTCAGCGCCGTCTTCGACGAGGAGGCGGACCCGGACGAGGACGGCCTGGACGACGACACCTTCGACGACGAGGACGGGGCCGTACGGGGCGGGGGGAGCGCCTCCGGGCGCTGATCCGCGGAGATCCACGGGTGCCGTACGGGGCCGGCGCGCCGAGCCCCGTACGGCGTGCCGGGTCAGCCGGACTGGTGCTGGGCCCGGAGCAGGGACTTCAGCCGCGTCGTCCGCTCCTTCGCCGGGACCTCGGCCACGGCGCGCGGCAGCGCCTGGTCGACCCCCTGCACGACCGACAGGTGGCGCTCCGCCCTGCCGAAGGCCGTATAGACCCACGACCGCGTCAGCGTCCGCGCGGCGTCGCCCGGCAGCACGACCACGGCCGCGGGCCAGCGCAGGCCGGCCGCCTGGTGGGCGGTGACGGCCCAGCCGTGCCGCACGGCCCCGCCGACGAGCTCCTTCGGCACGACCACGGGCGTGCCCGCGCAGTCCAGGCGCAGCCCTTCCGCGTCCGCGGAGAGCACGGTGCCGGGGATCATGCGGCCGGGTGCCGGGACGTACGCCACCCGGTCGCCCGGGTCGAAGCCGCCGAACCGGCCGGGGCCGGGGTTCAGCCGCTCCTTCAGCGCCGCGTTGAGCGCGCGCGTGCCCGCGGGGCCGCCGTGGCCCGGGGTGATGACCTGGGTCTGCTCGGCGGGCACGCCGATCGCCCTGGGGACGGAGTCCGCGACGAGCTGGACCGTGCGGTGCACGGCCTCGCCCGGATCCCGGACCGGGACGATCACGACCTCCTTGCCGGGGGCGTCCACCTTGGTCAACTCGCCGATGCCGATGCCCGACACCAGCTCCCCGAGCGGGCCCGGGTCCGGGGTACGCGAGACGACGGTGGGGCAGGCGTGGGCGGCCACCACATCGGCGAACACCCTGCCCGGCCCGGCCGACCGGAGCACGCCCGGGTCGCCGCTCAGCACCAGCCGGGTGCCGTCCGCCAGGGACTCCACGAGCACGGCCGCCGTCTCGACATCGAGCTGCGGGGCGTCCAGGACGGCGAGCACATCGAGGGCGAGCGAGCCGTCGGCGTCGCGACCGGGGCCCTCCAGGCCGGACAGCAGGCCGGTGAGGGTCACCGCTCCGGTCCCGTCGAGGGCCTCCGCCCGCCGGCCGCCCTCGGCGTGCACGGCGATCCAGGCGCGCAGCCCGACGGCGCGCGCCGCGCCGACCAGCGCGGCGACCTCGGCACGCGAGGCTTCCCCACCGCTGTGCGTCACCAGCCCGGCCCCGGCGACGGCCTGGATCAACTCCTTGGCCGAGGCGGGCGCCGAGGCGTCCGTGGCCGCCTCGGCGAGGGCCGCCCAGGGGTCGGCCGCGCCTGCACGGCTGCCGCCGTGGGCGTCGCCTTCGGCGGTCGCCCGGCCATCGGCCGTTCCGTCATCCGCCGCGGTGGCGTCGGCTCCGGCGGCTCGGCTGAGGGGCTCGGCTCCGGTCGTGCTGCCAGTGGCGTCGGTCTCTGCTCCCGCCGTGTCGTCGGCGGGCTCCGCCCCTTCCGCGCCGGTCATGGCCTCGTCCGCGCCCGCTCCGGCTGTGCCGCTGCCTGACTCGGCGCCGGTCGCGCCGGGCTCGGTTGTGGCGCGATCGGCGTGGGCAACTGCTCCGGCCGTGCCGCCGTCGGCTTCGGCTCCGCCGCCACCGGTCGTGCCGTCCCCGGCTTCTGCTCCGGAGGTGCTGTCGGCTGCTCCCGCTCCGGCCGTGCCGCCGTCGGCTCCGGCCGCGTTGCCATCGGTCGCGCCGGCGGCGGTCTCCGCTCCGGCCGTCCCGCCGTTCGCCGTGTCGCCGTCGCCGTCGCCGTCGCCGTCGCCGTCGCCGTCGCCGTCGCCGTCGCCGTCGCCCTCGGCTTCGGTGCCCGCCGTGCCGCCAACTGCCGTGCCGGCCTCGGCCCTCGCTCCGGCCGTGCCGGCGTCTGCCTCGGCCGCAGCTGTACCGCCACCGGCCGGGTGGCCATCCGCCGTACCGCCGGTCTCGGGCTCCGCGCCATCACCCGCCGTGTCGTCGGCGGGCTCCGCCCCCTCCGCGCCGGTCCGCGCCATGAACGTGCTGATCAGCCGCGCCAGGCCGTCAGCCAGGCTTTCCTCCGCCATCGCGTAGCGGTCCAGGCCCAGGAGCAGGCGGACCGGGGTTTCCTGCTCCTCGCCGTCCTCCGTGGCCCGTGTGCCCCGGGCGCCGGTGGCCGGGGACTCCAGCGCTTCCTGGAAGACCAGCACCGCGCCCTCGGCGATGGCGCTCTGGAGTGCCTCGTCCGGGTCGGGGACCGCGTGCCGGGCGAGGGCCTCGCGCAGGGCCGGCGCCTCCAGCACCGTGTGCCCTTCGAGCGCGGCGCGCTCCAGCAGCCAGCCGGTCAGAGCGGCGGCACGGCGCTCGTCGCCGGGGCCGCACTCCGGGCCCAGCAGTGCCCGCGCGAAGCCGTCGGCCTGCTCGGGGCGCACGCCCGGCACGGCCAGCAGCTGCCAGGGGTCGTCGCGCAGGAGCGCGCCCGCCTGCTCGCCCAGCGTCTCGACCGCTCGCACGGCGAGCTGCTCCGGGGCGCCCCCGGCGGCGAGCACTTCCCGAACGCCGCCGAGCCCCTCGGCGAGCGCCGCGTCCGACAGCGGGCGGCGCGGGGCGGCGACGGCGGGGCCCGCCGTGGGCGCGTCCGCGCGCGGGGCGGAGGGCTTGCGGGCCGCGGGAGCCGGACGGCTCCGCTCGTTGAAATACGAGGCGGCCGACCGCTCGCCGCTCTCCACGGCCCGCACGGCGGCGGCCAGTGCCTCGGCCACGGCCGACCGCTTCCCGGACCCGGCGGGGTCCTGGGCATCGGCGCCTTCCGTGCCGCCCGCGCCCGCCGGAGCCTCCGCCGGGACCGCCTCGGCCGGGACCGCGTCGGGTGACGGTGCGCCACGGAACCCCTGGGGCTCGTCGTCCCCCTGGGGGGCCGGCGGGACGGGGCGGCGGTCGGTGCTCACAGGGTGCTCCAGTCCTGATCGGGGTAGCGGTGCACAGGGGCCGACACATCGTCGAGCGCCTGGCAGATCTCGTCCGGAAGCGTAAGGGCTTCCACTGACAATGCCGCTCTGAGCTGCTGCTCGTTGCGCGCGCCGATGATCGGGGCGACCACTCCGGGCCGGTCCCGCACCCAGGCCAGGGCCACCTTCAGGGACGTCGTGGCGAGCCCGTCAGCCGCCGTGGCGACGGCGTCGACGACGCGGCCCGCGGGCTCGTCGAGATACGGGGCGACGAAGGGGGCCAGGTGCTCGGACGCGCCCCGGGAGTCGGCCGGGGTCGCGTGGCGGTACTTCCCCGTGAGCACGCCGCGGCCGAGCGGCGAGGACGGCAGGATCCCGATGCCCAGGTCGAGCGCGGCGGGCAGCACCTCGCGCTCGATGCCCCGCTGGAGCAGCGAATACTCCATCTGCGTGCTGGCCAGCCGGGTCCGCACACCGGGCGCGGCCAGCTGCCAGGTGGCCGCCTTGGCGAGCTGCCAGCCGCAGAAGTTGGAGACTCCGGCGTAACGGGCGCGGCCGCTGCTGACGGCCATGTCGAGCGCCTGGAGGGTCTCCTCGAGCGGGGTGTGCGGGTCGAAGGCGTGGACCTGCCACAGGTCGACGTAATCCGTGCCGAGCCGCTCCAGGGAGGCGTCGAGCGCGGCGAGGAGATGGCCCCGCGAGCCGTCGAACCGCCGGTCGGTGTCGAGGACGCTGCCGGACTTCGTCGCGATGACCAGGTCGCGCCGCGGCACCAGATCCTCCAGCAGCCGGCCGAGCAGATACTCGGCGCCGCCGTCCGCGTAGACGTCCGCGGTGTCGACGAGCGTGCCGCCCGCCTCCCAGAACGTCTTGAGCTGATCGGCGGCATCCGGCTCGCCGGTATCCCGCCCCCAGGTGAGCGTGCCCAGCCCGATCCGGGATACCCGCAGGCCCGTGCGGCCCAGCTGCCTTTGCTCCATGAGCGCTGAGGTTACTGGCCGCGGCGCGCCCCGTGTCCGCCTGTGGACAACTCCCGGCGGCGGCCTGTGGACAACTCGCCGATGACGTACCCCTGGTCGGCGCGCTACGCTCGCCGGAACAGCGACGTTACTGATGGGTAAGGGGACCGGTTATGAGTCGTATGAGGCTCGGGATCAACCTCGGCTACTGGGGAGCCGGGATGGACGCCGACAACCTCGAGGTCGCCCGTGAGGCCGACCGCCTCGGCTACGCGGTCTGCTGGGCCGCCGAGGCGTACGGCTCCGACGCGCCCACCGTCCTGTCCTGGGTCGCGGCGCAGACCGAGCGGATCGACATCGGTTCGGCGATCTTCCAGATCCCGGCCCGTACGCCCACGATGACCGCGATGACCGCGGCCACCCTCGACTCGCTCTCCGGCGGCCGCTTCCGGCTCGGCCTCGGCGTGTCCGGCCCGCAGGTCTCCGAGGGCTGGTACGGCGTGAAGTTCGACAAGCCGCTCGCCCGGACCCGCGAATACGTCGACATCGTCCGCAAGGCCATGTCCCGCGAGCGCGTCACCCACGACGGTGAGCACTGGACGCTCCCGCTCCCCGGCGGCCCCGGCAAGCCGATCAAGCTGACCGTCCACCCCGTGCGCGAGCGCATCCCGCTCTACATCGCCGCCATCGGCCCCAAGAACCTCGAACAGACCGGTGAGATCGCCGACGGCGCCCTCGTCGTCTTCTTCGCGCCCGAGCACGCCGAGGAGACCACCCTGGGCGCCCTGCGCGCGGGCCGCGCCAGGATCGGCAAGGACCTCGACGGCTTCGACCTGGCCCCGACCGTACCGATGGCCGTGGGCGACGACGTCAACGCCCTGGCCGACCTCTTCCGCCCCTACACCGCCCTCTATGTCGGCGGCATGGGCAGCGCCAAGCAGAACTTCTACAACAAGCTGGCCCAGCGCATGGGTTACGAGAAGGCCGCCGCCGAGATCCAGGAGAAGTACCTCTCCGGGGACAAGCAGGGCGCCGCCGCGGCCGTCCCGCGCGAGCTGATCGACTCCACCACCCTGCTCGGGCCCGTGGAGCGCGTGGCCGACCGGATGCAGGCGTACGCCGACGCCGGGGTGACCACTCTCTCGCTGGCCCCCGCGGGCTTCACCCTGGACGAGCGGATCGCGAGCCTGCGCGCGGGCGTGACCGCCCTGGAGCGCGCCGGGCTGGCGTAGCGGGGGGTTCCTCGGATCGGGTCTACGGCCGTGGTGGGGGCTCGGGGTGTCTTCCCCGCCACGGCCGGTACAGAACACAACGCCCGTACGGCCGAGGGGTTACGCCTCGCGGCGAGCTTTGCCGCACCTTCGACACGCCGGGCGGCGTGCGTGCCGTGCCCTGGGTCAGAGCCACCCGCGCCGCTTGAAGTAGCGGTGCAGCCAGAAGACCAGACCCGCCATCAGCACGACCGCCGCCGGGTACCCCCAGGGCTGCCGCAGTTCCGGCATGTCGTGGAAGTTCATGCCGTAGATGCCGGCGATCATCGTCGGGACCGCCGCCATCGCCGCCCACGCGGAGATCTTGCGCATGTCGTCGTTCTGCTGGACGCCCACCTGTGCCAGGTGCGCGGACAGTATGTCGGTGAGCAGCCGGTCCAGGCCGTCCACGTACTCGTTCGCCCGCGTGAGGTGGTCGCTCACGTCGCGGAAGAACGGACGCGAAGGCTCCGGCACAAAGGGCACGCCCGCGCCCGTCAGCCGTGCCATCGGCTCCGTCAGGGGCCCCGACGCCCGCCGGAACTCCATGACCTGGCGCTTGAACGCATAGATCCGCGACGCCGTGTTCTTGGAGTCCTTGCCCACCGGGGCGAAGACCTCCGTCTCCAGCTCCTCCAGGTCCGCCTGGAGCTCCGTCGCCACGTCGATGTACTGGTCCACGATCGCGTCGCTCACCGCGTACAGCACCGCCGCGGGCCCGTGCCGGAGCACCTCCGGCTCCTGCTCCAGCCGGTGGCGCACCTCGGCCAGCGGGCTGCCCTCGCCGTGCCGCACGGTCACCACGAAGGAGTCGCCGAGGAAGAGCATCAGCTCGCTGGTGGTGACGGTGTCCGCGTCGTCGTCGTAGGTGACGGGCTTGAGCACGACGAACAGGGAGTCCTCGTAGACCTCCAGCTTCGGCCGCTGATGGGCCTTCAAGGCGTCCTCGACGGCCAGCGGGTGCAGCCCGAACTCGCTGGTCACCAGCTCGAACTCCTTCTCCGTGGGCTCGTGCAGCCCGATCCAGAGGAAGGAGTGGCCCTCCGCCCGCGCCTCGTCGAGCGCGTCGGAGAAGTCGGCGGGCCCCTCGGTGCGGCGTCCGTCACGGTAGATAGCGCAGTCCACGATCACGCGTGCATTGTGCCGTTGTCCACCCCCGGAACACCAAGCCCGTCCGGGGACAGGGAGTCCACGGCCCGACAGGACGGGCAGCGACCCCCGCCGCCCACCGCCTAAGGTGAACGGCATGCCCACGCTGATCCTGCTCCGGCACGGCCGGTCCACCGCCAACACCGGCGGAGTCCTCGCAGGGTGGACCCCCGGCGTCGCCCTGGACGAGCGCGGCGCCGCCCAGGCCGCCGCCCTGCCCGCCCGGCTCGCGCAACTCCCGCTCGCCGCCGCCGTCTCCAGCCCGCTCCAGCGCTGCCGGGAGACCCTCGCACCGCTGCTCGCCGCCCGGCCCGCGCTGCCCGTGCACACCGACGACCGGATCGGCGAGTGCCACTACGGCGACTGGTCCGGCCGCAAGATCGCCGAACTCACCGAGGAACCCCTCTGGGAGGTCGTCCAGCGGCACCCCTCCGCCGCGGCCTTCCCCGGCGGCGAGTCCGTACGCGCCATGCAGGCACGCGCCCTCGACGCCGTGCGGGAGTGGAACGCCCGGATCGAGGAGGAGCACGGCCCCGAGGCCGTCTACCTCATGTGCTCGCACGGCGACATCATCAAGTCCCTCGTCGCCGACGCCCTCGGCACCCACCTCGACCTCTTCCAGCGGATCGCCGTCGACCCCTGCTCCGTCACGGCCATCCGCTACACCCGGCTGCGCCCCTTCCTGGTGCGCCTCGGCGACACCGGCGACCTGCGCAACCTCGCCCCCGCCGAGGAGGCGCCCGCGGTGCCCGGCGCCGACGGCGTCGTAGGGGGCGGGGCGGGAGCACCGTGATCGCCGTGCGCAGTAGGGTGGTGGCGCGGCCCCGGCCGCCGTTCCACCCGTGATCAGCGCACGGAAGGCCGGCCCCCAGCCGTTTCCGCCGGCCACCTGAGACCACCAGCCGACCCCCCGAACCAAAGGGAGCAGGACGTTGTCCCGTCAGGTGTTCCTCTATGACCCGCCGGACCGTTTCGTCGCCGGTACGGTCGGGCTGCCGGGCCGCCGCACTTTCTTCCTCCAGGCCACCGCGGCCGGCCGGACCACCAGCGTCGCCCTGGAGAAGGCGCAGGTGGAGGCGCTCGCCGAGCGCATCGACGAGCTGCTGGACGAGGTCGTCCGGCGCACCGGCGGCAATGCCCCGGTGCCCGCCGTGGCACCCACCGAGATCAGCGACACCGCGCCGCTGGAGTCCCCCGTCGAGGAGGAGTTCCGCGTCGGCACCATGGCCCTGGCCTGGGACGGCGAGGGCCAGCGGATGATCGTGGAGGCCCAGGCGCTCGTCGAGCTGGACGCGGACACCGACGAGGACCTGGCCGAGGCCGAGGAGCGGCTGCTCCAGGACGAGGCGAACGGCCCGCCCATGCTGCGCGTACGGCTCACCGGCGCCATGGCCCGCGCGTTCGCCAAGCGCGCCCTGGAGGTCGTCAACGCCGGCCGCCCGCCCTGCCCCCTGTGCAGCCTGCCGCTCGACCCGGAGGGACACGTATGTCCGCGCCAGAACGGATACCGCCGCGGAGCGTGACCCCGCACGAGCTGCTCACCCTGGGCGAGCTCACGGTGCGCGGCCGGGTCCGCGAGGCGTCCAACGCCGTCCTCTACTGCACGGTCGAGTACGAGGGCGTGAGCGCCGCCTGTGTCTACAAACCGGTCGCCGGGGAGCGCCCCCTGTGGGACTTCCCCGACGGCACGCTCGCCCAGCGCGAGGTCGCGGCGTACGAGCTCTCCGAGGCCATGGGGTGGGGGCTGGTCCCGCCCACCGTGCTGCGCGACGGCCCGTACGGCGAGGGCATGGTCCAGCTGTGGGTCGAGGCGTCCGAGGACGAGGCCGACGGCCGGCTCCTGGCTCTCGTCGACGGCGAGGAGCCCGGGCAGGGCTGGAAGGCCGTGGGCTTCGCCGACGTGGGGGAGGAGCGCACCGCGCTGCTCGTGCACGCCGACGACGAGCGGCTGCGCCGCCTCGCCGTGCTCGACGCGGTGATCAACAACGGTGACCGCAAGGGCGGCCACCTGCTGCCCGCCGCCGACGGCCGGCTCTACGCCATCGACCACGGCGTGACCTTCAACGCCGACGACAAGCTGCGCACGCTGCTGTGGGGCTGGGCGGGCGAGCCGCTGCCCGAGGAGGCGATCGAGGCGCTACGGCGACTTTCGGCCGATCTGGCCGACGGAAGCCCCTTGGCCGTGCGCCTCGCCGAACTGATCACCCCCGCGGAGATCGCCGCGCTGCGCGAGCGGGTCGCCGACCTGCTGCGCACGGGACGGCACCGCGAGCCGAGCGGGCAGTGGCCGGCCATCCCCTGGCCGCCGGTGTAACCGGCCCGGATCCCCGGCCGGGGGCCGGTCCGCGCCCGCGGCGGGCTTCTTTTCCCGCCCCGCCCCTTCCCGGACTGAGGGAGCCCGCAGCCCCCGCCGACCGCGCCGGCGCGCGGTGTCCTCAAACGCCGGACGGGCTGGATCGCACGGGCCGTGGGCTCGTAAAGCTACGGGCCACGGTCCGCACGATCAGCCCGTCCGGCGTCCGAGGACGTGCCCGAAGGGCGCCCCCGCCGCAGGCCGCGACGGACCCGCGCCCGAAGACCGGCTCACACCGAAGGCACAGCGCGGCGCCCCGCGCAAGACAGCTGATTCGGCCAACAGCCGGATCCGGTTCGTATCCGGAACATGCGTCCGGTTACGCTCATGTCATGTATGCCTGGCCCGCTTCTGAGGTTCCCGCCCTGCCTGGCAGTGGCCGCGACCTCCGGATCCACGACACCGCGACCGGTGGACGGGTGACCCTCGTCCCCGGCCCCGTCGCCCGTATCTATGTGTGCGGCATCACGCCGTACGACGCGACCCACATGGGTCACGCGGCGACCTACAACGCGTTCGACCTCGTGCAGCGCGTGTGGCTCGACACCAAGCGGCAGGTTCACTACGTCCAGAACGTCACCGACATCGACGACCCGCTGCTGGAGCGGGCCGTGCGTGACGGCGAGGACTGGACCGCCCTCGCCGAGCGCGAGACCGCACTCTTCCGCGAGGACATGACCGCCCTGCGGATGCTCCCGCCCCGGCACTACGTCGGCGCCGTGGAGTCGATACCGAAGATCGTCCCCCTGGTGGAGCGGCTGCGGGACGCCGGTGCCGCCTATGAACTCGAGGGCGACATCTACTTCTCCGTCGCCGCCGACCCCGCCTTCGGCAGTGTCTCCGGGCTCGACGCCGAGGCGATGCGGCTGCTGTCCGCCGAGCGCGGCGGCGACCCGGAGCGCCCCGGCAAGAAGAACCCCCTCGACCCGATGCTGTGGATGGCCGCCCGCCCGGGCGAGCCCAGCTGGGACGGGGCCACCCTCGGCCCCGGCCGCCCCGGCTGGCACATCGAGTGCGTCGCCATCGCCCTCGACCACCTCGGCATGGGCTTCGACCTCCAGGGCGGCGGCTCCGACCTGGTCTTCCCGCACCACGAGATGGGCGCCTCGCACGCCCAGGCGCTGACCGGCGAGCACCCCTACGCCCAGGCGTACGTGCACGCCGGGATGGTCGCCCTCGACGGCGAGAAGATGTCCAAGTCCCGGGGCAACCTCGTCTTCGTTTCCGCGCTGCGCCGCGAGGGCGTCGACCCGGCCGCGATCCGGCTGGCCCTGCTGTCCCACCACTACCGCGCCGACTGGGAGTGGACCGACTCCGTCCTGGCCGAGGCGCAGGAGCGGCTCGCCCGCTGGCGCGCGGCCGTCTCGCGGCCCGACGGGCCGTCGGCCGACGCCCTGGTGGAGGAGATCCGCGAGGCCCTCGCGGACGACCTCGACGCTCCGCGCGCCCTCGCCGCCATCGACGCCTGGGCCGCGGCCCAGGCCACCGACGGCGGCACGGACGAGGGAGCGCCCGGCCTGGTCTCCCGCGCGGCGGACGCGCTGCTGGGCGTAGCGCTCTAGGAACGCCTCCCCGATCCGCCGGACGAGCCGCTGCCGTGGCCCGTCCGGCGGACCGGGAACACCGGTGGCGCACACGGCGCCACCCGCGGGATCACTCCGCAGCCGCACCCAGGTGCGGCTCCGCCAGCTCCCGATAGGCGCTCGCGATGTCCTCGGCGAGCAGCGTCGTGATCTCCTCACGCGTCGGCGTGCGGCCCTCCTCCAGAACGGCCGCGACCCGCAGGTCCCGTACGGCGGCGGCCTTCTGGCAGAGCTCGCGGGCGAAGCGGCCGTTGCCGAGCTTCTCGCCGAGCTCCCGGTCGAGCGCCTCGGTGAAGCACCCGGCGAGCACGGCCCGGGCGGCCGGGTCCACCGTGTCGCCCTGCTGACCGATCAACGACTCGGCTATGAGCAGCAGTTCCTCCGCCGAGTACGAGGGGAAGTCCACCCGGGTCGTGAAGCGCGAGGCCAGACCGGGGTTGGTGCTCAGGAGCTCGGCCATCTCCTTGCGGTAGCCCGCGAGGACCACCACGAGCCGGTCCCGGTCGTCCTCCGCCCGCTTCAGCAGCACCTGCACGGCCTCCGAGCCGAACGCGTCGCCCCCGTCGTAGCCGCTGTTGACCAAGGCGTACGCCTCGTCGACGAACAGCACGCCGTCCATGGCCGAATCGATCGCCTCGGTCGTCTTGATGGCGGTCGCCCCGAGGTACTGGCCGACGAGGTCGACGCGCTGCGCCTCGACGACGTGCCCGCTCCGGAGCAGGCCCAGTCCGGCGAAGACCTTCCCGATGATCCGGGCGACGGTGGTCTTGCCCGTGCCGGGCGGGCCGGCGAACACGAAGTGTTGGGGGCGCGCCGCGGCCGGCAGCCCCTGCTCCTCGCGCAGGGCCACCATGCGCAACTGCGCGATGAGCGTGCGGACCTGGCGCTTGACCGGCTCCAGGCCGATCATGGCGTCCAGCGCCTCCTGGGCCTGCGTGAGGAGCGCCGCGCGCGCCTCGTCCGGCACGGGCACCGCGGTGGGCCTCGTGGCCGCAGGGGTGTCCTTCGTGGCCATGTCCCCCTCCCCGGCCCCGCCCTCGCCCAGCAGCTCCTGGATGACCTCCGCCACGTCGGCCAGGCCGGGGTCGAGGCGGTGCGCGTGCTGATAGTGCCCCAGCGCCGCGTCCGGATCGCCGAGCCCCTCGCACGCCGCCCCGCGGTAGTAGGACACCGCGGCCTCGAACGTGTCGCCGGAGTCGAGGTGCCGGGGCATCGGTGCCAGGATCCGCAGGGCCTCGTGGTATTCCGCGCGGTGCAGGTGCGCCGCCCCGACGTACAGGTTCGCCTCCTCGGCGGCCATGCCCTCGTCCTCGATGGCACGGGCCCACGTCAGCACCCCGGGCCAGTCGCCGGTCTCATGGGCGAGGCGCACGCGCAGCAACCGGAGCGCGTCGTTCTCGTACGGCGGCCGGGCCAGCGCCTGTGCCGCCCGCTCGTACTCCTCCTCGTCCAGCAGCTGGGCCACGTTCGCGAACCACAGGTCGTCGGCGATCACGAGCTCCGTCTGGACGTACCCGCCGACGTAGTACCACGACGTCAGCGGCATCCCGTACTTCTGCTGGAGGGCGCCGAACGTGGCCACGTGCTCGTTCATGGCCGCGAGGGCCTCCTCCTCCCGGCGGGCCGTGGCGTGCAGGCCCAGCCAGGCGTCGGCGGCGGTGGGGTCGTGCAGCACGGCCTCCTCGAACAGCGTGGCAGCGGCGTCGAGATCGTCCCTCCGCAGCAGCGCCACTCCCTGCTTCCAGGCGCGCTCGGCCTTCTTCACGGAACGGTGGGCCTCGAAGGCTCCCAGCACAGCTTCTCCCTACTCACGCGCGGCCCGGCCGATCGGGCAGCCGGCCAGGCACCGATCATCCCAGGACCGTGCCCGGAGCCGTGAGCAGGACCGTGACCGGGGACGGAGCCCGGCCGACGCCTCAGGCGGGCCCGAACGGTGAGCGCCGCCCGTGGCGCCTCCCCCTCCGCCGGCCCCGCCCGGCAGACATAGCCGTCCGCCCGGACGGAGCAGTCGCCCTCGGCCCCCGCTTGCGCCGCCGCGGGCCCCCGCGCGCAATGGGAGGGTCATGTCCGAGCACCCGTGGGACCGGCGGCACTTCCTCGGCGCTGTCGCCGGGGCGGGCGCCGGCGCGGTCGTCGCCGGGTGTTCCGGGCCGGACGGCACGCGGCAACGGGAGCCGGGCACCGCCCGGTCGGTCGTGGCGGAGAACGAACGGCCGGGGGACCGCGACTGGGGGCTGCGACGCGGCGCGGACCGGGCCGTCGAGGGGTATGCCGACCAGGTGAGCGTGCTGCCGGGGGAGTCGCTGCGGCTGCATGTCTCCACCACCGCGCGGGAGTTCCGCGCCGAGGCGTTCCGCATGGGCTGGTACGGAGGCGCCCAGGCGCGCAAGGTATGGGCCTCGGAGGCCGTACCGGGCACCGTGCGGCCGCTTCCCCCGGTCACCGGCGCCACCCGCACCGTCGCGGCCGCCTGGCCGCCCTCGCTGGAGATCCCCACCCGCGGCTGGCCGGAGGGCGCGTACCTGATCCGGCTCACCGCCGCCTCCGGGGAGCAGCGGTACGTACCGGTGACCGTGCGTTCCTCGCGCACGGACGGCAGGCTCGTGCTCGTCAACGCGGTCGGCACGTGGCAGGCGTACAACACCTGGGGCGGCCACAGCCTCTACCACGGCCCCGGCGGCAAGGGCGACGACACCAACCGTTCCCTCGCGGCCAGTTGCGACCGCCCCTACGACGGCGACGGCGCGCCGCTGTTCACGACGTACGAGCAGCCCGCCATCGCCCTCGCCGAGCGGCTCGGCCTGCCGCTGGCGTACGTCACGACCATGGACATCGACCGCGAACCGCACCTGCTCAGCGGCGCGCACGGCATCGTCTCGCTGGGCCACGACGAATACTGGACGCCCGCGATGCGCGCCCGGGTCACGGCCGCGCGCGACGCCGGCACCAACATCGCCTTCCTGGGCGCGAACGCCTGCTTCCGGCGCGTCCGCCTCGAGCACACCGCCACGGGCGACCGCCGCCTGGTCGTCTGCTACAAGAGCGACTGGGCGCGGGACCCGATGTGCGGCAAGGACGACACCGCCGTCACCACGGACTGGCGCGAACCTCCGCACGCCGTGCCGGAGAACTCGCTGACCGGGACGCTCTACGAAGCCAACCCGACGACCGCCGACTACGTGGTCACCGAACCCGGCCACTGGCTCTTCGAGGGCACCGGCGTCGCGCGCGGCACGGCCTTCCGCAATCTGGTGGGCACCGAATACGACCGCGTGGGCGCCGGGCAGGCCACACCGCGCCCGATCGAGATCGTCGCCCACTCCCGGCTGGTGTGCCGGGGCGTACGGACCTTCGCCGACTCCGCCTACTACACGGCCCCCGGCGGCGCGGGCGTCTTCAACACCGGCACCATGCGCTGGGTCGAGTCCCTCACCGGCGACGGCGGCCACGGCATCCCCCCGGCCACCGCGCGCTTCACGGCCCAGGTCACCGCCAACCTCTTCCACACCTTCGCGAGGGGCCCGGCCGGGCGCACGCACCCGGCGGCGGACAACCTCACGGCCCACGATCCCTACGACGGCGACCCGATCGCGGAGCGGCGGGATCTGTGGTGATCCAGGGGGCCGGGCCCCCGCCCGTCCCGACGGGAGCCCGGTCCCGTGGATCAGATCGCGCTCGCTCCCCGCAGCGCCACCGTGAACGCGCGGTCCGTCGGCAGCGCCGCCGTCCGCACGTGCACCACACCGCCGCGGTCGGAGCCGTCGTACCACCAGCCCGCGCCCTGGCCGCCCGCGCCGGAGAGCCGGGGCAGGGTGCGGCCGTCCAGCGTCACCGACGCCGGGGCCGTGCCGCCGTGCACCGTGAACTCGTACGGCCGGGCAGCCTGCTTGCCGCGGAAGTCGCCCTTGGAGGCGCTGACGTCCAGGGTCACCGTGCCCCGCCCCGCGCGCGGCGCGTGGACCGTCAGCTTCTGCTGGGCGTAAGCGCCCGCGCGGTGGGCCCGGGTGATGCCGTCGTCCTCATAGAGCGTGAACGACGACCGGCCCCGCGGATAGACGTCCCAGGCGAGCGGTGAGGACGGCGTGCGGTCCTCGTACGACCGGATCCCGGGCCACATCGGGATGCTCGCACCCGCCTTCACGAACAGCGGCAGGGTGTCGAGCGGCGCGCGGTATCCGTCCAGCGTCCGCGGGCCCTCGTAGGTGCGGCCCGTCCAGTAGTCGGTCCAGGTGCCCTTGGGGAGATAGATGCCGTTGCGGACCTCGGTGTCCTCGTAGACCGGTGCCACGAGGAAGTCCTGGCCCGAAAGGAACTCGTACGTGGCGGCGTCGGACGACGCCTTGGGGTCGTCCGGGTACTCCAGCGCGAGCGGCCGCACCGGGCCGACGCCGGTGCGGTGCGCCTCCGCCGCGTAGGAGTACATGTACGGCAGCAGCGACTCCTTGAGCTTGAGGTACTTGCGGTTGATCGAGGTGTACGGATCGCCGTACCGGTAGGGCTGCTTGTCGCTGGGCGCCCAGCCGTCCATGGTCATCACGGCCGGCAGGAACGCCTTCCACTGGAGGTCGCGGACATACGTTTTCGGGCTGCCGGCGAAGATGCCGTCGACGTCGCCCGTGGTGTACGCGAGGCCGGACATCGTGGCGCCCGCGTACGTCGGGATCTGCCAGCGGATGTATTCCCACGAGCCCTTCTGGTCGCCCGACCACTGGACCCCGCAGCGCTGCGCGCCCGACCAGCTCTCCGGCGCCCAGGTGAAGCCGCGGGCGTCGCTGTTGTCCTCGATGCCCTTGTACGCGTCCTTGCAGCCGTCGAGGGCGAACTTGTAGCCGTCGCCGACCCAGGCGACGTCGAGCTTGGCCACCCGCTGGCCGGCCTTGACCTGGTCGGCGAGCTTCGCCAGGCCGTCCTGGGTCCACAGGCCCATCTTCGTCTTGTGGTCGGCCAGGCCCTTGTTCACCTCGGGCAGGTTCTCGTAGCCGCAGCCGTAGCCGTCGTTGACGAGCATCCAGCCGTTCGGCATGTCGTTGGCCGTATAGCCGTCGGCCACCTTCAGGGCGTCCAGGGTGTGCCGTTCGCCGCGGTTGGCGTTGTGCAGATAGCAGTCGGAGTCGCCGATCTCCAGGCCGTAGACCGGCGGCAGGAAGGGGCGGCCGGTCAGCTTCGTGTACTGCCCGATGACGTCCTTGGCCGTGGGCCCGGCGAAGTAGTACGCGTCGAAGCGCCGCTCCTTCTCGGTGGTCGTCACGGGGTCGCCGAAGGCGTACGTGCCGGGGGCGTAGGTATTGCGGAAGACGCCGTAACCGGCCGAGGAGAGGTAGTACGGCACGGAGTTGGGGTGGCCCCCGTCGTCCCAGTTGTAGTCGACGCCCACCTCGACCGTCTTGCCCCGGTGCGAGGTGTTGCCGCGGCCGTTCTGCATCCCGCCGCCGTAGAACTGCTCGCGGGCGCCGCGGGCGAGGGTCTGGGTCGTGCTGTCCTTGTCCCAGCTCAGCCCCTTGGTCTCGGCCCAGACGCGGGTGCCGTCCGCGCGGCGGAGTTCGAAGCGCAGCGGGGATTTGTACGCGCGCAGGGTGACGGCGGAGGTGCTCAGGTCGTAGCGGTCGCCCTTGTCCTTCCAGCGGGTACGCGGCGGCGCGCCCTGCGGCAGGACGATGTCCTTGCCGGTGGGGTCGGTGAAGGCGCCGTCGGGGGCGAGTTCGATCCGGAAGGTGTCGGCGGAGGCGAAGGTGACGCGCGCCTGGGCGCTGCCGGCGGTCAGCCGGTAGGCGGCGGGCCCGGCGGCCGCGAAGCCGGTGACGTCGCCGACGGTCGTCCGCTCCACGCCGTCGGCCGGGGAGCCGTGCGCGCTGCCGACGGGCCCGGCGAGCGCCGCCGCGAGCCCGAGGAGGGCGACGGCCACGGCCGCTCTCAGTCGGGTCGGTGTTCTCCTGCGTCGTGTCGGTGAGCTCATGCACGCGTGCTTAGTGATGCGGGCGTGCGCCTGTCCATGGATTCTCGGCGGGCGCGCCTGGACTTTCTCCGGCGCGAACCGGGAGCCTCGCTTCCCGGCGCGTGAACGGAACCGTGTGGAAGGCTCACAGCGCGGACGTGGTGAAGGCCGGGGGTCCGGGGGCAACCCCCGGACCCCCGGCCGCAGATACCCCCGCCTACCGCGCGTTGAAGTACTTCGCCTCCGGGTGGTGGATCACGATCGCGTCCGTCGACTGCTCCGGGTGCAGCTGGAACTCCTCCGAGAGGTGGACGCCGATGCGCTCCGGCTCCAGGAGGGTGGCGATCTTGCCGCGGTCCTCCAGGTCGGGGCAGGCGCCGTAGCCCAGGGAGAAGCGGGCGCCGCGGTACTTGAGGGCGAACATGTCCTCGACGTCGGCCGGGTCCTCGCCCGCGAAGCCGAGCTCGGAACGGACGCGGGCGTGCCAGTACTCGGCGAGGGCCTCGGCCAACTGGACGGACAGGCCGTGCAGTTCGAGGTAGTCGCGGTAGGCGTCGGCGGCGAAGAGCTCCGCCGTGGCCTCGCCGATGCGGGAGCCCACGGTGACGACCTGGAGGCCCACGACGTCGGTCTCGCCGGACTCCTCCGGGCGGAAGAAGTCCGCCAGGCACAGGCGGCGCCCGCGCCGCTGGCGCGGGAAGGTGAAGCGCGTGCGCTCGGTGCCGTCCTCGTGCAGGAGGATCAGGTCGTCGCCCTTGGAGACGCAGGGGAAGTAGCCGTAGACGACGGCCGCTTCGAGGAGATTCTCCGTGTGGAGCTTCTCCAGCCAGCCGCGCAGCCGCGGCCGGCCCTCGGTCTCCACGAGCTCCTCGTAGGTCGGGCCGCCCGCGCGGGCCTGCTTGAGCCCCCACTGGCCCTTGAAGAGCGCGCCCTCGTCGAGCCAGGAGGCGTAGTCCTTCAGGCCGATGCCCTTGATGACGCGGGTGCCCCAGAAGGGCGGCTCGGGCACGCGGTTGTCCACGGCCACATCCGACCGCACGGCGCCCTCCGGCTCCTCGACGACGGCCGCCGCGGCCTCCCGCTTGGGCACCCGCCGCTGCTTGAGCTCCGGCAGCGTCGCCCCCGGCACCCCTCGCTTGACCGCGATCAGCGCGTCCATCAGCCGCAGGCCCTCGAAGGCGTCACGGGCGTAGCGGACCTCGCCCTCGTAGATCTCGTGCAGGTCCTGCTCGACATAGGCGCGGGTGAGGGCCGCGCCACCGAGGATCACCGGATAGTCGGCCGCCAGCTTGCGCTGGTTCAGCTCCTCCAGGTTCTCCTTCATGATCACGGTGGACTTCACCAGGAGCCCGGACATGCCGATCACATCGGCCCGGTGCTCCTCGGCGGCCTCCAGGATCGCGGAGACGGGCTGCTTGATGCCGAGGTTGACGACGTTGTAGCCGTTGTTGGAGAGGATGATGTCGACGAGGTTCTTGCCGATGTCGTGGACGTCGCCACGCACGGTGGCCAGCACGATCGTGCCCTTGCCCGCCGCGTCGGACTTCTCCATGTGCGGCTCGAGATAGGCGACGGCCGACTTCATGACCTCGGCCGACTGGAGGACGAACGGCAGCTGCATCTGGCCGGAGCCGAAGAGCTCGCCGACCACCTTCATGCCTTCGAGCAGGGTGTCGTTGACGATGTCGAGGGCCGGGCGGTCGCGCAGTGCCTCGTCCAGGTCGGCCTCCAGGCCGTTCTTCTCGCCGTCGATGATGCGGCGCTGGAGCCGCTCGTCCAGCGGCAGCGCGAGGAGCTCCTCGGCCTTGCCCGCCTTCATGGACTTCATGTTGACGCCCTCGAAGAGCTCCATGAGCTTCTGCAAGGGGTCGTAGCCCTCGGCGCGCCGGTCGTAGATGAGGTCGAGAGCGACCTTGACCTGCTCCTCCTCCAGGCGCGCGATCGGCAGGATCTTGCTGGCGTGCACGATCGCCGAGTCCAGCCCGGCCTTGACGCACTCGTCGAGGAAGACGGAGTTCAGCACGACGCGGGCGGCCGGGTTGAGGCCGAAGGAGATGTTGGACAGGCCCAGGGTGGTCTGCACCTCCGGGTGGCGGCGTTTGAGCTCGCGGATGGCCTCGATGGTGGCGATGCCGTCCTTGCGGGACTCCTCCTGACCGGTGCAGATGGTGAAGGTCAGGGTGTCGATGAGGATGTCGCACTCGCGGATGCCCCAGTTGCCGGTGAGGTCCGCGATGATCCGCTCGGCGATGGCGACCTTGTTCTCGACCGTACGGGCCTGGCCGTCCTCGTCGATGGTCAGCGCGATGAGCGCCGCGCCGTGCTCGGCGGCCAGGGCCGTCACCTTGGCGAAGCGGGACTCGGGGCCGTCGCCGTCCTCGTAGTTGACGGAGTTGATGACGGCGCGCCCGCCCAGCTTCTCCAGACCGGCGCGCAGCACGTCGACCTCCGTGGAGTCGAGCACGATCGGGAGGGTGGAGGCGGTGGCGAAGCGGCCCGCGAGCTCCTCCATGTCGGCGACGCCGTCGCGGCCGACGTAGTCGACGCACAGGTCGAGCATGTGCGCGCCCTCGCGGATCTGGTCGCGGGCCATCTCCACGCAGTCGTCCCAGCGGGCGGCGAGCATCGCCTCGCGGAACTTCTTCGAGCCGTTGGCGTTGGTCCGCTCGCCGATCGCGAGGTAGGAGGTGTCCTGCCGGAAGGGCACGGTCTGGTAGAGCGAGGCGGCGCCGGGCTCGGGTCGGGGCGCGCGCTCGGTGGGCCGCATGTCACGGACGCGCTCGACGACCTGCCGCAGGTGCTCCGGCGTGGTGCCGCAGCAGCCGCCGACGAGCGACAGCCCGTACTCCCGGACGAACGTCTCGTGCGCGTCGGCCAGTTCGGCGGGGGTCAGGGGATAGTGCGCGCCGTCCTTGCCCAGGACCGGCAGGCCGGCGTTGGGCATCGCGGAGACCCGGGTGCGGGCGTGCCGGGACAGATAGCGCAGGTGCTCGCTCATCTCGGCCGGGCCGGTGGCGCAGTTCAGCCCGATCATGTCGATGCCCAGCGGCTCCAGCGCGGTGAGCGCGGCGCCGATCTCGGAGCCGAGGAGCATGGTGCCGGTGGTCTCGACGGTGACCTGGACCAGCAGCGGCAGGTCGGCGCCCGCGGCCTCCAGGGCGCGCCGGGCGCCGACGACGGACGCCTTGGTCTGGAGCAGGTCCTGGGTGGTCTCGACCAGGATCGCGTCGGCGCCGCCGGCGACGAGGCCCTCGACGTTGCGCTGGTAGGCGTCGCGGAGCTTGCCGTACGGGGCGTGGCCCAGGGTCGGCAGCTTGGTGCCCGGCCCGACCGAGCCGAGCACCCAGCGGGTGCGGCCGTCGCGGCCGGTGAAGTCGTCGGCGACCTCGCGGGCGATGCGCGCGCCCGCCTCGGAGAGTTCGAGGATGCGGTCGGCGACGTCGTACTCGCCGAGGGCCGCGAGGTTCGCGCCGAAGGTGTTGGTCTCCACGCAGTCGACGCCGACGGAGAAATACGCCTCGTGCACCGAGCGCACGATGTCCGGCCGGGTGACGTTGAGGATCTCGTTGCAGCCTTCGAGCTGCTCGAAGTCGTCCAGACTGGGGTCCTGCGCCTGGAGCATCGTGCCCATGGCTCCGTCGGCCACCACGACCCGGGAGGCGAGGGCCTCCCGCAGTTCGAAGGCTCGGGCGGTGCTCGCGGTCGATGGCGTGAACGAGGCCATGGAAGTGCTCCCGGGGTTGCGACGGCTGTCGGCTTTGCGCCTTCCGGCAGAAGGCGCACGTCGTCAGCGTAGCTGCCGCCTCCGCCGTTGGGAGGGGTGTCCCACGGCTTGATACGGGGATCCTGACGGCCTGACCAGGCACGCTGGCTCCGCGAAGATCATCCGAAGAGCCGTCGCCAGCTATCTCTCGGTCGGCATCGGCCGATAGTGTTCAGCATTGCCGAACGGCATGTGGAGGAGGTTGCGCGATGGCACGGACCATCCAGTCGCTCGAACGGGCGGCGGCGATGCTACGGCTGCTCGCGGGGGGCGAGCGACGGCTGGGGCTGTCGGATGTGGCCTCCGCGCTGGGGCTCGCGAAGGGGACCGCGCACGGCATTCTGCGGACCCTCCAGCAGGAGGGCTTCGTCGAGCAGGACCCTGCCTCGGGGCGCTATCAGCTCGGCGCGGAGCTGCTCCGGCTGGGGAACAGCTATCTGGATGTGCACGAGCTGCGGGCCCGGGCGCTCGTCTGGGCGGACGACCTGGCGCGCTCCAGCGGCGAGAGCGTCTATCTGGGCGTGCTCCACCAGCAGGGCGTGCTGATCATCCATCACGTCTTCCGGCCCGACGACAGCAGGCAGGTGCTGGAGGTCGGCGCGATGCAGCCGCTGCACAGCACCGCGCTCGGCAAGGTGCTCTCGGCCTACGACCCGGTGGCGCACAGTGAGGTGACGGAATCCGACCGTGAGGCGTTCACCCCGCGGACCGTGACCGAGCCGGCCGATTTCGAGAATGTGCTCGACCTCACCCGGGCCCGTGGCTGGGCCTCGGACGTCGAGGAGACCTGGGCGGGCGTGGCCTCGGTCGCCGCCCCCATCCACGACCGGCGCCGGATGCCGGTGGGCGCGGTGGGCATCACCGGTGCCGTGGAGCGGGTCTGCGAGGAGGGCGAGCTGAGGGCGCAGCTGGTCGCGGCCGTACGGGACTGCGCGCGGGCCGTCTCCCGGGACCTGGGCGCCGGGCGCTTCTGACCCGGGGGTGGGGTGGATCCGGGCCGGATCGGGGCTTTAGGTCGCGGTTAGGTTACCGACGGGTATCGATCGAATGCTTTCGGCCCCTTGGCCCGGACTTTTCGGTCACGAAACCCTTGACGGGCTCTTGACCGTGCAGAAAACTGCCGTTCATCGGTCGGCATTGTCGAACACCTAACGACAATATTCGCTATGGTGGGCACTGCCGCGGGACCGATCACCGCCCTCTCGGAGGGCGCGGACCACCGGAGGGACCCGGGGTTCGCCTTCCCCTGGACGAAGGACAAAGGAGTCGCGGGTGTCCAGCTCCGACATCTTCATCGGCGAGACCATCGGTACCGCCGTGCTCATCTTGCTGGGCGGTGGCGTGTGCGCCGCCGTCACCCTGAAGCGCTCGAAGGCGCTCAACGCGGGGTGGCTCGCCATCACGTTCGGCTGGGGCTTCGCCGTGCTGACGGGGGCGTACATCGCCAACCCGTCCGGCGCGCACCTCAACCCCGCCGTGACGATAGGGCTCGCGATCGACGGCGCCACCAAGTGGAGCGACGTACCGCTCTACATCGGCTCCCAGATGCTCGGCGCGATGATCGGCGCCACCCTGGTGTGGGTCACGTACTACGGCCAGTTCCGGGCCCACCTCACCGACCCGGAGATCGTCGGCGGCCTCAACCCCCACGAGGGCATGGTCGACCAGACCGCGGCCCCCAAGGCCGGCCCGGTGCTCGGCATCTTCTCCACCGGACCCGAGGTCCGCAACGTGGTGCAGAACCTCGCCACGGAGATCATCGCCACCGCGGTGCTCGTGCTCGCGATCCTCACCCAGGGCCTCACCAAGGGCCTGGCCGTCAGCGGCACCGGCGTGCTGATGACCGCCTTCGTCGTGGTGGGCATCGGCCTCTCGCTCGGCGGCCCGACGGGCTACGCGATCAACCCGGCCCGTGACCTCGGCCCGCGTATCGTGCACGCGTTGCTGCCGCTGCCGAACAAGGGCGGCTCCGACTGGAGCTACGCCTGGATCCCGGTGGTCGGCCCGCTCGTCGGTGCCGCGCTGGCCGCAGGCATCCACAAGCTCGCGTACTGAGCACCCGCCGAGACCTTCAGACTTCCAGGAGCACACCAGACATGACCACCACCGGCACCCACGGCCAGGGCCCGTTCATCGCGGCGATCGACCAGGGCACCACCTCCTCCCGCTGCATCGTCTTCGACCGCGACGGACGCATCGTCTCCGTCGACCAGAAGGAGCACGAGCAGATCTTCCCGAAGCCGGGCTGGGTCGAGCACGACGCCACCGAGATCTGGACCAACGTCCAGCAGGTCGTGGCCGGCGCCGTCGAGAAGGCGGGCATCACCGCCGCCGACGTCAAGGCGATCGGCATCACCAACCAGCGTGAGACCACGCTGATGTGGGACAAGAACACCGGTGAGCCCGTCCACAACGCCATCGTCTGGCAGGACACCCGCACCGACGGCCTCTGCAAGGAGCTCGGGCGCAACGTCGGCCAGGACCGCTTCCGCCGCGAGACGGGCCTCCCGCTGGCCTCCTACTTCTCCGGCCCCAAGGTCCGCTGGCTGCTGGACAACGTCGAGGGCCTGCGCGAGCGCGCCGAGGCCGGCGACATCCTCTTCGGCACCATGGACTCCTGGGTCATCTGGAACCTCACCGGCGGTGTCGACGGCGGTGTCCACGTCACGGACGTCACCAACGCCTCGCGCACCATGCTGATGAACCTGCGCAAGCTGGAGTGGGACGAGCGCATCCTCGCCTCCATGGCGATCCCGGGCTCCGTGCTGCCCGAGATCCGCTCCTCCGCCGAGGTCTACGGCTCGGCCAAGGGCGGCGCCCTCGACGGTGTGCCCGTCGCCTCCGCCCTGGGCGACCAGCAGGCCGCGCTCTTCGGCCAGACCTGCTTCGAGCAGGGCGAGGCCAAGTCGACCTACGGCACCGGCACCTTCATGCTGATGAACACCGGTGACGAGCCCGTCCAGTCCTACAACGGCCTGCTGACCACCGTCGGCTACCGCATCGGGAACGAGAAGCCGGTCTACGCCCTCGAGGGCTCCATCGCCGTCACCGGCTCCCTCGTGCAGTGGATGCGCGACCAGATGGGCCTCATCAAGAGCGCGGCCGAGATCGAGACGCTCGCCAGCTCCGTCGAGGACAACGGCGGCGCCTACTTCGTGCCGGCCTTCTCCGGCCTGTTCGCCCCCTACTGGCGCTCCGACGCGCGCGGTGTCATCGCGGGCCTGACCCGCTACGTCACCAAGGCGCACATCGCCCGCGCCGTGCTCGAGGCCACCGCCTGGCAGACCCGCGAGATCACCGACGCCATGACGAAGGACTCCGGCGTCGAGCTCACCGCGCTCAAGGTCGACGGCGGTATGACCTCCAACAACTTGCTGATGCAGACGCTCTCGGACTTCCTGGACGCCCCTGTGGTGCGCCCGATGGTCGCCGAGACCACCTGCCTCGGCGCCGCCTACGCCGCCGGCCTGGCCGTCGGCTTCTGGCCGGACACCGACGCCCTGCGCGCCAACTGGCGCCGGGCCGCCGAGTGGACCCCCCGCATGGACGCGGACACGCGTGACCGCGAGTACAAGAACTGGCTCAAGGCCGTCGAGCGGACCATGGGCTGGATCGAGGACGAGGAGTAATCATGACAACCCCGCAGAGCGTTCCGACCCTGGGAACGCACCCGGCCTCCGGTGCCAACCCGGGCCGTGCCGAGACCCGGGAACGGCTGTCCAACGCGACGTACGACCTCCTGGTGATCGGCGGCGGCATCCTGGGCACCTCGGTGGCCTGGCACGCAGCGCAGGCCGGACTGCGGGTCGCCATGGTGGACGCCGGCGACTTCGCCGGCGCCACCTCCTCCGCTTCCTCCAAGCTCGTCCACGGCGGTCTGCGCTACCTGCAGACCGGCGCGGTCAAGCTGGTCGCGGAGAACCACCACGAGCGCCGGGTGCTGGCCAAGGACGTGGCCCCGCACCTGGTCAACCCGCTGACCTTCTACCTGCCGGTCTACAAGGGCGGCCCGGTCGGCGCCGCCAAGCTCGGCGCCGGTGTCTTCGCCTACTCCGCGCTGTCCGCCTTCGGCGACGGCGTCGGCAAGGTGATCTCCCCGGCCAAGGCCAAGGCCGACAACCCGGGTCTGCGCACGGACAACCTCAAGGCCGTGGCGGTCTACTACGACCACCAGATGAACGACTCGCGCGTCGCCGTCATGACGGTCCGCGCCGCCGTCGAGTCCGGTGCCGTGGTCCTCAACCACGCCGAGGTCACCGGCCTGCGCTTCACCCACGGCAAGGTCACGGGCGCCGAGCTCAAGGACCGCACGGACGGCGCCGAGTTCGGCATCGACGCGCGCGTCGTGCTCAACGCCACCGGCCCCTGGGTCGACCACCTCCGCAAGATGGAGGACAAGGGCGCGGACCCGTCGATCCGCCTCTCCAAGGGCGCGCACATCGTGATGAAGCGCAAGTCGCCCTGGAAGGCCGCCATGGCCACCCCGATCGACAAGTACCGCATCACCTTCGCCCTGCCGTGGGAGGACCAGCTCCTGCTGGGCACCACCGACACCCAGTACGAGGGCGACCCGGCGGACGTGCGCGCCACCGAGGCCGACATCCAGCAGATCCTGGACGAGGCGGCGTTCTCCATCCAGGACGCGGACCTCGACCGCGACCTGATGACGTACGCCTTCGCCGGCCTGCGCGTGCTGCCCGGCGGTCCCGGTGACGTGGCCCAGGCCAAGCGCGAGACCGTCGTCAGCGAGGGCAAGGGCGGCATGCTCTCCGTCGCCGGCGGCAAGTGGACCACCTACCGCCACATCGGCCGTACGGTCATGGCCAAGCTCGCCAAGCTGCCCGGCAGCCCGCTGACCGAGGACATGGAGCCCGTCTCCAACCTCGTCCGCCGGACCCCGCTGCCCGGTGTCGCCAACCCCAACGCGGTCGCCCACCGACTGCTGGTGGACCGCGACCCCGGCGCCCGCATGGACCCGCTGACCGCCCGCCACCTGGCCTCGCACTACGGCTCGCTGTCCTTCGACATCGCGCGCCTGGTCAACGAGAACCCGGAGCTCGGCGAGCGCATCCACCCCGACGGCCCCGAGATCTGGGCCCAGGTCGTCTACGCCCGTGACCACGAGTGGGCCGAGACGGTGGACGACGTCCTGCGCCGCCGCACCACGCTGACGATCCGCGGCCTCGACACCGAGGACGTCCGGGCGCGCGTCAAGGACATGCTGGGCGACAAGGGCTGAGGCCCCACCGCCCACCGAGGGGAGAGACGCCATCGGCCGTCTCTCCCCTCACGTGCGTGCACACCGGCGTGACCGGGGTACGAGGGGGTGAGGAAGTGCCCGTACAGGGGCTGCGAACAGGGGGCGCGGAAGTCGTAGTCTTAGGGGTCGCACGACAGGGAACACGCTGCGGGGGGCCGCTCCGGACGACACGGCGCGATCCCGCACGACGCCGCGCGATCCCGAAGGACCCTGAACAACCCTGAACAACACTGCACGGAACTGCAACCGGTGGTACGGACCCGTCCGCCCCGGTCGGAAGGAGGCGCTGGGTGATCGAGCTTGAGGGGGTTCCCGAGCTGATCGACCCGGTCATGATCTGTGCCTTCGAGGGCTGGAACGACGCCGGTGACGCCGCGTCCAGTGCGGTCGCGCACCTGGACCGGGAGTGGAAGGGGGAGGTCTTCGGCGCCCTCGACGCCGAGGACTACTACGACTTCCAGGTCAACCGGCCCACGATCTGGCTGGACGGGGGAGTCCGCAAGGTCACCTGGCCGACCACCCGGCTGTCCGTGGTGCGCACGGGCGGCGAGGGCAAGGGGCCCACGCGCGACCTCGTCCTGGTGCGGGGTATCGAGCCGAGCATGCGCTGGCGCTCGTTCTGCAACGAGCTCCTGGGCTTCGCCCATGAGCTGGGCGTGGAGCTCGTCGTGGTGCTGGGCTCGCTGCTCGGCGACACCCCGCACACCCGGCCGGTGCCGGTCAGCGGGGTCACCTCCGACCCCGACCTGGCCCGCACCATGGATCTGGAGGAGTCCCGCTACGAGGGCCCGACCGGCATCGTCGGCATTCTCCAGGAAGCCTGCACGCACGCGGGCGTCCCGGCGGTGAGCCTGTGGGCGGCCGTGCCGCACTACGTCTCCCAGCCGCCCAATCCCAAGGCCACCCTGGCGCTGCTGAACCGCCTGGAGGACCTGATCGACCTGCGGATCCCGCTGGGCGAGCTCGCGGAGGACGCCCGCGCCTGGCAGCTGGGCGTGGACCAGCTGGCGGCCGAGGACAGCGAGGTCGCGGAGTACGTCCAGTCGCTGGAGGAGGCGCGGGACACGGCCGATCTCCCCGAGGCGTCGGGCGAGGCCATCGCCCGTGAGTTCGAGCGCTATCTGCGCCGCCGTGACGGCCAGCCCGGCGGCCTCGCGGCCGAGCCCGGCCTCACGGACGGCTCCTTCCTCCGCGACACCTCCAGCGGCCGTACGCGCCCGCCGCGGCCCCCGGCCAAGGAGGGCGACGGGGGCCAGCCGGCCGAGGAGGACCCGGAAGGGCCCGAGGGCCAGGGCTGAGCCACCGGTGCCGGGGGCGCGGCCGGTGCGACGGCGGCTCCCGGATATCGAAGCGACGCGGGAGGCTGTCCGTCGTACACTTGTCGGTCCGGTGAAGGCCGGTCCGGCCGTGCCCCGAGGGGTGCGGCCGGACCGGCCTTCTCGTCCCCTCAGGAGGTGTGCCCGGATGACCAGCAGCATCCCCGCAGTCGAGACCCGCCCCGCCGCCGGGTCGGCCCTGCAGGCCGTCCTGCTCGACATGGACGGCACCCTGGTCGACACCGAGGGCTTCTGGTGGGAGGTCGAGGTCGCCGTCTTCGCCGAGCTCGGGCACCGGCTCCTGGAGGACTACCGCGCGGTCGTCGTCGGCGGCCCCATGACGCGCAGCGCGTCCTTCCTCATCCAGGCCACCGGCGCGAAGATCGCCCTGGCCGAGCTGACCGCCCTGCTCAACTCGCGCTTCTCCGAGATGATCGGGCGCGGGGTGCCGCTGATGCCGGGTGCCCGCAGGCTGCTCGCCGAGCTCGCCGCCCACTCCGTGCCGACCGCGCTGGTCTCCGCCTCGCACCGGCAGATCATCGACCGGGTGCTGCACACGCTGGGCGCGGAGAACTTCACGCTGACCCTCGCCGGCGACGAGATGGAGCGGACGAAGCCGCACCCCGACCCCTATCTGCTGGCCGCCGCCCGGCTCGGCGCGGACCCCGCCCGGTGCGCCGTCGTCGAGGACACCATGACGGGCGTGACGGCCGCGGAGGCGGCCGGCTGCCGGGTGGTGGCGGTGCCGTCGGTGGCCCCGATCCCGCCGGCCGCCGGGCGCACGGTCGTGGGTTCCCTGGAGGAAGTCGATCTCCGCTTTCTCCGCGGGCTGATGACCGGAAAGCACTGACGCGCGCACTGAGCGTGTCCCGGAATGCCCGGCGGACCCGTGCCGCACCCCGGTGATTGTTTTCCGTGCCGAATGCGGTGGTCGAATTGCCCTGAGCGCCGCGGAGTTCGGCAGAGTTCACCGGAGTGAGTTTCGTCACCGGGTCAAGGGGCGTTGTGTGGGGTGTCGATCACTCTCCCGTACCCCGGGCGGGGTTGAAGCGCACCGTTGTGTCCCGATTGATGATCAGGTGCGCGAATCGTGCCGGCGTCCGGAAATCGGTGAACTGCCGGTCGTTATCCCGGCGTGATATCGCATCAAGTTCCCCGCGTTCCGGTTACCGCGGCACCGCGCACTAATCTCTTCGCGAGAACTTCACGGCTGCCCATGGGCCGACGCGACCGCCGTCGGTATCGTCCCGGGAACCGAACGCACCACAGGGAGAACCCCGCACAATGAACCGCAAGACGTTGGCGCTGCCGACCGTGGCAGCCCTGCTGGCCCCCGTGCTCGTCGCCTGTGGCGGGAGCTCCGGAGCCGGAAAGGGCAGCGGCGCCATCGTCGTCGGCACGACCGACCGTTTCGAGGAGACGACGGACGACCCGGCGCCCTTCGACCCGGCCGCCGCGTACGACATCAGCGCGTGGAACGTCCTGCACAGCACCTTCCAGACCCTGCTGCGCCTGCCCCGCTCCGGCTCCAACCCGGTCGGCGACGCGGCCGAGAAGTGCTCCTTCGGGGACCGCAAGAACGAGCAGTTCCGCTGCACGCTGCGCAGCGGGCTCAAGTTCTCCAACGGGCACGCGCTCACCTCCGAGGACGTCAAGTTCTCCATCGAGCGCGCCCGCACCATCAACTTCGAGAACGGCCCGGTGTCGCTGCTCAGCAACATCGACAAGGTCGAGACGCCCAGCGAGCGCGAGGTCGTCTTCTCGCTGAAGACGCCCGACGCGACCTTCCCGCAGAAGCTCGCCACCCCGGCCGCCGCCATCGTCGACAGCGAGGTCTATTCCAAGGACCAGCTCAACTCCGGCTTCAAGGTCGTCGGCTCCGGCCCGTACACCCTGAAGACGGACGAGAAGGACGGCCGGGTCGTCAAGGCCGTCTTCACCAAGAACTCCGCTTACCAGGGTTCGGTGGAGCTGCAGAACGACAAGTACGAGATGCGGTTCTACGACGACTCGAAGTCGATGGAGAAGGCGCTCAAGGGCGGCGACATCGACATGATGAACCGCACCCTGTCGCCGGAGCAGCTCAGCCGGCTGGGCGGCGCCACGGCCAAGGGCGTCAAGCTGCTGGAGGCGCCGGGTCAGGAGATCAGCTTCCTCGCCTTCAACACCGACGACCCCACGGTGAAGAACAAGGCCGTGCGCCAGGCGATGGCCCAGCTGGTCGACCGCCAGGCGCTGTCCCGCGACGACTACGCGCGGACCAACGACCCGCTGTACTCGGTCGTCCCCAGCGGCATCACCAGCCACCAGAACTCCTTCTCCAACAAGTACGGGGACCCGAGCGTCGACAAGGCCCGCTCGATCCTGCGGGCCGCGAACATCAGCACCCCGGTGCCGCTGACCCTCACCTACACCGACGACCACTACGGTGAGGCGACCGGCAAGGCGTTCAAGACGCTCCAGAAGCAGCTCAACGACAGCCAGCTGTTCAACGCCAGGATCCAGGGCGTGAAGTGGGCGGACTTCCGCCCGGAGGCCGCGAAGGGCAAGTACGCCGTCTACGGCATGGGCTGGTTCCCCGACTTCCCGGACCCGGACAACTTCGTCGCGCCGTTCTTCGGCAAGGACAACTTCCTCCGCTCCCCCTACCAGAACACCAAGATCACCAACCAGCTGATCCCGGACTCCCGCGAGACCCCACAGCGCGAGTCCGCGGCCAAGTTCTTCCAGCAGGCCCAGGACATCGTCGCCGACGACGTGCCGGTGCTGCCGCTGTGGCAGGGGAAGCAGTACGTGGCGGCCCGGGACAACGTCACCGGTGCCGAGTGGGCGCTCAACTCCGCCTCCGAGCTGCAGCCGTGGGAGCTGGGCCGCGGCGTGTGAGGCAACAGGCTCGTCAGACCGGTTCTGCCGAAGATCTCTTCAGACGATCAAGGAAACTGTGAGGAACGTGCACGTGAGGAAACGTGACCAGTGGCTTGCCGCCCCGCTCGGCGCGGGGCTGGCCGCCGCCCTGCTCACCGGGTGCGGTTCGGAAGACGGCAAGGCGGGCGGCACCGGTGAGTCGGTGGTCATGGGGATGTCCGACGAAGTCGTGACCACCGACCCCGCATCCGGCTACGACCCGGGTACCTGGCTGCTGTTCAACAACGTCTTCCAGTCGCTGCTGAGCTTCCCCAAGGGGAGCACCACTCCCCAGCCGGAGGCCGCCGACAGCTGCAAGTTCCAGGACGACACGAGCAAGACCTTCCAGTGCAAGCTGAAGGACGGTCTGAAGTTCAGCAACGGCCACGACCTCACCTCCGAGGACGTCGCCTTCTCCTTCCGCCGCACGCTGAAGATCCATGACAAGAAGGGTCCGGCGGACGCGCTGCTGTCCTCGATCCAGGACATCAAGACCCCGGACAAGTCCACGGTCGTCTTCCACCTGAACCGGTCCGACGCCACCTTCCCGCAGAAGATCGCCTCCGGCGCCGGCTCCATCGTCGACCACCAGGAATACCCCGCCGACCGGCTGCGCACCGATGGCAAGGCCGTCGGCTCCGGCGTCTACAAGCTGGATTCCTTCGACAAGAAGCAGGCCGTCTTCTCGGTCAACTCCTCGTACAAGGGCTCGGCCGGCGCGGTGCAGAACCGCGGCGTGACGATGAAGTTCTTCCACGGCGACCAGGGGGAGCTGAAGACCGCGGTCCAGAAGGGCAGCGTCGACATCGCCTACCGAGGTCTGGCCATGAAGGACCTGGCCGACCTGGACGCCGCCGACGGCGGCAAGACGAAGCTCAATGTCGTCGAGGGCACCAGTGCCGAGGTCCAGCACCTGGTCTTCAACACCAAGGACCCGGTGGTCGGCAAGCCCGCCGTCCGCAAGGCGATCGCCTATCTGGTCGACCGCAGCGCGCTCGTGCGCGACGTCTACAAGCGCACGGCTGAGCCGCTGTACTCCATCGTCCCGGCCGGTATCGCGGGCCACAGGACGCCGTTCTTCGACCTCTACGGCGACCGGCCGCAGCCCGACAAGGCCGCCGCCGCCCTCAGCGCGGGCGACATCAAGGGCAAGGTCAAGCTCACCCTCTGGGCCACGCCGATCCGCTACGGCCCGGGCACCGTGCCCGAGCTCGAGGAGATCGCCAAGCAGCTCAACAAGAGCAACCTCTTCGAGGTGGACGTCAAGAGCGTCCCGCAGGAGGAGTACGAGCAGGGCATCGAGGCCGGCAAGTACGGCGTCTACGTCAAGGGCTGGATCCCCGACTACCCGGACCCCGACAACTTCACCGCGCCGTTCTTCGGTGAGAACAACGTCCTGTCGAACAACTACGACTCGAAGGACATCAACAGCCGCATCCTGGCCACCGCGGCCGAGGGCACCCGCACCGCGACCGTCGGCGACTTCGCCAAGGTCCAGAGCACCGTCGCCCAGGACCTGCCGATCCTGCCGCTGTGGCAGGGCAAGCAGTACGCGGTGGCGAGCGACCGGATCTCCGGTCTCCAGTGGACCCTCGACGCCTCCACGGTCTTCCGCTTCTGGGAGATCGCCAAGGCGGCGAAGGAATAGGACGACCGGTTCCCCGCGCCCCGGGCAGGGGCGCGGGGCCGTGACATCGTGCGGCTCCGCCGCGTGGGCGCGAGGGGCCCCACCGGCCCGCGAGCGGGCCCGCAGCGGCGTCACTGCGCGCCGGGACGCACCAATCCGCTCTCGTAGGCGTAGACCGCGGCCTGCACCCGGTCCCGGAGCCCCAGCTTCGTGAGCACGTGGCCCACATGCGTCTTGACCGTCGTCTCGCTGACGAACAGATCCGCCGCGATCTCCGCGTTCGACAGCCCGCGCGCCACCAGCTTCAGCACCTCGACCTCCCGGTCGGTCAGCGTGTGCAGGGTGTCGGGCAGCGGCTCCTCGCCGGAGGGGAGGTGGCCGGCGTACTTGTCGAGCAGCCGCCGGGTGATGCTCGGCGCGAGCATCGCCTCGCCGCCCGCCACCACCCGGATCGCCTGCACCAGCTCATTGGCGGGCGCGTCCTTCAGCAGGAACCCGCTGGCCCCCGCCCGCAGGGCCTCCACCACGTACTCGTCCAGATCGAAGGTCGTCAGCACCAGGACCTTCGCCGGGCCGTTCCGCTCCGGGCCGGTGATCTGCCGGGTCGCCTCGACACCGTCCATCCGCGGCATCCGGATGTCCATCAGCACCACGTCGGGCTGCAGCGCCCGCACCTGGTCGAGCGCCTGAAGACCGTCCCCGGCCTCGCCGACGACCGCGAGGTCCGCCTCCGCCTCGAGGATCATCCGGAAGCCGGTGCGCAGCAGCGGCTGGTCGTCGACCAGCAGGACGCGGATCGCCACGTGAACTCCTTCGTTAGACCGCGTCCATTCTGCCCTGAGCGGCCGTGGCAGGGGCCACCAGCCCGGCGCGCTGCGCCACGACCGGCAGCGGATACGGCGGGGGAGTGCCGCCGAACTCCGGACAGACGGCCTGGTGATCGCACCAGCCGCACAGCTTGGTGGGCCTGGGCCGCCAGTCGCCGGTGTCCGTCGCCAGCTGGATGGCCTCCCACAGGGCGCGCAGCTTGCGCTCGACGGCCAGCAGCTCGGCCTCGGCCGGGTCGTACGTCAGGACGTCACCGCTGCCCAGATAGACCAGCTGGAGCCGGCGCGGCACCCGGCCGCGCAGCCGCCACAGCACCAGGGCGTAGAACGTCATCTGGAACAGCGCGCCGTCGCGGTACTGCGGGGCCGGGGCCTTGCCGGTCTTGTAGTCCACGATCCGGACGTCGCCGGTGGGTGCCACGTCGACCCGGTCGATGAAGCCCCGCAGCGTCAGCCCCGCGCCGGCGGGACCCGCGTCCTCGATCACCGTCTCCACATAGAGCTCGCGGTCCGCGGGCTCCAGCCGTGTGGGGTCCTCCAGCGTGAACCAGCGCTCCACCAGCCGCTCCGCGTCCGCCAGCCACTTCGCCAGGCGGTCGCCGTCGTGCGAGCCGTCCTCCCGCAGGAACAGCTCCGCCAGCTCCGGGCGGGCCGCGAGCAGCTTCTCCCACTCGCCCGGCACCAGGCCCTTCGCCCGCGGCGCGGTGCGCTCGGCGGCGGGCGCGTCGAAGAGCCGCTCCAGCACGGAGTGCACCACCGTGCCACGGGTCGCCGCGGCGCTCGGCTTCTCGGGCAGTTTGTCGATCACGCGGAAGCGGTAGAGCAGCGGACACTGCATGAAGTCGCCGGCGCGCGACGGCGACAGCGCGGCCGGACGCACGGCGCCGGACGGCCGCTCAGCGGCGCCCTCCGTCGCCTGCCCGGCCTGCCCGTCGCCGCTGCCGGCCATTTCCTCGGTGGCGATACCCATGACAGGAACCCTACGGCCCGTGACCGACAGTCGGCCGCATACCATCGACTCAGGAGCTCTCGCACTGCATGATCGTGAGAACGCACCGCGGGTGCGGGGGCCGCATCCGACGAGGGGACACCGTGGACAACAGCGGGCAGGACCGGCCCGGCAGCGGGGGCGCCGGGACCGAGAGCGAGCCCGGGGACCGCGCTGCCAAGCGCCCTCGCGAGAGCGGTGGCGGCATCCTCATGGGGCGCCCGTTCGGTGTGCCCGTCTACGTCGCCCCCAGCTGGTTCCTCGTCGCGGCCCTCATCACCTGGGTCTTCGGCGGACAGCTCGACCGCGTGCTGCCCGAGCTCGGCCGCCTCCGCTATCTCGTCTCGCTCTTCTTCGCCGTCGCCTTCTACGCCTCGGTGCTGGTGCACGAGCTGGCGCACACGGTCGCTGCCCTGCGCTTCAAGCTCCCCGTGCGCCGGATCCAGCTCCAGTTCTTCGGCGGCGTCTCCGAGATCGAGAAGGAGAGCGAGACCCCGGGCCGCGAATTCGTCCTCGCCTTCGTCGGGCCGCTGCTGTCCCTGATCCTGGCCGGGCTGTTCTATCTCGGCATGCTGGCCGTCGAGCCGGGCACCGTGCCCGGCGTGCTGCTGGCCGGCCTGATGATCTCCAATCTCCTGGTGGCGGCCTTCAATCTGCTGCCCGGCCTGCCCCTCGACGGCGGGCGCATGCTCCGCGCCGTCGTCTGGAAGATCAGCGGCAAGCCCATGACCGGCACCGTCGCCGCCGCCTGGATCGGCCGCGCGCTCGCCGTCGCCGTCCTCGTCGGCCTCCCGCTGCTCACCCAGGCCGGCCTCGGTGACGGGGCGCCCAGCTTCGGCGGCGTCGACTCCCTCACCGACGCCCTGCTCGCCGCGATCCTCGCCGCCATCATCTGGACCGGCGCGGGCAACAGCCTGCGCATGGCCCGCCTGCGCGAGCGCCTCCCCGGCCTGCGGGCCCGCACCCTCACCCGCCGCGCCGTCCCCGTCGAGGCGGCCACCCCGCTCTCCGAGGCCCTGCGCCGCGCGGGCGAGGCGGGCGCCCGCGCCCTCGTCGTCGTCGACGGCCAGGGCACCCCCACCGCGCTGGTCCGCGAGACGGCCATCGTCTCCGTCCCCGAGCACCGCCGCCCCTGGGTCGCCGTCAGCACCCTCGCCCAGGACCTCAAGGCCGGCATGCGCGTCTCCGCCGAGCTCGCCGGCGAGGACCTCCTCGACATCCTGCGCGCCACCCCCGCCACCGAATACCTCGTGGTCGAGGAGACCGGCGAGGTCTATGGCGTCCTCGCGACCTCCGACGTCGAACGCGCCTTCGTCGCCGCGATGTCCCGCACGCCCTCCTGACCTCGCGTACGGGGCCGCCGTGTCCGTACCGCCGCCCGATCACGGGTAGGCTGGTCACATGTCCGAACCGACCGGTGCCGCCCGCCGTCGCGGCCCCTTCCAGGTCGGGGACCAGGTCCAGCTCACCGACCCCAAGGGACGCCACTACACCTTCACGCTCGAAGCCGGGAAGCAGTTCCACACCCACAAGGGTGCCTTCCCGCACGACGAGCTGATCGGTGCTCCCGAGGGCAGTGTTGTCCGTACCACGGGAAACGTCGCCTACCTCGCGCTGCGCCCCCTGCTCCCCGACTATGTCCTGTCCATGCCGCGCGGAGCCGCCGTGGTCTACCCCAAGGACGCGGGGCAGATCCTGGCCATGGCCGACATCTTCCCCGGCGCCCGCGTCGTGGAAGCCGGCGTCGGCTCCGGCTCCCTGAGCAGCTTCCTGCTGCGCGCCATCGGCGACCAGGGCATGCTGCACTCCTACGAGCGCCGCGCCGACTTCGCCGAGATCGCCACGCAGAACGTCGAGCGCTACTTCGGCGGCCCGCACCCCGCGTGGCAGCTGACCGTCGGCGACCTCCAGGACAACCTGTCCGACACGGACGTCGACCGCGTCATCCTCGACATGCTCGCCCCCTGGGAGTGCCTGGAGGCCGTGCGCAAGGCGCTCGTCCCCGGCGGCATCCTGTGCTGCTACGTGGCCACCACCACCCAGCTCGCGCGGACCGTCGAGTCCATCCGCGAGATCGGCTGCTTCGCCGAGCCGTCCGCCTGGGAGACCATGGTCCGCACCTGGCATGTGGAGGGTCTGGCCGTGCGCCCCGACCACCGCATGATCGGGCACACCGGCTTCCTGCTCACCGCCCGCCGCCTCGCGGACGGCGTGGAGCCGCCGCTGCGCCGCCGCCGTCCGGCCAAGGGCGCCTACGGCGAGGACTACGCAGGGCCGGGTGGGCGGGAACAAGCCGCACCTGACAGCCGGAGCGGCTCCGCCGAGAGCTGACCTCACCTCGAACACCGCGGCGCCGCCGCCGGGAACCGCGTCACGCGGAACTCGGCGGCGGCGTCCGTTCGTTGAGGCCCTCGCGAGCACGCCACGGGCCCGCACCCCCTGTTCCCCGGCGCCGGGCGATATGGCACGATGCGGATCATCCCCCGCAGCCCAGCTCACAGGAGTCAGCGCGCGTGCAGCCACCGGCAGGGCACACCCCGTCCACGGCCTCCGAACCACTCCCGCACCACCGGGCGCGCCCCGTGCACTGGGTGATCACCGCGGCCGCGCTGGCCGCCGTGGTCGTCTGCGCCCTGCTCGTCGGACCGCGCGACGAGACCGCCGCCGCTTCGACGCCCGGCGCCACGGCCCCGTCCGGCCCCGCCCCGGACGCCCGCGCCGCGCACTTCCCGCTCGACTGCGGTGGCGGGCCGGTCGACGTCGTACGCCAGGCCGCCGCCGACCTCGACGGTGACGGACGGCCCGAGACCACCGCCGTGGTGCGCTGCGCCTCCGGCGGCGGCACCCCGGCCAGCGGGGTCTACGTCCTCGCGCCGCCGTCCGCCCAGGGGCGGCCGCCGCGCGTCCTGGCCACCCTGGTCGACCCCGCGGAGAAGATGAGCGTCACGGGCTTCCGCGTGACAGGGGAGGCTGTTTCGGCCACTCTGCTCGGCTACTCCTCCGCGAGAGTGCCGCGTTGCTGCCCCGACAGGAGCCGGAATGTCGAATGGCGGTGGCGCGACGGCAAGTTCGCGCTCACCGCCCTGCCGGTCGCGGGGAGTGTGTGATCCGTCACTCCGCGTCGGGGCCGTAGACCTCGACCTTGTCGGAGACGCGGCGGACGTGGATGCAGTCGCCCGGGCAGTCCTTCGCCGAGTCCCGCACGTCGGTCAGCAGCGGCAGCGGCACCGGGGTCGTGGCGCCCGGGTCCTGCAACAGCTCGTCGTCGGCGCTCTTCACATACGCCAGGCCGTCGATGTCCAGCTCGAAGACATCCGGGGCGTACTGCGCGCAGATGCCGTCGCCCGTGCAGAGATCCTGGTCGATCCAGACCTCCAGTGGCTCCGCGCCGGCGGCCTCCGCCGTGGTGGCTTCGGCGGCCCCGGCGCTTCCGGGAGCCCCGGCGTGGTCTTCGTTCTGCACGGTCATCTCGCCCTGCCGTTTCCTGCGTACGTGAATCAATTGGAGCCAGCCCTGACGGGTGTTGACCGACTCGACGATACAACCGCCCGCTTTCCGATGTTGATGGGTGGGTATTCCCCTGCTGTGGGGACGTGCGCAAGGGTGAAGATCGGACACACTCCGACCGGGTTTGTGATCTAGGGGTTTCAACCTGCACCCGCCCAGGTAGGGTCAGGAAGCGTCCAGCTCCCCTTGGAGGAGGTGAGGACCGTGGCAGCCCACGACGACGACATGAACCGCGGCATCCGGCCGGGACGAGGGTCTGACGACCTCGCGAGCCAGGTTGCCTATTTCGAGCAGGAGATCGCCGTCCTGCGGCGCAAGCTCGCCGACTCTCCGCGTCACACGAGGATTCTCGAAGAGCGGATCGTCGAGCTCCAGACGAACCTGGCCGGGGTGTCCGCTCAGAACGAGCGGCTCGCCAATACCCTCCGCGAGGCCCGCGACCAGATCGTCGCGCTCAAGGAGGAAGTCGACCGGCTCGCGCAGCCGCCGGCCGGCTTCGGGGTCTTCCTGCAGGCGAACGAGGACGGTACGGCGGACATCTTCACCGGAGGCCGCAAGCTCCGGGTCAATGTCAGCCCCACCCTCGAGCTCGACGACCTCCGGCGAGGCCAGGAGGTCATGCTCAACGAAGCGCTCAACGTGGTCGAAGCCATGGAGTTCGAGCGGGCCGGTGACATCGTCACCCTCAAGGAGATCCTTGAGGACGGCGAGCGCGCACTGGTCATCGGGCACACCGACGAGGAGCGGGTGGTGAGGCTCGCCGAGCCGCTGCTGGACACCACCATCCGCCCCGGCGACGCCCTGCTGCTCGAATCCCGATCCGGCTACGTCTACGAGGTCATCCCGAAGAGCGAGGTCGAGGAGCTCGTCCTCGAAGAGGTCCCGGACATCGACTACACGAAGATCGGCGGACTGGGCAACCAGATCGAGCTGATCCGCGACGCGGTCGAGCTCCCCTACCTCTACCCCGACCTCTTCAAGGAGCACGAACTGCGGCCGCCCAAGGGCGTGCTGCTGTACGGCCCGCCCGGCTGCGGCAAGACGCTCATCGCCAAGGCCGTCGCCAACTCCCTTGCCAAGAAGGTCGCGGAGGTCACCGGTCAGCCCGCGGGGAAGAGCTTCTTCCTGAACATCAAGGGCCCCGAGCTGCTCAACAAGTACGTCGGCGAGACCGAGCGGCACATCCGGCTGATCTTCCAGCGGGCCAGGGAGAAGGCGAGCGAGGGCACGCCCGTCATCGTCTTCTTCGACGAGATGGACTCCCTCTTCCGCACCCGCGGCTCCGGCGTCAGCTCGGACGTGGAGAACACCATCGTCCCGCAGCTGCTCTCCGAGATCGACGGCGTGGAGGGCCTGGAGAACGTCATCGTCATCGGCGCCTCCAACCGCGAGGACATGATCGACCCCGCGATCCTGCGCCCCGGCCGGCTCGATGTGAAGATCAAGATCGAGCGTCCGGACGCGGAGGCCGCCAAGGACATCTTCTCGAAGTACCTCACGGCCACCCTGCCCATCCACACGGACGACCTCGCCGAGCACGGCGGCGACGCCAAGGCGGCCGTGGCCGGGATGATCCAGTCGGTGGTCGAGCAGATGTACGCGGAATCCGAGGAGAACCGCTTCCTGGAGGTCACCTACGCCAATGGTGACAAGGAAGTCCTCTACTTCAAGGACTTCAACTCCGGCGCGATGATCCAGAACATTGTGGACCGGGCCAAGAAAATGGCGATCAAGGCATTCCTGGACCACAACCAGAAGGGCCTGCGCGTCTCCCACCTGCTCGCCGCCTGCGTGGACGAGTTCAAGGAGAACGAGGACCTGCCCAACACCACCAACCCGGACGACTGGGCCCGCATCTCCGGAAAGAAGGGCGAGCGGATCGTCTTCATCCGCACCCTCGTCACCGGAAAGCAGGGTGCCGACACCGGTCGCTCCATCGACACGGTGGCCAACACCGGTCAGTATCTGTAAAACCGTCGTCCGGCTGCGGATGTCCTACCCCCCGCTTTGGCGGGGGGACACCCAGGGCGTCCGTGGCCGGACGCGTTTTCCGCCGCCTTTTCGGCGGGCCCCCGGGTCCCCGCGAGATTTCCCGCCAGGTGTGCGGCAGGATTCCGCCACGACGGCGCCGATCGACCGGGTACGGCACGAACCGGAGCAATGACTGTAATGATCTCCCCACCGCCGCAAAGCCGTTCTAGGCTCTTCGGTACCACCGCTCAGCGCGTGGGGGAGCACACGGACCGGAAGCGCAGCGGTACTTGAGCGCCGACCCCATTCCGGGGCGCCGCCGGGCAAGGAGGGCCGCATGACCGTACGGCGAGTAATGGGCATTGAGACGGAGTACGGGATCTCCGTCCCCGGTCACCCGAACGCCAATGCCATGCTCACCTCGTCCCAGATCGTCAACGCGTACGCGGCGGCGATGCACCGGGCGCGACGAGCCCGCTGGGACTTCGAGGAGGAGAATCCGCTGCGGGACGCCCGCGGCTTCGACCTCGCCCGCGAGGCCGCCGACTCCAGCCAGCTCACGGACGAGGACATCGGCCTGGCCAATGTCATCCTCACCAACGGGGCCCGGCTGTACGTCGACCACGCGCACCCCGAGTACAGCTCCCCGGAGATCACCAATCCGCGGGACGCCGTCCTCTGGGACAAGGCGGGGGAGCGGATCATGGCCGAGGCCGCCGAGCGCGCCGCCCAGCTGCCCGGAGCCCAGCCGATCCACCTCTACAAGAACAACACCGACAACAAGGGCGCCTCCTACGGCACCCACGAGAACTACCTGATGAAGCGGGAGACCCCCTTCTCGGACATCGTGCGCCACCTGACGCCCTTCTTCGTCTCCCGGCAGGTGGTCACCGGGGCGGGCCGGGTGGGCATCGGACAGGACGGCCGGGAGCACGGCTTCCAGCTCAGCCAGCGCGCGGACTACTTCGAGGTCGAGGTCGGCCTGGAGACCACGCTCAAGCGGCCCATCATCAACACCCGCGACGAGCCGCACGCCGACGCGGAGAAGTACCGCCGGCTGCATGTGATCATCGGCGACGCCAACCTCTCGGAGATCTCCACCTACCTCAAGCTCGGCACCACCGCCCTGGTGCTGTCGATGATCGAGGACCGGTTCATCACCGCCGACCTCGCCGTCGAGCAGCCCGTCCGCACTCTCCACCAGGTCAGCCACGACCCGACCCTCAAGCGCCTCGTCACGCTCCGTAGCGGACGCACGCTCACGGCCGTCCAGCTCCAGATGGAGTATTTCGAGCTGGCCCGCAAATACGTGGAGGACCGCTTCGGGGCGGACGCCGACGAGCAGACCAAGGACGTGCTCGGCCGCTGGGAGGACGTGCTGGGGCGGCTGGAGCACGACCCGATGAGCCTCGCCGGGGAGCTGGACTGGGTGGCCAAGCGCGAGATCCTGGAGGGCTACCGGCGCCGGGACGGCCTGGACTGGGACGCGGCCCGGCTGCACCTGGTGGACCTGCAGTACGCCGACGTGCGGGCCGGCAAGGGCCTCTACAACCGCCTCGCGGCCCGCGGCAGGATGAAGCGCCTGCTGGACGAGACCGAGGTCGAGCGCGCCCGCACGGCACCGCCGGAGGACACCCGGGCGTACTTCCGCGGCCGCTGTCTCGAACAGTACGCCGACGACGTGGCGGCCGCGTCCTGGGACTCGGTGATCTTCGATCTGCCGGGCCGGGACTCCCTGCAGCGGGTGCCCACCCTGGAGCCGCTGCGCGGCACGCGCAACCACGTCAAGGAGCTCCTGGACCGCTGCCGCACCGCGGAGGAGCTGGTGCGGGTGCTTTCGGGCGGCTGAGGGGTCTGAGAAGCGGGGAACCGGGAATCATCACGGTGGTTCCGGGACGTTGTAGCAAGTACAGGGCCGATGTCGGACCCTGCTTGTAGGGTCTGAACGAGAACGTCCGATCTTGTACGTCGAACCGAGCGGGGTGAGGGATATGGCGACCAAGGACACCGGCGGCGGGCAGCAGAAGGCCACGCGATCCACGGAGGACGTGGAGGAGCAGGCGCAGGACGCGCAGGTCTCGGAGGATCTCAAGGAGCGGCAGGAGAAGCTCTCCGACGACGTCGACTCCGTGCTCGACGAGATCGACGACGTCCTCGAGGAGAACGCGGAGGACTTCGTCCGGAGCTTCGTGCAGAAGGGCGGCGAGTAGTCCGCCGCTCCTGTCGCGAGTACGGCCTGGGTCAGGCCGAGTTGTCCGCCCCGGCGGGGTCGCGGAGAGGTCGCCGACGTGATCTGTCCCGCTGCTCCGTCCGGGCGGGTGGATCGCGATCAAGGGACGGGTAAGGTCCCTGGCGTACTGTGCTTCAGCTGCAAGCGGCGTTGGGGCATCACGATCGGGCGGACGTCATGGGGGCGGGCCGCCGCATATGTGGAAGGAAACGTGTGGAAGCCAACACTCGTAGCACCGGGCGTCTGCCGGCGGCCTTCCTGACGCCCGGGTCCTCCTCGTTCATGGACTTCCTCGGCGCGCACTCGCCGGAACTGCTGCCGGGCAATCGCCCGATGCCTCCGGTGAAGGGCGCCGTGGAGGCCCCGCACGGGACGACCATCGTCGCGGCGTCGTTCCCCGGCGGCGTGGTGCTGGCCGGTGACCGCAGGGCGACGATGGGCAATGTCATCGCGCAGCGCGACATCGAGAAGGTCTTCCCGGCCGACGAGTACTCGGCCGTCGGGATCGCGGGCACGGCGGGGCTGGCCGTGGAGATGGTCAAGCTCTTCCAGCTCGAACTGGAGCACTTCGAGAAGGTCGAGGGCGTCCAGCTCTCGCTGGAGGGCAAGGCCAACCGGCTGTCCACGATGATCCGCAGCAACCTCGGCATGGCCATGCAGGGCCTCGCCGTGGTGCCGCTCTTCGCCGGCTGGGACGTCGACCGGCAGAAGGGCCGGATCTTCTCCTACGACGTGACCGGCGGCCGCTCCGAGGAGCGCGGCTTCGCGGCCACCGGCTCCGGATCGGTCTTCGCGCGCGGCTCGTTGAAGAAGCTCTTCCGCGAGGACCTGACGGAGAGTCAGACCGCCACGCTCGTCGTCCAGGCGCTCTACGACGCCGCCGACGACGACTCCGCGACGGGCGGGCCCGACCTCGCGCGCCGCATCTATCCGATCGTCACCGTCATCACCGACGAGGGCTTCCGGAAGCTGACCGAGGCGCAGTGCTCCGAGATCGTCCGCGCGATCCACGACCGGCGGCTCGAGGAGCCGGACGGGCCGCGCGCCGCACTGCTCTGAGGTTCCACGGAATGTACTCGTCTATGACAGAAAGGGACGGATAGCCGGTGTCGACGCCGTTCTATGTCTCACCCCAGCAGGCCATGGCCGACCGCGCCGAGTACGCCCGCAAGGGCATCGCGCGCGGCCGCAGCGTCGTCGTGCTCCAGTACGCCGACGGCGTCGTCTTCGTGGCCGAGAACCCGTCCCGCGCGCTGCACAAGGTCAGTGAGATCTACGACCGGATCGCCTTCGCGGCGGTGGGGAAGTACAACGAGTTCGAGAACCTCCGCATCGGCGGCGTCCGCTATGCCGACCTGCGGGGCTATACCTACGACCGCGACGATGTCACCGCCCGCGGCCTTGCCAATGTCTACGCCCAGACGCTGGGCAACATCTTCTCCAGCGCCGGGGAGAAGCCGTACGAGGTCGAGCTGATCGTCGCCGAGGTCGGGGCGGGCCCCGAGGACGACCAGATCTACCGCCTGCCGCACGACGGTTCCATCGTCGACGAGCACGGCTCGGTCGCGGTCGGCGGCAACGCCGACCAGATCAGCAGCTATCTCGACCAGCGCCACCGGGACGGGATGACCCTGGCCGAGGCGCTCAAGCTCGCGGTCGAGTCCCTGACCCGGGACAACAACGGCGGGGAGCGCACGCTCACCGCCGAGCAGCTGGAGGTCGCCGTCCTGGACCGGACGCGGCCGCAGCAGCGCAAGTTCAAGCGGGTGCTGGGCCGCCAGCTCTCCCGTCTGCTGGACGGCGAGGCCGTTCCGGCCGACGGCGAGGAGGACGCGGCGGCGGAGCCGGAAACCGGCTCCGCCGAGAGCTGACGCTTGACCCCTCAGAGGCCGGGCGGGCCGGATCTTCCGGCCCGCCCGGCCTCTGCCGTGCTGCCCCGCACCACCAGCTCGACCGGCAGCGCGGGCGCCGTGGTGGCGCGGCCGTCGAGCACCGCCATCAGCGTGCGCATGCCCGCCTCGCCGACGGCCTCCGCGGGCAGCCGGACGGTGGTCAGCTCGGGTTCGACGGCCGTCGCCAGGGAGAGGTCGTCGAAGCCGGTCACCGAGACGTCGTCGGGCACCCGCAGCCCGAGCCGCCGGGCCGCCTTGCACGCGCCCGCCGCCAGGATGTCGTCGTCGCAGATCAGTGCGGTCGGACGGGCGCCCGGCCGGGTGAGGGCGCGCTCCGCGGCCCGCAGGCCGTCGGCGACGGCGAGCGCGGCGGGCTCGGTGTGCAGCTCCGCGCCGGGCACCCCGCGCAGCGCGTCGGCGAGCGCCCCGGCCCGTACGTGGAAGGTCCATGAGTCGACATCGGCCGCCAGGTGCGTGAAGCGCCGGTGGCCGAGCGCGAGCAGGTGCCCGGCCACCTGCCGCATGCCGTCCGCGACGTCGAAGTTGACGGTCGCCGCCGTCTCGGCGCGCCGCGGATCGCTGTCGAGCATCACCAGCGGCAGCCCGCCCTCGCGGATGGCGGCCAGGGCGTCCGCCGCCATGGAGGAGGCGATGATGCCGTCGAGCGTCGCGCGCGCCGAGGCGAAGGGGTCGCGGGCGGGGCCGACGCCCTCCGGTGAGGGGTAGAGGAGCACGCCGACGCCGTGCTCGGCGGCGACGCGGGCCGCGCCGGTGTAGACGCGGGCGAAGAACTCGTTGGTGAGCGCCGGGACGACCAGCAGGGCGGTCCTGGCCCGGCCGAGCCGGAGGTCGCGGGCGGCGAGGTTGGGGCGGTAGCCCAGGCTGCGGGCCGCGGACCGCACGGCCTCGGCGGTCCGCTCGGAGACCCGCCCGCGCCACTTCTCACCCATGACGAGCGAGACGGTCGCCTGTGACACCCCCGCGACCCGCGCCACATCCCGGCTCGTGGCCCGGGCCCCGGTGCGGGGCCCCCGGATGCTGGGCCACCGGCCGGCGGGCCGGCCGGCCTCGTCCCCGCCGCGCGGCTCGCTCCGCACCGGATCCGGCCGCCCGGCACCCCGCTCGCCCGGCGCGGCCCCGTCACCGCCGGCCCGCGTCCGGCCGGGGTGCGGGGTGCCCCCGGCGCCGTCCTCGGCCGACGCCCGGCCGTCGTCCCCGGCCGCCGTGTCCGTGGCCCGTGCGTCGTCCGTCCGCCGAGAATCGCTCGACACTGGCAGCCTCCCCGTTCGCTCGCTCGCCGCAGGCGGCCCGGTGGACCGGCGGAGCCTCATCATGGTACGTATAACGTCAACGGTTATACGTAAAACCCGACCCCTCGGGAAGAGAAGCAGGAGTCATCGATGGCGGCCGGTTACGGCGACATGCTCAGGACGCGGTACGCGGCGCGTCTGCTGACCGGCACCCTCGTGGGGCGGTTGCCGAACGCCACCGCCGCGCTCGCGATCGTGCTGTTCGTGCGCGCCGAGGGCGGCAGCCTCGCGCTCGCCAGCGCCCTCTCCGCCGTCTACGGCGTGGCCAACGCCGTCGGCCAGCCGCTGCTCGGCCGGGCCGTCGACCTCTACGGCCAGCCGAAGGTGATGTTCCCCGCGGCCGTGCTGTCCGCGCTCGGCATGACCCTCTTCGCCGTCGGGAGCCTCGGCCCGCTGCCGCTGCCCTACCTCGCCATGGTCGTGGCCGGCTTCTTCACGCCACCGCTGGAGGGCGGGCTGCGCGCGCTGTGGCCGTCGGTCCTCAAGGACGAGGGGCGCATCCACGCCGCGTACTCCCTCGACGCCATCGCGCAGGAAGTGATGTACGTCGTCGGGCCGTTGATCATCACCGGCTTCGTCGCCTGCTGGTCCCCGGCCGGCGCGCTCTACGTCATCAACCTGCTCGGCGTCCTCGGCGCGCTCGCGGTCGTCACCTCGCCGCCCTCGCGGCAGTGGCGCAGCGAGCCCCGCGACGCGCACTGGCTGGGCGCGCTGCGCTCGCGCGGACTGCTGGTGCTGCTCGGGGCGTTCTTCTGCATCGGTTCGGCGCTGGGCTCGATCGCCCTGGCGGCGGTCGCCTACGGCGGCGACCACGGCGGCGACACGGTCGCCGGCTACCTCCTCTCCGCCCTCGGCGTGGGCGCTCTCATCGGCGGCACGATCTACGGCGCCCGCCAGTGGCCGGGCACCCCGGAGCAGCGGCTGCGGGTGCTCGTGGCCGGACTCGCGGTCTGCTACGTGCCGCTGCTGCTGGTGCCCGGCGTCGTCGCGATGACGGTGCTGGCCGGTGTGGCGGGCGTCTTCCTGGCGCCGTCGCTGGCCTGCGCGTTCGTCGTCGTCGACCGGCACGCGCTGCGCGGCACGGTCACCGAGGCGTTCTCCTGGCTGGTGACGTCCTTCGGCGTGGGCGCGGCCATCGGCACGGCCCTCGCGGGCCCGGCGGTGGAGAACGGCGGCGGTGTCACGGCGGGGTTCGCGGTCGCGGTGTGCGGCGGATTCGCGGCGCTGCTGGTGCTCGTCCTGGCGCGGCGCGCCCTGCGGGCGCCGAAGGCCCCGTCCACGGTCGTGGCCCGGTCGGAAAATGATCGGAACGGTACGGTCGAACCCGGTTTCAGCACAGGGGTTCAGGCGTAATGTTCAGGCATGGACCGCCGCATTTTCGGGCTGGAGAACGAGTACGGCGTCACGTGCACGTTCAGGGGACAGCGCCGACTGTCACCTGACGAAGTGGCGCGCTACCTCTTCCGCCGTGTCGTTTCCTGGGGGCGCAGCAGCAATGTCTTCCTGCGCAACGGTGCTCGTCTCTATCTGGATGTGGGTTCGCACCCCGAATACGCGACTCCGGAGTGCGACAGTGTGATCGAGCTGGTCACCCACGACAAAGCGGGCGAGCGCATTCTCGAAGGACTCCTCGTCGATGCCGAACGGCGCCTGCACGAGGAGGGGATCGCGGGCGACGTCTATCTGTTCAAGAACAACACCGACTCGGCCGGAAACTCCTACGGTTGCCATGAAAACTATCTCGTGGCCCGGCACGGTGAGTTCTCCCGCCTGGCGGACATCCTCATTCCCTTCCTCGTCACCCGGCAGCTGCTGTGCGGCGCGGGCAAGGTGCTCCAGACCCCGCGTGGCGCGGTCTACTGCGTGAGCCAGCGCGCGGAGCACATCTGGGAGGGCGTCAGCTCCGCGACGACGAGATCGCGCCCGATCATCAACACCCGGGACGAGCCGCACGCGGACGCCGAGCGCTACCGCCGCCTGCATGTGATCGTCGGCGACTCGAACATGTCCGAGACGACGATGCTGCTGAAGGTGGGCGCCACCGACCTCGTCCTGCGGATGATCGAGGCCGGGACGGTGATGCGCGACCTGACCCTGGAGAATCCGATCCGGGCGATCCGCGAGGTCAGCCACGACATCACCGGCCGCCGCAAGGTGCGGCTCGCCAGCGGTCGCGAGGCGTCGGCCCTGGAGGTCCAGCAGGAGTATTACGAGAAGGCCGTCGACTTCTGCGAGCGCCGCGGCATCCGCACGGGCACGGTCGAGCGGGTCCTGGAGCTGTGGGGCCGCACCCTGGAGGCGATCCGCGACGAGGACCTCGACCGGATCGACACCGAGATCGACTGGGTGATGAAGTACCGCCTCATCGAGCGCTACCGCGCGAAGAACAACATCACCATGTCGCACCCGCGGATCGCGCAGATAGATCTCGCGTACCACGACATCCACCGCCGCCGCGGGCTCTACTACCTCCTGGAGAAGCGCGGCCAGGCGGCCCGGGTGTGCAATGACCTGAAGATCTTCGAGGGCAAGTCCGTGCCCCCGCAGACCACTCGGGCCCGGCTGCGCGGTGACTTCATCCGGCGGGCCCAGGAGCAGCGCCGGGACTTCACCGTCGACTGGGTGCACCTGAAGCTCAATGACCAGGCGCAGCGCACGGTGTTGTGCAAGGACCCGTTCCGTTCGGTGGACGACCGGGTGGAGAAGCTGATCGCCGGGATGTAGTTCCGTCCGCCGTCCGTCACCGTGGCGCGCCGGGCCGCACCCGGCGCGCTGCCGTGTCGGGCAGCGGTTGATCCACGTGGCTCAGGCCGTAGAGTGGCGGGCACTGCTCAGACCCCCCTAGCCCGAGTTGGACTGATGAACCTCACGAAGAACACGCGTCGCCTCGCCGCGGCGTTGGCCGTGCCTGTCCTGCTGTTCACTGCCGCGGCGTGCGGGTCCGACGACAGTGGCTCGTCCGACTCCAAGGTGAAGGTGGAGGGGAAGTTCGGGGATAAGCCGGACATCTCCGCGCCGAAGGACGCCAAGGCCGGTGACAAGGTCTCGACGAAGACCTTGGTCGAGGGCAAGGGCGCCACCGTGGAGAAGGGCGCGTTCGTCCGGCTCGACTATGTCGGTCAGGCGATGAAGGCGGACAAGCCGCTCGTCAGCAGCTGGATGTCGCCGACCGGCGGCGCCGAGAAGGGCCCGCGGCGCCAGGCCGTGGCGCAGACCGGCCAGCCCGGCCGCGAGCTGCCCACGAAGGTGCTGGACGAGGTCGTCGGCAAGAAGGCCGGCAGCCGGATCGAGGTCGAGGGCACGGCCAAGGCGCTGGTGGGCGAGGAGCTCAACCCGCAGGCCGGGGTCAGCCCCGAGGACGGCCTGGTGTGGGTCATCGACATCGTCGGGACGCAGAAGGTCGACCCGAAGAGCGAGGCCAAGGGTGAGCAGGCCAAGCCGGACTCGGGCATGCCCGAGGTGAAGGCCGCCCCGCAGAAGGCCGCGGAGATCACCATCCCCAAGGACGAGAAGGCGCCGACCGACCTCAAGCAGCAGCTGCTGATCAAGGGCGACGGCGCGGAGGTCAAGGCCGGTGACGGTCTGATCGCGCAGTACACCGGCGTGAAGTGGGAGGACGGCAAGAAGTTCGACTCCTCCTGGGACCACGGTGGCGCCACCGCCTTCCAGATCGGCACCGGCTCGGTCGTGCAGGGCTGGGACAAGGGCCTGGTCGGCAAGCACGTCGGTGACCGCGTCGAGCTGGTCATCCCGCCGAAGCTGGCCTACGAGGGCCAGTCGCAGAGCGGTCTCGACAAGAACACCCTCGTCTTCGTCGTCGACATCGTGGGCAAGGTCTGACCTCCGGGTCCGCCTTCCCCGTGGCATCTGCCAGACTTGCCCGGTTGTCCGCAGGATTTTTCACAGGAGAGCTTTCGTGAGCATCGACAAGCCCGAGATCGACTTCCCCGAGGGCCCGGCCCCCACCGACCTTGAGATCAAGGACATCTGGGAGGGCGACGGCGCCGTCGCCGAGGCCAAGGACTTCGTCAAGGTCCACTACGTGGGCGTGGCCTTCTCCACCGGCGAGGAGTTCGACGCGAGCTGGAACCGCGGCCAGGCGCTGGAGTTCCAGCTCGGCGTCGGCCAGGTCATCGAGGGCTGGGACAAGGGTGTCCAGGGCATGAAGGTCGGTGGCCGCCGCAAGCTGGTCATCCCGGCCCACCTGGCCTACGGCGACCGCGGCGCGGGCAATGCCATCGCCCCGGGCGAGACCCTGATCTTCGTCTGCGACCTGATGGGTGTCGCCAAGCGCTGACGCCCTCCGGCATGAGCGAGTGACGGGCCGAGGGCCCATGCCTGCGGGCATGGGCCCTCGGCTTTTGTCGTACGACCACCGAGCGGTACGGTCAGCGGTTGAGAGCACAAGTAGAGAGGGCGTCGATGGCGATTGCCAAGGCCGAGCGGCTGATGAACCTGGCGCTGTGCCTGCTGGGCACGCGCCGTCCGCTCAGCAAGCGGGAGCTGCGGGCCTCGATCGAGGCGTACCTCGAAGCCTTCGGGCCGGGACACGGAACCGGCTCCGGGCCCGGGCCCGGGCGGAGCGCGGCCTCGGGCGGCGAGGGCACGGGCAACGGCGGCGATGACGCCTTCAACCGCATGTTCGAGCGCGACAAGGACGACCTCCGCGAGCTCGGTCTGATCATCGAGACCGTGGAGAGCGTCGACGGCGAGACCGGCTACCTCGCCCGCCGCGACAGCAACCGCCTCCCGCCCGTCACTCTCGATGTCGAGGAGGCCGCCGCCCTGGGCCTGGCCGCCAAGGTCTGGCAGCAGGCGCGTCTCGCCGGTGCCGCCAGCGGCGCGCTCCAGAAGCTGCGCGCCGCCGGGATGCCGCTCGCGGAGGATCCGTACGAGGGCAACATGGCGCTCGAACCGCGCATCCCCGTGCATGAGGCGGCCTTCGAACCGCTGATGCTCGCCGCCCGCGACCGCCGCCCCGTCACCTTCGACTACCGCAAGGCCAACGCCGCGCGCCCCGAGCAGCGGCACGTCGAGCCCTGGACGCTGGAGTGCTGGCGTGGCCACTGGTATCTGGCGGGCTGGGACCGCGACCGCGGTGCCGAGCGGGTCTTCCGGCTCTCCCGGATCACCGGCCGGGTGCGCTCGCGCGGCATCCCCTTCACCGCCCCCGTGCCCGACCATGTGACCGTCCGCGGGACGGTCGAGAGCTGGGCGGGGGAGACCGCGACCGGCACCGCCCGGATCAAGGTGCGGGCCGGCCACGGCTATCCGCTGCGCGCCCGCGCCCTCGCCGCCCGCGCCCTGGGCGACGGCTGGGACGAGCTGGAGATTCCGTACGGCCACGGGCTGGACGCCTGGCTGGTCGAGTTCGGCCCGGACGTGATCGTGCTGGAACCCGCCGAGCTGCGGGCCGATGTGCTGGACCGGCTGCGTGCCGTGGCCAAGGGCTGAAGCGAAGCAGGATCAGAGCGGGAAAGAGGACGGACTCCCTTCTTATGGCCGGAAACGCCATTGACCAGACCCGGCGGATGCTGTCGCTGGTCACCTATCTGCGGGAGCGCCCCGGCGCCCGGGTCGCCGATGTCGCGCGCGCCTTCGGGATCACCGAGGACGAGCTGATCGGCGACCTCGACGTGCTGCCGATGTGCGGCACCAGCTTCCGCGGCGGTGACCTGCTGGACATCGACACCGACGGCGACCGCATCTGGTGGCACAACCCGGACGCGTCCGGCACGAGTACCGGTGAGCCGCTGCGGCTCGCCGCCGACGAGGCCACCGCGCTGCTGGTCGCCGCGCGCGCCGTGGCGACCCTGCCCGGCCTGCGCGAGGGCGACCGGCAGGCCCTGGTGCGCGCCACCGCCAAGATCGAGGCCGCGGCGGGCGAGGCCGCCGGTGCCAGCTCCCGCCTCTCGGTCACCTTCGAGTCCGAGGGCGGCGTCTTCGCCGACGTCGACCGGGCCATCGCCGAGCGCCGCCGCGTCTGGCTGCGCTACTACTCTCCCGCGCGGGACGAGCTCACCGAGCGCGAGGTCGACCCGATCCGGCTGTTCGCCGTGGGCCACACCTATATGGAGGCGTGGTGCAGGCTCTCGGAGGCACGGCGCACCTTCCGGCTCGACCGGGTGGCCGAGATCCGGATCCTGGACGAGCACTCCGACCCGCCGCCCGTGGAGCTGCGGGACCTCTCCGAGGGCCTGGTGCAGCCGGCGGCCGAGGACCCGGAGGTCGTCATCGAGGTCGGGCCCGGCGGCCGCTGGGTCGCCGAGTACTACCCGCACGACAGCGCCGAGGAACTGCCCGAGGGTGGGCTGCGGATCACGCTGCGCACCCCCGACCCCGCGTCGCTGCGCCGGCTGGCGCTGCGGCTCGGCCGCGACGGGCGGATCGTCACCCCGCCGGAGCTGGCGGACAGCGCGCGCGACGCGGCCCGTGAGGCCCTCGCGGCGTACGGGGAGTGACCACGGTGGTTTCGGGGAGAGGGGCGGGACGCATGGGTGGGGACGTACTGGACGCCGGACGGGCCGTGGCCGCGGTCTTCAAGGCGGCCTGCCCGGACTGCCGGGGGCGCTTCGAGCTGGCCGCCGGGGCGCTGCGGCTGGCGATCGGCGCGAGCGACCGGACGACCTTCTACTCCTTCACCTGCCCCGACTGCGGCGCCGCCGTCCGCAAGCCGGCGGGGGAGCGGATCATCGAGCTGCTCACGGGTGGCGGAGTGCGGACGCTCCGGCTGCACTCGTCGGTGTGACACCCGGGCCGGCGCCCGTCCGGCCCGCCCTTTCCGGCCATCCCGTACACCCCGATAGGCTCGCTCCCATGTTCTGGCCCATGCTCGCCATCGCCCTCGCCTTCTGCGGCATCGCCGTGCTCGGCGTGCTCGCCGCCCGGGTGCTCGTGGAGGTGCGGCGGCTGGCCCGGCAGGTGTCCGAGAGCTCGGTGCGCATCACCCGCGCGGCCGAGGACCTCGAACGGGCCGCGACCCCGCTGGCCGGCCAGGCCGCGTCGGCTTTCCGCCAGAACTGAGCGGAAGCCGCGGCGGGAGTGGCAGGGGGCGGCCGCAGCACTCTCCTGTGGCCCGGAAGCTGGCGGTACGCTGTTTCGGGCGGCCCTGCTGACGAGGCGGAGGGTCGCAACCGGGCGTACGTGCGGGGATTGCCCAGCGTTTACCCCTGCGCGTTACGATCGCTGCCGTAGAGCTGGTGGACAAATGTCCGATCAGTCGGCAGTTCCCACCCCCATGCCGCTTCGGTGAGAAGGTAAACGCATATGTTCGGAAGGCTCGGCGCCCCCGAGATCATCCTCATCCTCGTCGTCGTTGTCCTGCTGTTCGGTGCGAAGAAGCTCCCGGACATGGCGCGCTCCCTCGGCAAGTCCGCCCGGATCCTCAAGAGCGAGGCCAAGGCCATGCGCTCGGAGGGCCAGGACAACGCCTCCGCCCCGGCCGACCCGCCCGCCGACGCCCAGGCTCCCCGTACGATCAAGGCCGCGCCCGGCGACGTCGCCGCCCGTCCGGTGAACGAGCCCAGCGACCGCACGCCGCAGCACTGATCCAGGGACGAATGGGACGGCCGCCCGTGGCGACCGTCTGCCGCACGAGATAGGGACGTGGGTTGCCCAAGTCTGCCCGCAAGAAGGAGAAGGACCCCGAGGGGCGGATGCCGCTCGCGGACCACCTGCGTGAACTGCGCAATCGCCTGGCGAAGGCCGTGCTGGCCATCGTCGTGGTCGCGATCATCGCCGCGTTCTACAACAAGCAGATCATGGACTTCCTGTCCAGCCCGGTGCCCAAGTGCGCGAACCGGGATCTGTCGCAGAGCCATGGCGGCAACTGCGCGGTGCTCACGTTCAACACCCTGGCGTCGCCGTTCACGACCGTGGTGAAGGTGTGCCTGCTCGCGGGTGTCACCGTCTCCTCCCCGGTCTGGCTCTACCAGCTGTGGGCGTTCCTCGCGCCCGGGCTGCACAAGAACGAGAAGAAGTACACGATCGCCTTCGTGGCGACCGCCGCCCCGCTCTTCGTCGCGGGCGCCTACCTGGCGTACCTGATCATGCCCGCCAGCATGCGGGTGCTGCTCAGCGTCACCCCGGAGACCGCGGCCAACACCCTGGGCCTGAACGACATCCTCGACTTCACCGTCCGGATGATCCTCGTCTTCGGCCTCTCCTTCGAGCTGCCGCTGATCCTGGTCATGATGAACATGGTCGGCATGGTCTCGGGCAGGACCATGCTCAAGTGGTGGCGTGGTGTCGTCATGGGCACCTTCGTCTTCGGCGCCGTCGCGACGCCGAGCACCGACCCCTTCGGCATGTGCGTCCTCGCCGTCCCGATCAGCATTCTGTACTTCGGAGCCGTCGGCTTCTCGATCCTCAACGACAAGCGCCGGGAACGGGCCAACCCCGACCACCTCCTCGACGACGACGAGGCGGCACCGCTGGACCTGACCCCGCAGCCCGTCGGCGATTCCGAGGCGCTGCCCTCGCTGTCGGCACGCTCGGCCGACGACCACGGCGCCGGACCGGCCCGCCGCAACGGCTACGACGACATCACCTGACGTACCGCGGCGGCCACCGGAGCCGCCCACGCCCCAGGGGCGGCCGCTGTCGCAGCGGCCGCCCCTGGGGCGTATCCGGACCCGCTAAGGTCCGGCGGGTGACCAGCGACATCACCCTCTTCGTCAACCCCACGGCGGGCCGCGGGCGGGGCGCCCGGGCCACCCAGCCCGCCGCCCGGCTGCTCCGCGACGCCGGGTTCTCCGTCCGCACGGTGCTGGGCGAGGACGCCGCCGACGCCCTGACCCGGGCCCGCGCCGCGGTCGCGGGCGGCACCGGGGCGCTGATAGCCGTCGGCGGCGACGGGATGTGCTCCCTCGCGCTCCAGGCCGTCGCCGGGACCACCACCCCGCTCGGCGTCGTGGCCGTCGGCACCGGCAACGACTTCGCCCGCGCCGCCGGTCTGCCCGTACGCGACCCGGCGGCCGCCGCCCGCGTCATCGCCGACTCCCTCAAGGGGGACGGCGGCCTGCCCGTGGACCTCGGGCGGGCCGGGGACACCTGGTTCGGCACCGTCCTCGCCTCCGGCTTCGACTCCCGCGTCAACGACCGCGGCAACCGGCTGCGCTTCCCCACCGGACGGCTGCGCTACGACGTGGCGCTGCTCGCGGAGCTCGCCGCGCTGCGCCCCGTGCCGTACCGCATCACCCTCGACGGCGGGCCCGCGCGGCAGGCCGACGCCACCCTCGTCGCCGTCGGCAACGGCAGCTCGTACGGCGGCGGCATGCGCATCTGCGCCGGCGCGCGGCTGGACGACGGGCTCTTCGACATCACCGTCGTCGGCCCGTGCAGCCGCTCCACGCTCCTCACGGTCTTCCCCAAGGTCTACCAGGGCACCCACCTCGGGCACCCCGCGGTCACCGTCCACCGGGCGGCCGAGGTGACCCTGGAGGCGCCCGGCACCACCGGCTACGCGGACGGCGAACCGCTGGGCCCGCTGCCGCTCACCGCCACGGCGGTCCCCGGCGCCGTCCGCCTCCTCGGAGCCCGCGCCACCGGTGCTCGATAAAGATCGGGTGCGCTGTCAGGGGTCCCCGGTAGGCTCGTACACAAGATGACCGACGACATGTCCCCTGCTGAGCGCTACGCCCTGTCCCGGGCCCGCGCCGCCGAGCAGGCCACCGCGCTCGCCCCTTTCCGCGAGATGTACGAATTCGAGCTCGACCCCTTCCAGATAGAGGCGTGTCAGGCCCTGGAAGCGGGCAAGGGCGTGCTGGTCGCGGCGCCCACCGGCTCGGGCAAGACCATCGTGGGCGAGTTCGCCGTCCACCTCGCCCTCACACAGGGCCGCAAGTGCTTCTACACCACGCCGATCAAGGCGCTGTCGAACCAGAAGTACAGCGATCTCGTCAAGCGGTACGGCGCGGCCAAGGTCGGCCTGCTGACCGGTGACAACAGCGTCAACGCCGACGCCCCGGTGCTCGTCATGACCACCGAAGTGCTGCGCAACATGCTCTACGCGGGTTCGCAGGCGCTCGACGGCCTGGGCTACGTGGTCATGGACGAGGTGCACTATCTCTCCGACCGCTTCCGCGGCGCCGTGTGGGAGGAGGTCATCATCCACCTCCCGGACTCGGTGACGCTGGTGTCCCTGTCGGCCACCGTCTCCAACGCCGAGGAGTTCGGCGACTGGCTGGACACCGTCCGCGGTGACACCGAGGTGATCGTCTCGGAGCACCGGCCCGTGCCGCTGTGGCAGCACGTGCTCGCCGGCCGGCGGATGTACGACCTCTTCGAGGAGAAGGACAGCCCCGAGGGCACCCCCGGCGCCGGGCGCCGCGAGGTCAACCCCGACCTGGTGCGGCTGGCCCGGATGGAGAACAGCCGCCCCTTCGCCGGTCGCGACCGGCGCCGCGGCAAGAATCTCCGCGAGGCCGACCGCGAGCGCGAGCGCCGCCAGCGCAGCCGGATCTGGACCCCCAGCCGCGTCGAGGTCATCGAGCGGCTGGAGGCCGAGGGCCTGCTGCCCGCCATCACCTTCATCTTCAGCCGGGCCGGCTGCGAGGCCGCCGTCCAGCAGTGCATGTACGCCGGGCTGCGGCTCAACGACACCGAGGCGCGGGCCAGGGTCCGCGAGATCGTCGAGGAGCGCACCGCCTCCATCCCCGACGAGGACCTCCACGTCCTGGGCTATTTCGAGTGGCTGGAGGGGCTGGAGCGGGGCATCGCCGCGCACCACGCCGGGATGCTGCCCACCTTCAAGGAGGTGGTCGAGGAGCTCTTCGTCAAGGGCCTGGTCAAGGCCGTCTTCGCCACCGAGACCCTCGCGCTGGGCATCAACATGCCGGCCCGCTCGGTCGTCCTGGAGAAGCTCGTCAAGTGGAACGGCGAGCAGCACGCCGACATCACCCCCGGCGAGTACACCCAGCTGACGGGCCGCGCCGGGCGGCGCGGCATCGACGTCGAGGGGCACGCGGTCGTCCTGTGGCAGCGCGCCATGGACCCCGGCGCGCTCGCGGGCCTGGCCGGCACGCGTACGTATCCGCTGCGGTCGAGCTTCAAGCCGTCGTACAACATGGCGGTCAACCTCGTCTCGCAGTTCGGCAGGCACCGCTCGCGGGAGCTCCTGGAGACCTCCTTCGCGCAGTTCCAGGCGGACAAGTCGGTCGTCGGCATCTCCCGGCAGGTGCAGAAGAACGAGGAGGGCCTGGCGGGTTACCGCGAGGCCGTCACCTGCCACCTCGGCGACTTCGAGGAGTACGCGCGGCTGCGCCGCGAGCTCAAGGACCGCGAGACCGAGCTGGCCAAGCACGGCGCCAGCCAGCGCAGGGCGGCCGCCGCCGCGGCGCTGGAGAAGCTCAAGCCGGGCGATGTCATCCACGTGCCCGCCGGGAAGTACGCCGGCCTGGCCCTCGTGCTCGACCCCGGGCTGCCCGCGGGCCGCACCGACCGGCACCGCGGCTTCGACCCGCACGACGGGCCCCGCCCGCTGGTGCTCACCGCGGAGCGGCAGGTCAAGCGGCTGGCGCCGATCGACTTCCCGGTGCCCGTCGAGGCCCTGGAGCGGATGCGCGTCCCCAAGTCCTTCAACGCCCGCAGCCCGCAGTCCCGGCGCGACCTCGCCTCCGCGCTGCGCACCAAGGCCGGGCACATCGTGCCCGACCGGCACCGCAAGCAGCGGGCCGCGGCCGCCGACGACGCCGAGATCACCCGGCTGCGCACCGCCATCCGCGCGCACCCGTGCCACGGCTGCAACGACCGCGAGGACCACGCCCGCTGGGCCGAGCGCTACCACCGGCTGCTGCGGGACACCCGCCAGCTGGAGCGCCGCATCGAGGGCCGGACGAACACCATCGCCCGCACCTTCGACCGCATCTGCCGGCTCCTGACCGACCTCGGCTATCTGCGCGCCGACGAGGTCACCGAGGACGGCCGCCGGCTGGCCCGGCTCTACGGCGAGCTGGACCTGCTGGCCTCGGAGTGCCTGCGCGACGGCGTCTGGGACGGTCTTCAGCCGGCGGAGCTCGCCGCGTGCGCCTCGGCGCTCGTCTACGAGGCGCGCATGGCCGACGACGCCGCTCCGCCGAAGCTGCCCGCCGGTCCGGCGCAGGCCGCGCTCGGCGAGATGATCCGGATCTGGGGCCGCCTCGACGCGCTGGAGGAGGAGCACAAGATCAACCAGGCGGAGGGCGTCGGCCAGCGCGAGCCGGACCTGGGCTTCGCCTGGGCCGCGTACCGGTGGGCGCAGGGGCACGGTCTGGACGAGGTGCTGCGTGACATCGAGATGCCGGCGGGGGATTTCGTCCGCTGGTGCAAGCAGTTGATCGATGTCCTCGGGCAGATCGCTGCGGCGGCTCCGCAGGGGAGTCCGGTCGCGCGGAACGCACGCAAGGCGGTCGACGGGTTGCTGCGGGGGGTTGTGGCTTACTCGTCGGTGGGGTGAGGTTCGCTGTGGCTTGCGGCGGGCTTTCTCCCCGGCCCCGCCCCTTCCCGGCTGCGTCTGATGTGCGGCTGCGCCGCGTGGGGGGCTGAGCCCCGGACCCCGCAACACGGCTTCGCCGCGTTGTCCTCGAACTCCCCCGGCTACCGCTGGGAGGTGCCCCCAACGGGCTGGATTTCGCGGACCGTAGCCAGCGCATTCAGCCCGTCCGGCGTTTGAGGACGCGACCGAAGGCCGCCGGGGTCCGGGGCCTCCCCGGTTTCGGGAAGGGGCGGGGTAGGGGAACAAAGCGCCGCACGCGCACCCGGCGTCACCACCCCCCGTTGGACTCATCCCGCTCCGCCGAGCCCAAACGCGCCCGCCGCCGTACCAACGCATACGTCCCCAGAGCCGTAAGCGCCGCCGCCGCAACCGCCGACCCCGCGCTCACAGCGACCAGCGCCCCCGTGCTCATGCCGGAGGACCCGGAGTCCTCGTCCTCCTGGAGCGCGGCCTCGCTCGTCTTGTCCACGGCGTCGTCGTAACTCCTGGGCCCGGCGCAGAAGTCGCGGTTGCCGGGGTCCATCTCCGGCACCACGGTCAGGTCGACGGTCCGCACGGCCTTGCCCTCGCCGTGGTCCTTGAGGGCGACCGGGTAGGTGCCGGGCGTGATGTCGCAGAGGACGACGGCGGCGGCGATCGCGTAGCGCTGGGCGTCCTTGCCCTCCCGGAACCGCTTCGCCTTGATCTTGACCGTCTTGGCGAAGGCGGGGGATTCCAGCGTCACATAGCCGTTGTTGTCGTCGAGGGTCCCGTCCTGCACCGTCACGGTGAACGTGGCCTCGCGCCCCCGCTGCGTGGGCTGCTGGCCGGTGACCTCCCAGGACGGGTCGGCCAAGGCGCCGGGCGCGGATATGAGAACGAGCGCGGCGGTGGCCGCGCTCGTGAGGGCCATGCGGGCGGGGGTCTTCATGCGGTGAGGATATCGACGGCGGTAAACCCCGCCAGGGTGCGGGCCGTTGCTCCCGCCTAGGCGGCCTTCCCCTCCTGCTCCGCCTCCACCTGCTGGTTCCACTCCCGCTTGGACGCCTGCCAGCCGTCCTCGTCGTGGCCGCGGCGCCAGTAACCCGATATCGACAGACGCTCGCGCGGCACCTCGCGCTCGACCCGCAGGAAGCGCCGGAGCTCCTTCACGAAGCCCGCCTCGCCGTGGACGAAGGCGTGGACGTTCCCAGGCGGGAAGTCGAGCGAGCACACCGCCTTGACCAGCGCCTCGCCCACCGGGGCGCCGTCGCGGTGCAGCCAGGTGACCTCGACGCCCGCGGGCAGGTCCAGGCGCTGCTCCTCCGCCGCGTCCGCGACCTCGACGAAAGCGTGCACCGGCACCCCGGCGGGCACCCGCTCCAGGGAGGCGGCGATCGCGGGCAGCGCGCTCTCGTCACCCGCCAGGAGGTGCCAGTCGGCGGCCGGGTCGGGGGAGTAGGCGCCGCCGGGGCCGAGGAAGCGGATCTCCGCACCCGGCCGCACGGAGGCCGCCCAGGGGCCGGCGAGGCCCTCGTCACCGTGGACCACGAAGTCGATCACCAGCTCGCGCCGCTCGCGGTCGAAGGCGCGCACGGTGTACGTCCGCGTGCTGGGCCACTGCTCGCGCGGCAGGTCGCGGCGGACGGCCTCCATGTCGAACGGCTCCGGGTAGGTGACACCGGGTACCGGGAAGAGCAGCTTCACATAATGGTCGGAGTGCTCACCGGCGGCGAAGTCCGCGAGGCCCTCGCCGCCCAGGACCACCCGCACCATGTGCGGCGTCAGCCGCTCGGTGCGCACCACGTGCGCGCGAGTGAGCTGCGGCTTCTTCCGGACGGGACGGTCTGCCATGGCGGTCTCCCCTGTACGCGCTGACGAGGACGCACGCGGGCATCCTCCTAAGTAAGGCACACCTAACTTAGCAGGGCTGGTCCGCGAGCACCGTCAGAAGCCGCTGGAGCGAACCGCCCAGCCCCCACTGCTCGGCCAGTGCCTCCAGCGCCATCGGGTCGCGCGGCTCGCCGGGCAGCGCGGCGTCGAAGGGGGCCAGCGGCACATCCGACGCGACCCGTACGACCTTCGGCGCCACCGCCAGATACGGGCGGGCCTCCAGCAGCCGCTTGCGCTGCGTCGGGGTGAGCTTGGAGGCGGGGTCGTCGGCCGCGGCCATGATCCCGGCCAGGTCGCCATGGGCGGCCAGCAGCTTCGCCGCCGTCTTCTCGCCGATGCCCGGCACCCCCGGCAGGCCGTCGCTGGGGTCACCTCGCAGCAGCGCGAGATCCGCGTACCCGGTGCCGTCCACCCCGTACTTCTCCCGCAGCAGTGCCTCGTCCACGGTCTGGAGGGTGCCGACGCCCTTGAGCGGATACAGCACCCGCACCCCGCGCCGGTCGTCCACCAGCTGATAGAGGTCGCGGTCGCCGGTGACGATGTCCACCGGGCCGGGCGCCCGGCCCGCGAGGGTGCCGATCACGTCGTCCGCCTCGTATCCCACGGCGCCGATCCGGGCGATGCCCACCGCGTCCAGCACGCTCTCGATCACCGGCACCTGCGGGGAGAGGGTGTCCGGGGTCTCCTCGACATATTCGGTGGCCTGCCCGCCCTCGACCTCCTCCGCGACGCGGTGCGCCTTGTAGGACGGAATCAGGTCGACCCGCCACTGCGGCCGCCAGTCGAAGTCCATGCAGGCCACCAGGTCGTCGGGCTGGTGGTCCTGGACCAGGCGGGCGATGAAGTCGAGCAGGCCGCGCACCGCGTTCACCGGGGTGCCGTCCGGGGCCCGAACGGAATCCGGCACACCGAAATAGGCGCGGAAATACAGGGAAGCTGTGTCCAGAAGCATCAGGCGTCGCGTCACGGATCGATGATGCCGCATCCCACTGACACTCCCCGGTCACCCCCGGCGGCGGATGTGAAGTGGATCACTGTTCCGTTTGCCCGGATTGATCGGGGGCAGGCGCGGCACCGGAGCGGACCTCGCCGCTACGCAAGGCGCGGCGGGCACGCGGACCGATACCGCACCGCTCCACGTCCGGGCCCGCACGGGGGCGGCCGGGACGTTCCTGAGTTCGACCCGAGAGGTGTATGTGTCCAGGCTTCACGCCGAGCACCTGTACAAAGTGTTCGGCAAACGACCCGAAGCGGCCGTCCAGCGGCTCGAAGGCGGCGCGAGCCGTGACGAGCTGCGCGCTGACGGCACCACCGCGGCGGTCATCGACGCCTCCTTCGAGGTGGAGGCCGGCCAGATCTTCGTGGTGATGGGTCTCTCCGGATCCGGCAAGTCCACGCTGCTGCGCATGCTGAACGGCCTGCTGGAACCGACCGCCGGACGTGTCCTCTACGACGGTCAGGACCTGACCGCGCTGGCTCCCCGCGAGCTGCGCGAGGTCCGTTCCCGCAGCATCAGCATGGTCTTCCAGCACTTCGCGCTCTTCCCGCACCGCAGTGTGCTGGAGAACGCCGCGTACGGCCTGGAGGTGCAGGGGGTGCCCCGCCAGGAGCGCGAGGAGCGGGCCGCGGAGGCCCTGGAGCTCGCGGGCCTCAAGGGCTGGGAGACCTCCTGGCCCGACGAGCTGTCCGGCGGCATGCAGCAGCGCGTGGGCCTCGCCCGCGCGCTGGCCACCGACGCCGACCTGCTGCTGATGGACGAGTCCTTCAGCGCCCTCGACCCGCTGATCCGCCGTGATATGCAGGACCAACTGCTGGACCTCCAGACGCGGCTGAAGAAGACCATCGTCTTCATCACCCACGACCTCAACGAGGCCATGCGCCTGGGCGACCGGATCGCCGTCATGCGCGACGGCCGGATCGTGCAGAACGGCACGGCCGAGGACATCCTCGTCCGGCCCGCCAACGACTACGTCGCCTCCTTCATCCAGGACGTCGACCGCTCCCGGGTCCTCACCGCCGGATCGATCATGGCCGACTCCACGGCCCCCGGCAGCGACCGGGAGGTCATCGACGCCGCGCCCGCCACGGTCACCGCCGAGACCCCCGTGCACGAGCTGTTCGCCCCCTTCTCGCACAGCGACCTCCCCGTCGCCGTCACCGACGAGCGCGGCGAGCTGGCCGGTGTGGTCACCCGCGACCGTCTGCTGTCGGCCCTCGGCGACGAGCCGAAGGTCGTCCCGCAGCAGGCCGCCGCCCCCGGGACGCCCGAGCCGAAGGCGGAGGTGACCGCCCGTGCCTAGGATCCACTTCGGCAACTGGGTCGAGTCCGCCGTCAGCTGGCTCCAGACCCACCTCAGCTGGCTCTTCGACGCCATCAACACCGTGCTGACCGGGGCGTACGACGGTGTCGGCACCGTGCTCGGCGGCCCGCACCCGCTGATCATGGCGGGCATCCTCGCCGTGATCGCCTGGTGGCTGCGCGGCCTCCTGCCCGCCGTCCTCACCTTCGCCGGCCTGGCGCTCGTCGACTCCTTCGGCCTGTGGGACCGGGCGATGTCGACGCTGTCCCTCGTCCTCGTCGCGAGCCTGATCACCCTCGTGATCGCCGTGCCGCTGGGCATCTGGGCCGCGCGCAGCCGCACCGTGAGCAATGTGCTGCGCCCGGTCCTGGACGTCATGCAGACGATGCCGGGCTTCGTCTATCTGATCCCCAGCGTGATGTTCTTCTCGATCGGGCCCATCCCCGGCCTGATCGCGACCGTGGTGTTCTCGATGCCGCCCGGCGTACGCATGACCGAGCTCGGCATCCGCCAGGTCGACGGTGAACTGGTCGAGGCCGCCAAGGCGTTCGGCACCACGCCGCGCGACACCCTCACGCGGGTCCAGCTGCCCCTCGCCCTGCCCACGATCATGGCGGGCATCAACCAGGTGATCATGCTGGCGCTGTCCATGGTCGTCATCTCCGGCATGGCGGGCGCGGGCGGCCTCGGCGAGGCCGTCTACGCGGCGGTCACCCAGGTCGACATCGGCGGCGGTGTGGAGAGCGGCCTCGCGGTCGTCATCCTCGCCATCTACCTGGACCGCATGACCGGCGCGCTCAACCAGCGGGTCTCCCCGCTCGGCCGCCGGGCCCTGGCCAAGGCGGCGGCGACGGCGCGGGGCGCCTCGTTCCTGAGCTACCGTCCCGGCACGGCCGTGGCCACCGTCGGCGTCGTCGTCCTCGCGCTCGTCGCGGGCGGCATGAACCTCGCCGGGAGCGGCGACGGCAAGCAGCACGTGGCCGCCGGCAAGAACGTCGGCGACGGCAAGCAGATCAAGCTCGGCTACTTCCCCTGGGACGAGGCCGTGGCCACCACCTACCTCTGGCAGAACATCCTGGAGGACCGGGGCTTCAAGCCGGACATCAAGCAGCTCGACCCCGGCCCGCTCTACACCGCGCTCGCCCAGGGCCAGATGGACGTGCAGTTCGACTCCTGGCTGCCCACGACGCACAAGCAGTACTGGGACCGCTACGCGAACCAGCTCACCGACCTCGGCTCCTGGTACGGGCCGACGTCGCTGGAGCTCTCCGTGCCGTCCTACGTCAAGGGCATCGACTCGCTCGCCGACCTCAAGGGCAAGGGCGCGCAGTTCGGCGGGAAGATCATCGGCATCGAGTCCAGCGCCGGCATGATGGGCACCCTCAACGACAAGGTGCTCAAGGCGTACGGCCTCGACGGTGAGTACAAGGTCGTCTCCTCCTCGACCGCCACGATGCTCGCCGAGCTCGACCGCGCGATCAAGAAGAAGGAGCCGATCGTCACGACCCTGTGGACCCCGCACTGGGCCTACGGGAAGTACGACCTCAAGAAGCTCAAGGACCCGCAGGGTGCCTGGGGCAAGGGCGAGCAGATCCACACCGTCGCGAAGAAGGACTTCGGCAAGGACTTCCCGCAGGCCGCGGAGTGGCTGAAGAACTTCAAGATGTCGGACGAGGAACTGGCGTCGCTGGAGGTCGCGGTCAAGGACGGCGGCAAGGGCCACGAGAAGGACTCGGCCCGCCGCTGGCTGGAGGCGCATCCGGGCATGGAGGACAAGCTGGCGCCTGTGCCGGCGAAGTAGCGGGCTGGGGGTCGGGCCGGCTCGCGCCTGCGGCGGGCTTTTCCCCTGCCCCGCCCCTTCCCGGCCGCGTCTGATGTGCGGCTCCGCCGCGTGGGGAGCCCCGGACCCCCAGCGCCCTGCGGGCGCGTCCTCAAATTCCCCCAGCTACCTCCCCCGGACGGAGTCCGGGGGTGCCCCAACGTGCTGGATGTTCTGGCCACGGTCCGCACATCCAGCCCGTTGGGGGCACCTCCCAGCGGTAGCTGGGGGAATTTGAGGGCAACGCGCGAAGCGTGTTGCTGGGGGTCTGGGGCGCAGCCCCGGTTCCGGGAAACGCGAGCCCCCTTCACCCCCGCGTCAAAGACAAAAGCTCCCGCCCCGGCCCCACCGGCACATGCCCCACCCGCCACACCGCCCGCAGATCACGCCGCAGGCGAATCCCCACCGGCACCTCCACGAGCCGCCGGGAAGCGAGCTCCTCACCCACCGCGAGCTCGCTCAGCACAGAAGGCCCCGCGCCACTCACGACGGCGGACTTCACGGCCGTCGTCGACGACAGTTCGAGCAGCGGGACGGCGAGACCGCCGTGAGAAGCGAGCGCGGCGTCGAGCACCTGCCGCGTCCCCGAGCCGCGTTCGCGCAGGATCAAGGGGGTGGCCGCCAATTCCGAAGGGGGCAGCGGAGCGCGGCGGCGGGCCCACGCGTGGGAGGGGGCCACCACGACGACGAGCCGGTCGTGGCCGACGACCGCGCCGTCGAGGCCGGCCGGCACGTCCAGGCCCTCGACGAAGCCGAGGTCGGCCTCACCGGCGCGCAGCCGGTCGGCGACGGCGGCGGAGTTCCCGGCGAGCAGCGAGACGGCGGTGCCGGGCAACTGCCGGTGCAGGGCGATCAGCCAGCCCGGCAACAGGTATTCGGCGATGGTCATGCTCGCGGCGACCCGCAGCCGCGAGTCCCGGCGCCCGCGCAGCGCCCGCGTCCCCGCGTCGAACGCCTCGGCGGCCTCGACGACCCGCCCGGCCCAGTCGGTGACGAGCGCCCCCGCGTCGGTGAGCCGCGAGCCGCGCGGCGAGCGTTCGACCAGGGCCACGCCGAGCTGTCGCTCCATGCCGCGGATCCGGCTGCTGGCGGCCGGCTGGGTGATGCCCAGCTCCTTCGCCGCCCGCCCCAGGCTGCCCAGCCGGGCCACGGCGAGCAGGAGCTCCAGCGCCCCGAGATCGGGCACCCGGTGGGCGAGAGGGCTGCTCGGATCGCTCATAAACCCAGCTTATGCCCTCATAGACCGATGGCCTCTGGTTGCACGGAGTGCCATGGGCAATCGTGGAGGCATGACCACGCTCGTCCACCCCAGCCCCACCCCTCTCACGCGTCACGAACCGCGGCCGGGTGTCCGCCACCTCGGCCCGAACTGGTACGCCGCCGTGATGGGCACCGCCATCGTCGCGGGCGCCGGAGCCGCGCTCCCGGCCCACTCGCCGGGGCTGCGGGTGGCGTACGAGGCCGTCTGGGCGCTGGCCGCCCTCGCCCTCCTCACCCTGCTCGCCGCCCGCGCCGCGCACTGGGCGCGCCACGGTGACCAGGCCCGGCGGCACCTCGCCGACCCGGGCGTCGCGCCGTTCTACGGCTGCCTGGCCATGGCCCTGCTCGCCGTCGGCGGCACCACCCTCTCCGTCGGCTCGGGCGTCATCGGCACGTCCGCGGCCGTGGCCGTCGACTCCGTCCTGTGGGTGGGCGGCACCGTGCTCGGGCTGGTCGCCGCGGCGGGCATCCCGTATCTGATGGTGACCCGGCACCGGGTCGAGCCCGGCGCCGCCTCGCCCGTCTGGCTGCTGCCGGTGGTCGCCCCCATGGTCTCCGCCGCGAACGGCCCGGCGCTGGTCGCGCACCTGCCGGCCGGGCAGTGGCGGGCGGCGATGCTGCTGGGCTGCTACGCGCTGTTCGGCATGAGCCTGCTGATGACGCTCGCCATCCTGCCGATGCTCCTCTCGCGGCTGGTGCACCACGGCCCGCTGCCCCTCGCGATGACCCCGACCCTCTTCCTGGTGCTGGGCCCGCTGGGCCAGTCCACGACGGCCGTGAACAACCTCGCCGACGCGGCACCGGGAGCCGTCGCGGCCCCGTACGCGCACGCGATGTCCGCGTTCGGCGTGCTCTACGGCGTCCCGGTGATGGGCTTCGCGCTGCTGTGGCTGGCGCTGGCCACAGCCATGGTCGTGGGTGCCTTCCGGCGCGGGATGGGCTTCGGGATGACGTGGTGGGGCTTCACCTTTCCCATCGGCACCTGCGTCACCGGCGCCGCGGCGCTCGCCCGCCACACCCACCTGCACGCCTTCACCTGGCTGGCCGTCGGGCTCTACGCCCTGCTCGTCGCCGCCTGGGCGGTCGCCGCGGCCCGCACCCTGCACGGGCTGGTCAACGGCCGGCTGCTCGCAGCGCCGCGGCCAGCACCCGCGGTGCTTCGGTGAGCGAGGGGCCGTACCACGTGAGGTGACGGCCGCTGACCAGCGCGTACGGCAGCCCGGGGAACGCCTCCGGGCCGTCGTCGGCACTGAAGCGGTACGGCTCGTCCGGCAGCACGACCAGCTCGGCGCCGCACGAGGTCAACTCCTCCAGGGGCACGCGGGGATAGCGCTCCGCGTGCCCGGCGTACGCGTGCGCCACCCCGAGCCGGGCGAGGACGTCCCCGGCGAAGGTGTCCCGGCCCAGGACCATCCACGGCCGCCGCCACACCGGCACCACCGCCCGCACGGCGCGGCCCGTGGCCCGTACGTCCCGCCACGCCTCCTCGGCCTCCGCCAGCCACGCCGGCCGCTCCAGCCCGCACCCCGCCACCAGCACCCGCTCCAGCTCCGCGAACGCCTGCTCCAGCGTGCGCACTTCGGTGACCAGCACCCGCAGGCCCGCCGCGCGCAGAGCGGCGAGGTCGGGGGCGCGGTTCTCCTCCTCGTTGGCGAGGACGAGGTCGGGCGCGAGGGCGGCGATACGGGCCACGTCGGGGTTCTTCGTGCCGCCGATCCGCGTGACGCCGAGCCCGGCGGGGTGCTCGCACCAGTCGGTGGCACCGACGAGCAGCCCGGGCGCGCTGACGGCCACGGCCTCGGTGAGCGAGGGGACGAGGGACACCACGCGCCGTACGGCAGTACGAATGGCCATGATCACAGAGTACGCCCGGGCGGCAACTCCTGTGACTATGCTGGCCGGTGCAGCTGGTTCGCCCCGTCCGCCAGTCGGGAGCGTCGCAAGAGGGAATCCGGTGCGAATCCGGAACTGCCCCGCAGCGGTGAGTGGGAACGAAAGCGGTCATACGCACTGGACGCCGTCCGGGAAGCGACCGCCGGTAGGTGACCGGCCCCTCGACGAGGGACCGGGGCGCGCCCGCGAGTCCGAAGACCTGCCACTGCCCGTATGCCCGCACGGGGTACGGACCGCACGAACTCCGGAGGAGAGTTCCGTGAAGCAGACGCATGTCGCACGTGTGAATCCCACGCTGCACGGCTATCCGCGGCAAGGCCCGGGCCGTGAGCTGAAGAAGGCCACCGAGAGCTATTGGGCCGGCCGCCTGGGGGCGGAGCAACTCCTGGAAACCGCCGCCGCATTGCGTGCCGCGGCCCGCGAGGAGCTGCGCGAGGCGGGCATCACCGAGGTGCCCACCGGTGACTTCTCGTTCTACGACCATGTGCTGGACACCGCCTGGGCGGTCGGCGCCGTGCCCGAGCGGCACCGGGCGGCGGCCACAACCGAGCTCGACGTCTATTTCGCCATGGCCCGCGGCACGGCGGACACGCCACCGCTGGAGATGACGAAGTGGTTCGACACCAACTACCACTATCTCGTACCGGAATTGGGCCCCGATTCGGAATTCACGCCCGATTCCCGTAAGCAGGTCGGCGAATTCCGTGAGGCATGCGACGCGGGCCTCACCGCCCGGCCCGTGCTGCTGGGTCCCCTCAGCTTCTTGCTGCTGGCCAAGCCCGCGCCCGACGCCGGCGCGGACTTCGAGCCGCTGACACTCCTGGACCGGCTGCTGCCCGTCTACGCCTCGCTGCTCGCCGACCTGCGGGCGGCCGGAGCGGAGTGGGTGCAGCTGGACGAGCCCGCGCTCGTGCAGGACCGGCCCCGGTCCGTGCTGAACGCCACCGCCCGCGCCTACCGCGAGCTCGGCGCGCTCACGGACCGCCCCCAACTGCTCGTCGCGTCCTACTTCGACCGGCTCGGCGACGCCCTGCCGGTGCTCGCCCAGGCCCCGGTCGAGGGGCTCGCGATGGACTTCACCGGTCCCGCGGCCGCCAATCTCGAAGAGCTGGCCGCGCTCGGCGGGCTCCCCGGCAAGCGGCTCATCGCGGGCGTCGTCGACGGCCGCAACATCTGGGCCGCCGACCTGGAGCGGGCCCTCTCCACCCTCGCCACCCTGCTCGGCCTGGTGGACCGGCTCGATGTCGCGCCGTCCTGCTCCCTGCTGCACGTGCCGCTCGACGCCGCCGCCGAACGCGACCTCGACCCGCAGATCGCCCGCTGGCTCTCCTTCGCCCGCCAGAAGACGGCCGAAGTCGCCATCCTCGCAAGGGCCCTGAGCGAGGGCCGCGAGGCGGTGGCGCCCCAGCTCGCCGCCAACCGCGCCGCCCTCGCCTCCCGCGCGGGCTCCGCGCTGACCCGCGACGCGGCCGTACGGGACCGCTGCGCGGCCGTCACCGCCGAGGACACCCGCCGCCCGCAGCCGTACCCGGAACGGGCCGCCGCCCAGCGCGCCCGGCTGGACCTCCCGCCGCTGCCCACGACCACCATCGGCTCCTTCCCGCAGACCGCCGAACTGCGCCGCGCGCGGGCCGATCTGCGTGCCGGGAAGATCACGGCCGATGAGTACCGGGAGCGGATCGCCGCCGAGATCCGCGAGGTGATCGCCTTCCAGGAGAAGGCCGGCCTCGATGTGCTGGTGCACGGCGAGCCCGAACGCAACGACATGGTCCAGCACTTCGCCGAGCGGCTGAACGGCTACCTCGCCACCCGGCACGGCTGGGTGCAGTCCTACGGCACGCGCTACGTCCGGCCGCCGATCCTCGCCGGTGACGTCTCGCGGCCCGCCCCGATGACCGTCGAATGGACCCGCTACGCCCAGTCGTTGACCCAGCGCCCCGTGAAGGGCATGCTCACCGGCCCTGTCACCATGCTGTCCTGGTCCTTCGTCCGCGACGACCAGCCGCTCGCCGAGACCGCCCGCCAGGTGGCCCTCGCCCTCCGCGACGAGGTCGCCGACCTGGAGGCCGCGGGCACCGCCGTGATCCAGGTCGACGAGCCGGCCCTGCGCGAACTCCTGCCGCTGCGGGCCGCCGCCCGGCCCGGCTATCTGGACTGGGCCACCGAGGCGTTCCGCCTCGCGACCAGCGGCGTCCGCGCCGACACCCAGATCCACACGCATATGTGCTACGCCGAGTTCGGCGAGATCCTCGCCGGGATCGAGGCCCTGGACGCGGACGTCATCAGCCTCGAAGCGGCGCGCTCACGGATGGCCGTCGCCGACGAGCTGGCGGCCGCGGGCTATCCGCGCGAGGCGGGCCCCGGTGTCTACGACATCCACTCACCGCGCGTCCCCCCGGTCGAGGAGATCGCCGAACTCCTGCGGCACGCGCTGCGCGCGGTCCCCGCGGAGCGGCTGTGGGTCAACCCCGACTGCGGCCTGAAGACCCGCGCCCCGGAGGAATCGGGCCCGGCGCTGGAGAACGTGGTCGCGGCGGCGCGGCAGGTACGCGCGACGCTGCGCTGACCTGCCCGCCTCGATGACGGCCCGCCGCTCTTGGGGGAGAGCGGCGGGGTGGGCCGGGGGTTCTTTCTTCTGTACGGGTGACTCTCCCGCATGATCTCACTCGCCCATGCATGGACCGGGTCGACGGCGAGACCGGTCCCTTCCGGCGCTTGCGTCATCGGTTGAAGGGGGCTTTGCGCCATCGTGCGCTGTTCGACGCAGGTGGAGTGACCGTGATTCGGCCAAGCCTGTGGTGAGTGTCCCCCTCGCAGTGATATCGAACTAACGTTCCCGCGTGCTGGATCGACCGACCGGCATGGTGACGGAAGGGAACACCTATGCGCACAGCAAGACCCCTGTCCGTGGCAGCTGTTGGCCTGGCGGTGGCCACTGTTCTGGGTCTCGGCACCTCTGCCTCGGCGGTGGCACCGGCCGCCTCGGACAACTCGACCTCTTCAGCCGGGCATGTGATGGTGGACGGACACCGTGTGGTGACGGGGACCACCATCGGGGAGTGGGGCAAGACGACGAAGGGGGAGCGGTATTCCTTCACCTACAAGGCCGGCGAGACCAAGCCCTCCGGTCCCGCGGCTCCGGCGGCGGCGAGCTGCTCGTTGTACATATCCGATGTCTCCTTCCATGGCGCCGGAGCCAGTTCGTACTTCCAGTGGGAGACCTCGCAGACGTGCAGCGGGTCGTTCGGCGCGCAGAAACTGCAGACGCAGATGTGGCGCAGCTCGTGGAGCGGGCCGCGTGGATACAACAACTGGCACGGCACAGGTCTGACGTCGAACCAGTTCATCGACTTCGGGTGGTCGACGGATTGTCACGACGGTGGCGGCACTTACACCTACTACCCTGTGATGCAGGGCTACGCCAGCGGTATCGGCTGGGGCCCGAAGACCCGTTCCAACAACGATCTGCGCGAGGGATGCGGGACCAGGGCTCCGAACCCGTAGGAGAGACGCATGGTCGAACAACCTCCCACGCGGTACTCGTCCGAGGGCACGCCCCTGGGGCGTACCGCGGACAGCATCAGGTTCAGCACCAGCTACTCCACTGAGACCCCGCATGCCCACAAGCTGTGGTGGCGCATCAGGGACGTGCTCCGCCGACCGGTGAAGAACGGCAGGTAGTACCACTGAGCATGCGAGCACCGGGCACGACTGGGCCTTCTCTGCGGGAACGCCGCGCGGGGAGGGCCCGGATTTTCGGACCGATTGCGGAGTGTCTGAATCCCGTGTCGCCGGCGCCACTCGGATACCGGGGTGCTGGGGGCGGCCTCGTCGCTCGGTGGGGAGCGAGCTGCGGGCCGTCCACCGGAGTGGCCGAAGACCCACCCGTCTTCACATGTCGTTAACACAGCGTGGCATGTGCGCACTTTACCGTAGTCGACAGACGGCGTTTGACTTCTGGTCGTTTGCGTCCAGCGGCGTCGCCCCCGGACCGGCTCGACGCGCGAGCGTGCCCATGCCCCTGTGAACTCGGAGACCCCCGTGACCTCTGGCGTGACACCCGAACCGCTCTCCCCGCTCGACCTCTCCTTCTGGAACATCGAGTCCGCCGGCCACCCCCTGCACATGGGCGGGCTCTTCGTCTTCGACGCCGACAGCCCGGACGCCGCCCAGCGGGCCGCCGGGCTGATCGCCGCCCGGGCGTCCCGTACGCCGGGCCTGAACACCCGCATACGCTCGGTCTTGTTCCCCGTCGGCGGAGCCGCCCGTGATGTGGACCCCGGCTTCGACCCGTTGAACCACGTACATCTCACCGCTCCCGTACGGGACTTCCTCACGGCCGCCGGGATCCTGATGCAGCAGCCCCTGGACCGGGAGCGGCCGCCGTGGGCCGCGCATGTGCTGCCCGGCGCGGACGGTACGTCCTTCGCCGTCCTGTTCACCTTCCACCACGCCCACGCGGACGGCATACGCGCGGCCTCGTACGTCATGTCCCTCTTCGACGGGGCACCCGTTCCCGCCCATGCCGCCCGGCCGCCGAAGAGCGGCTCCGGACTGCGCCTGCCCGGACTGCGCGAGCTGCCCGGTCTGGTGCGCGGCGCCGTCACCGACGCCGGACGTGGCCTTTCCATCGCCTCCGCCATGGTCGGCGCCGCCCTGGATGTGAACTCCTCGCCCGCCCTCGCCTCCCGCGCCACCGGCGCCCGGCGCGCCGAAGGTGCCATCGTCGACCTGCGCGATGTGAAGCGCGTCCGCGAGACCACCGGCGGTACCACCAACGACGTCCTCCTCGCCGTGGTCGCGGGCGGCATGCGGCGCTGGCTCGACAAGCGCGGCGACGGCAGCACCGGCGTACGCCCCCGCGCCCTCGTCCCCGTGTCGCTGCGCGACCCGAGCGACCCGACCGCCTCGGGCAACCGGCTCTCCGGGTATCTGACCCGGCTCCCCGTCGACGAGCCCGACCCCTTTGCCCGCGTGCGCGCGGTACGCGAGGCCATGGAACGCAACAAGCAGGCCGGGCCCGCCGGCGGCGCGGGCGCCGTCGCACTGCTCGCCGACTTCATCCCGCCCCTCGGCCACCGCTTCGGCGGCCGCGTGATCGCCCGCTCGGGCCGTCTGTTCTACGACCTGCTCGTCTCCAGCGTCCCGATGCGCGGTGCGCGTGGCCTCACCCTGGCCGACAGCCGAGTCCGCGAGGCATATCCGCTCGCCCCGCTCGCACCCGGGCAGTCCCTCGCCGTGGGTGTCACCCCGTACGAGAACCACGTCTTCTACGGCCTGCTCGCCGACGCGGTCGCCGTGCCGGACCTGGACCTGCTGGCCCGCTCGATCGTGGAGGAGGCGGCGGAGCTGGCGGCTGTCTGCGGGGGGTGAGCCCTGGCCGTCCACGGGTCGGTTCTCGTCCTCAGGACTTCGAAGTCGCGATGAGGTCGCGCTCAGGTGAGGACGCCGACGCGCGCGGCGAGGCCGCGGAGTTCGGTGGTGGTCCGCCCGGAGAGCAGCAGTCCGGAGACGAGGGACTTCACCGCAGGCCGGGCATGGGTCTCCTCGGGTGCGTGGTGTTCGGCGGCCAGCAGCGCGCGGATGCACTCGTCCCGGCGGTCCCACCGGCCGAACGCCGCCGCGATGTCGGTGTAGTAGCGGGCGCGGCGTTCGATGCTGGGCAGGTTCTGCGGTGCCACGTGCCGGGCTGCGGCGAGTGCGGTGGAGGGGTCGCCGGCTGAGTTCTCGGCGGAGATCCGGTGGAGCTGGACGGTGGTGGGGCTGAAGCCGCCGCCGTGGTCGCGCAGCAGCACGGCGGTGCCGAGTTCCCCGGCGATGGCGGCGGCCTCGTCGGTCAGCTCCCGCATCCCGGCGGTGTCACCGGCGCGGGCGGCGGTGTAGGCGGCGGACTGGATCAGCAGGCCGCGCTCGGCCGCGAGGGACGGACCGCCGTTACGGAGACCGGGGTGGTCGGCGGCCGTCAGAGCGATGGACATCGCTTGTTCGTGCCAGCCGGCTTTACGGGCCAGGACGGCGAGTTGGCGGGCGGACTCGGCGATCAGGAGCGGTTCGTCAGCAGCCTCGGCGCTCTGGCGTGCGCGGTCGGCGGCCATCCAGCCGAGCTGTTGCTCGTCGAGCTTGATCAGCATGCGGGTGGCCAGCAGATAGCTCTGGGCCAGCAGCCCCAAGTCGTCGCCGCGTGCGTGGCCGGCCTGGATGAGGCGGGGCAGGCGTACGGCGAGGCTGCCGTAGCGGCACGTGTGGAAGTCGGCGAAGGCGCGCGCGAGGTCGCCGTTCAGGGCTGCGGCCGAGGGGACGCTGACGTCGCTGTGCAGGCCGAGCATCGCGTCGCGGACGCGGCCGATGAGCACGTCGCCGAGTGCGGCTTCGTCCACCGTCGTCCTGCGGCCCGGCAGGACGGGGGCGCCGGCTGCCGCGGCGGCCGTGACCGCGAGGTTCGCCAGCAACCGCCTGCGCCGCACGGGATCCTCACCGTCCTTATGAGCCGTTCCCGTCAGCCTAGGGCCGGGGAGGCGGGGGTAGCCGGTGGTTGGGCCGATCGCGTGCCCATGTCGAACGTCTGGCGCAGGAGTCAGGCCGACTGCCTGGGGAGGGATGCCGAGCGCGTCGGCGAAGCGCCGCAGCACGGTGACGTCCGTCAGAGGGGAGACACCTCGCTCGTAGCGGGAGACCTGGGCCGCCGAGTACCCGGTCAGCTTCCCGAGCTGGGCGAGGGTCAGGCGCTGCTCCATGCGGGTGCGGCGGACCAGCTCGCCGGGGACCATGTTCGCCGCGGACACCGCCCGTGCTCTGACCGCATCCATACCGTCCCCGCTCGTGGCCGAGAGGCGCGCCGCCCCACACCGTAACGGTGCCCGCCCGGCCGGGACAGGGACTTTGCACCGGATGCAAACGGCCTTGCGGGCCGTGACAACGCCGCTGCCGCTGCCGATGCGGTCGCGGTGTTCTCGGAGCGAGAGCGGCTCGGACAGCGGGGCGCTCGGCGCATCTGAAGGGGGACGTGAGATGAACGTACGCAAGAGGGTCGCCATGGTTGGTCTGGGTGGTCAGGCCACCAGCGACCACTTGCCCGGCCTGGCCCAGTGTCGGCTCGCCGAGCTCGCCGGTGTCTGCGACGTGGACGCCGACCGGGTCGCAGCTGTATCGGAGGCGCATCGGATTCCGGGCTTCACCGAAGTCGAACGGCTGCTCAAGGAAGTGCGACCGGACTTCGTCATCGTAGCGGTGCCGCACCACGCGGGGCGGCAGATCATCGCCTCGTGCGCGGAGGCGGGGGTGCACGTGATGAAGGAGAAGCCGTTCGCCATCGACCCGCACGAGGCCGACGAACTGGCCGCGCTGTGCGTGAAGTCGGGGATCGAGCTGATGGTCACCGTCCAGCGCCGCTTTCACCCCGTCTACCCGGCCGCGCTCGGCCTGCTGGAACAGATCGGCGCCCCCTACCTGGTGGAAGGCCGGTACACCTTCCATTGCCCCGACCCGACGGCCGGGTGGCGCGGCCGCGCGCAGCTCGCAGGCGGCGGGTGCCTGGCCGACATGGGCTACCACCTCATCGACCTGTTGATCTGGTACTTGGGTCTTCCCGACCGCGTACTGGCCGATACCTCTGCCGCCGCCGCGCCAGGGGCCGAGTACGACGCGGAGGACACCGCGCTCGTGCATCTCGCCTACGACTCCGGGCTGTACGGCTCGCTGCTGGTCTCCCGCTCCGCCGGGCCGAAGTCCGAACGCCTGGCCATCACCGGCCCCCACGGCACGCTCGTCGTCGAGCGCGGCATGGTGCGCCTCCTGGATCCGACCGGACAAGTCGTCGAGTCGCTGGTGCGCGAGCCGGCCTGGCCGTGCCCGCCCGCAGGGCTGATCGACCGCTTCTGCCGCGTGCTCGACGGCACCGCCCTCAACCCGTCGGGCCCGGCCGAGCACCTGCCGCACGTCACGCTCCTGGCCGCCGCCTACGTCTCCGACGCCACCAACCGCCCTGCGAACCCGAAGGAGTTCCTGGCATGAGCGACTCCCTGCTCGCCCTCCTCGGCGGCGCACCGGCCGTGCCCGTCCCGGGTCCGCACTTCGTGTGGCCGCCGATCACAGAGGCCGACCGTCAGGCTGTGGCCCGCCAGTTGGAGACAGCCGTGTCGATCCCCGACCGCTCCGGTGTCATCGCCGACCTGGAAGACGCGCTCGCTTCGTACCTCGGCGTCCGGCACGTCGTGACCACCTGCACAGGAACGGCTGCGCTGCATTCGATGTACGCCGCAGCAGGCATCGGGCCCGGCGACGAGGTCATCGTCCCAGCGCTCACCTTCCACGCCACCGCCACCCCGCTCTTCCATCTTGGTGCCCATCCCGTGCTCGCCGATGTCGACGACCGCGGCCAGCTGGACTTGGAGGATGCCGCCCGGCGGCTGACCAGCCGCACGAAGGCAGTGGTGGCAGTGCACCTTTGGGGGCAGCCGGAGGACATGGACGCGCTTGTGTCCTTCGCCCATGAGCATGGGCTGATGCTGCTGGAAGACGGCTCCCATGCCCACGGCGCCACCTGGAACCGTCAGATGGTCGGCACCTTCGGCACCGCCTCGGCGTTCAGCCTCAACGGGCCCAAGCCGTTGTCCGCCGGCGAGGGCGGCTTCGTCGCTACCGACGACACCGAGCTGTACTACCGGGTGTTGCTGCACGGCCAGTACAACAAGCGGTGCCGCCGCGAGATCCCCGCGGCCCACCCGCTCGCGCGCTACGCGGTCACGGGCATGGGACTGAAGCTGCGCATCCACCCCTTGGCCGCCGCGCTCACCCGCACTCAGCTCACTCGTCTGGAGGACCGCCTGGCTGGGCGGCGGGAGGTCGCGGCGCGGATGAGCGCGGTGCTGGACGGTGTGCCCGGCATCCGCGTCCCCGAGGTGTCGGCCGCGGCGCGGCCGTCGTGGTACGCGCTGCCGCTGCGATACGAGTCGGCTGAACTGGGCGGGCTGCCGCTTGTACGCTTCCTCGATGCCCTCCGCGCCGAGCGCGCCGTGGAAGCCGACCAGCCGGGCTCGACCTGCCCGCTGCACACCCATCCGCTGTTCCAGGTCCCCGGGGACCTGCTGCCTGGCTACGCTGACAGGCAGAGCCTGCCCGTCGGCAGCTTCCCGGCGGCGGACCACATACACGCCACGACGCTGAAGCTGCCGGTGTGGCACCACGAGGACGACGTCCACCTGGCCGACGCCTACACCACCGCCATCGCCAAGGTCGCCATCCACGCGAAGGACTTGCTGTGATCCTCTCGACCGTCACCCCTTACCTTCTCGACGACCTCGCCCGCACCGCCGCACACGACAGCATCGAGAAGATGGTCATCGGCGCCGTCATCGCCGGCCCGGACGGTCACGTGCTGCTGTTGCACCGGCCAGCTGACGACTACCTCGGAGGACTGTGGGAGCTTCCCTCCGGTGGGGTCGAGGACGGCGAGACGCTCGTAGAGGCCCTGAGGCGCGAGGTGGCCGAGGAGACCGGCCTGACCGTGACCGAGGTCGGCAACTACCTGGGGCACTTCGACTACCGGTCCGGCTCGGGCCGCCGCACCCGGCAGTTCAACTTCACCGTCACTGTCGCCGGGCATGCGGTGCGGCTCAGTGAGCACGACGCCCATCTGTGGGCCGACTCCGAACAGCAGGGGCAGGTCTCCAGGGCCGTCCAGGCAGTCCTGGGCACTTGGCGGCAGACAGCGGCCTGACCACCGCGTCCGACCGAGACCCGACCGCAGCGCCCCCGGGCGGCTGTGGTCGGGACCCAGTGCGGTCCAGCCCCGCCCGCGCGAGCCTCGGCGACATGCCGCCGTTACGTGGATGCGTCGTCCTGCTCCGGGTCGAGCGGGGCCAGGGCCGCAGCGGTTCCCGCTGGGACACGCGGTCTCTGGAGGCAAGGGTGCCGCCGGGCCTACGCCGGAGGCGCCGGTTCCTGGCTGCTTAGCCGTCAGGAAGCCGTGAGAGAGCCTTCGGGGTTGAGCGCGGGCAGCGCTGGCGCGACAGTGACCAACACGCTGGTTCCACCCGGGCTCCGCATCCGTAGGAGAGACGCATGGCCGAGCAACCTCCCGCGCGGTATTCGCCCGCAGGAACGCCCCTGGGGCGCACTGCGGACAACATCAGGTTCAGCACCAGCTACTCCACCGAGACCCCGTACGCCCGCAAGCTGTGGTGGCGCATCAGGGGCGTGTTCCGTCGGCCGGTGAAGAGCAACAGGTGGGGCCACTGAGCGTGCGGGCACCGGGAACGCTTCGCGGGGAGGGCCCACTTGCGCCCGGAGAAGCTCGTCGGCTCCGGTGGCGCAGGCGTGGCCGGGGCTGCGGCCGGGCAAGACAGCGCGACGGGCCGGTGGGCAGGCGGCCGGGCCGCCAGGATCGCGAACGTCACCAGGCCGAGAGCGAGATGACCGCCGACGGTCGCGGCCACGAGGCCCGCGGCTCCGACGGCGAGGAAGACGCCGGGGACGGATCGCCTGGCCGCGCTACCGGTCGTCTGCTGGGCCCTCACTGGCATGAAACAACTCCTCAACCCTGATCTCGAAGAACTTGCCCAGGGCGAAGTCGAGCGGCAGTGACGGCGTGTACCGCTCTGTCTCGACAGGGGAGGTGGGTGCGCATCCCCGACCCTGCCCCGTCACGGCAGCCGTGCCGTGACCGCATGACGACCAGCGCGGGGTCGTCCCGCCCGCACAGGTGGATCTCGCTCACCTGGCGGACGAGGGGGAGGGGTGCGCCAGCGCGGGCGAGTGGCGTGTGAGCGCTCCAGCCGTAGTTCGCGGTGATCCGTGGGGCAAAGTGGGGGCATGACTACGTACGAGACGATGCCGTTCCACCTGGAGACCGAGCGACTGATACTGCGGCCGTGGGCCGAGTCGGACGCCGCCGAGTTCTGCGCCCTCCTCGCCGAACGCGGCAAGGGAACCCCCACGGTTGAGCACATCCGGACGTCCATCGCGGAGCTGCTCACCGCGACGTCGGCCACGGGGATCGCCCTGTTGCCCATCCAGCGCCGTGACGAAGGCGACTTCATCGGCTACTGCGGGCTGATCATCGGCCGTTCCACCCTGGAGGAACCTGAAATCGCCTATGAGCTGTTCCAGCGCGCGCATGGGCATGGCTACGCCACCGAGGCGGCCGGCGCGGTGCTTGATGCCGCTGTCGCGACAGGGCGGAAACGGCTCTGGTCGACCGTCGGTGCGTGGAACACACCGTCGCTCCGTGTCCTTGAGAAGCTCGGGTTCGAGCGGGATCGCGTTTCCATGGAGGACAACGGTGAAGTGGTCTGGCTCACACGCGCGTTGCCGTGACGCGAGAGCACGGCCCCGGCGCTCCATGCCCGAGTGCGCTCCGGTATGGACGAGCCAGGCGGAGACCTACGGTGATCAACGGCGGCCGCGCCCATGCGCTCGGCGTACCGCAGGGATCATGGGCCGTCAGCCCTGCCTACACCACGCTCTGGAGGTCGGTAGCGCTCGCGATGGCGGTGATGAAGGTGGACCAGGCGGCGGTGGGCGGGGTTATGACGGGGCCGTCTGGGTTCTTGCTGTCGCGTATGGGGACGATGTCGGGGAATTGGTGGGTGGCGACTTCGACGCAGTCGCTGTCATTGAGACCGCTGTAGGTGCTCTTGCGCCACACAGCGACCTCGACGCAGGCGTTTTCGTTGAGGCTGTAGCTGCTCTTGCGCCACGCTGCTATGGGCAGGTCGGGTCGGCTGGTGCACACGGATACTTCTCCTCAATTGCTTTGCGAATCACTGCGATTGACTCATTCTGAGGCAGGGCTTCATGCCAAATGTGGTCGTACAAGGCTGAGTATTGGGCAGCATCCGCCGCATTGGTGATGTAGATGCCCTGAGTCAGACCCGTCCGATAGACGACCCTGCGGCCGCCCCTGAAGATCATGATCTGAGTCAGGCCGAAATCGGGGGTCAGCACGCTGGCGGTGAACGGACTCAGCCTCAGTTCAACGTTGGTTCGGGTCATCCTGTCGAGCATGTAGAGAAGCTGGCCCCGCATGAGCTTGGCATCTCCGATGGGGCAGTCCAGAGCAGACTCGGCGATGAGCGCTCTGAACAGTGGCGGGTCGGAGCGGTCGAGAAGGGCGCGCCTGCGCTGCCGGTAGGCGACCTTCTCGTCGAGGTTTCCGCCGTAGTAGGCCATGCCTGCCTGGAGGATCGCCCTGGTGTACTCATCGTTTTGCAGCAGAGCAGGCAGATGATTGGCCAAGTGGTGGATTTCGATGGCCTTCGACTCGTGGGCGAAGTATTTCTCGACCCATCTGGCCGAGGGGTCGTCGTTGAGTTGATCCCATGCTTCAAACAAGGTGCCGTCTGCTTCAAGGGCTCGGTCCAGTGCTTCTGCGACCTCTCGGACCGGAAGGACGTGGCCGTTCTCGAACTTTGAGATGGCGGTGTTGGAAAGCCTGATGGCCTGGCCGAGATCGGCCTGGGACCAGCCCTTGGCCTCCCGCAGGGAGCGGATCACCACTCCGAGCTGCGCGATGTGAGACCGCGACGGATCGAGCCGCGTAGGCGCGGGCATACGTGCAACCCCCATTTGAATCTCCGCAGAGGCAAGCCCTCAATCGGCCTGAGCATAGGCGGCCCGGCGGATACTTGGAACCGGAACCGAGAGCCCAACTCCCGGTGTTTGACGCTGTGTTCGAATCTCCAGCGTTGTGATGCCCGCCCTGCGCCACCGCACACGTACGTTCCCGAGGAGCGCCCCGCCATGCCCGTTTGCCCCGGCACCGCCGTCACCCCCGTAGGACGCCCCGACTCACACCACCCCGACGGCGACGACCTCATCCGGTCAGTGATCCGCACGATCCTCGGCGCCCCCAGTCACATCTCCCCGCCCGTCGGCAGCGTCTCGTCCTCCACCGTCATCCTCCGCGCGTACATCAAGGAGACGGCCGTAGCCGTACAGGCCGCCGCCGGAGCCCTGCCCGCGAGCGACCCGCGTCGAGAGCCCGCCGAGCGGAGCGCGGCGGAAGCGCTGCACCGGGTCAACGCGCTCGGGCCCGGCAGCGGGCTGCGGTCCGCCTTCGATCACGCCCGGGGGCTGGCCCTGGCGGCGCAGGAACTTCGCGATCAGCGGGAGCTGCTGCGGGACGGGGGGCAGCCGTGCTGAACCCCCTCATCTCCCTGCCGCATTCGAGCGGGCCGCGCAATATCCCACCGGAGCGTCGCTGCGGGGAGTGCCGCCGCCTGGAGGGCGAAGGGCGGCGTGCCCTGCTCGGCGATGATCTCGACGCGCTGAAGGCCGTCAACGAGAGGCGAGTCGTCCACTACACCGAGGCTCACGCGGTGCGGGCGTTGGTGCGCTGAAATGTCCGGCAAGGCAAGGCGTCTGTCCGCGCGGCGTGGGCCCCAGCGACGGCATGGGCCCTCTCCTCCGGTGGGAAGTGGAGAGGGCCCGAAAGACGGGTCGTTCAGCAGGAGTTACTAAGCGAGCCCTCTGTACCTCACGGTCCTGCCCGGGGCCAGCTCGCGGGCGATGCGTTCGGTCAGTTCCTCACCGCGGCGGTACAGCTCCATGCGGCGGGCATCGTCCTTTTCCTTGTCACGCTCCCGCACATACAGCTCCATGTTCGCGTCGAAGTCCGCCGACCACTTGTGCAAGTCGTCGACCAGGTCGTCGGAGAGCCCGAGCGCGGCAGCCGGATCGTCCGGTCCGAAATCGCCGAACCCCTCGGCTCTGAGCGGACCCCACTTGTACTCGCCCTCGACGGTCACGTGAAGGGGATGCGGTGGATTGCCGTGTGCGTCGAGGGTCCAGTGCAGGCGTTGACATCCCCAGCACACGAACTTCGCCGAGCCGTGCCGCTCGTCCCAGTAGCGCACGACCCACCCGGGTCCCAGGTGCTTAGCCAGCGCCTGGGCGAGTTCCAGCCCCTTCTTGACGTGCTTGCGCAGCGGAGGCCGGGAGGCAAAACCTTCCGGCGGGCGGGCCGTGGACCAGGCGACCAGGCCGTGAGCCAGGCCCTCGGGAAGACCCAGGTCGGGATCGTCGACCGGAACACCGCTGGTGAAATTGTCGGGGTTCGTGCAGGATTCCGCATCCGATGTATACAGGGGAGACCGGTCTCCTCGGGCGCGCACGAGGAGATGACGGGGTTCGTCCTGGTGGCTCATGCGAGGTTCGCTCCTCCAATGGCCTGCTCTTCTGGCCTGCTCTTCGATGGGCCTGGCGCATTCTGGCAGCAGGGGAATCGCTGGGTTACGCCCGCGGCCTGCCTTACTTGTCCTGGACAAGTTTGAACCATGACGTGGGCTGCCCTCCGGTCGCCTCGGATGTGACCCCCTATCAGCCTTGCCGCATCCACATCCCGCTCGAAGAACTCACTGAGCTTCGGCGCGCGTTCCCGCCTGTGCCGGGCTCGTTCCCGACCCCGCAGCTTCCCGCCCGCGTCCGATGTGCGGCTGTGCCGTGTGGGGCAAGCCCCTGACACCCGGGGCGGCTTCGCCGCTCGTCCTCAACGTTTCCCTGCGGTATCCGGGGGAGCTCCCGTCGCGGGCGGCGGACGGTTCCTCCGCCGTCAGGTGCGGGCCGCCTCCACCAGCGCCCTCGCCAGCCGCAAGTCCGGCCGTACCTCCGGGTGCCACTGGACGCCCAGGGCGAACGCCGCGCCCTCGTACTCCAGCGCCTCCACCGTGCCGTCCTCCGCGTACGCCGTCGGCGTCAGGCCCTCGCCCAGCCGGTCGACGCTCTGGTGATGGTGGGTCGCCACGTCGCACGGATCGGGCATCAGGCTGCCGAGCCTGCTCGACAGGACGGGCTTGACGAGGTGGTCGCTGAAGACGCCCACCACGGGGTTGTGGCCCTCGTGGCCGACCACGTCCGGGGTGTGCTGATCGAGCGTGCCCCCGGCCTGGACGTTCATCAGCTGCATGCCCCGGCAGATGCCGAGCAGCGGCAGGCGCTGCCGCAACGCGGCGTTGAGCAGGGCCAGTTCCCAGCGGTCGCGCTCCGGTACGGGCGTGCCCGCGCGGGGGTGCGGCTCCTGTCCGTACAGCGCGGGGTCGAGGTCGTCGCCGCCCGCGAGGACCAGGCCGTCCAGGCGCCGGACCGCCGCGGCGGCGGTCGCGGGGTCGCCGGGCGGCAGCAGGACGGCCAGGGCGCCGGCGTGCTGGAAGTATGCGACGTATGTGGTCGGCAGCACGGCCGCCTGCGTGTCCCAGGCGGCACCCCAACGGGCGCGTGCGTGATAGGTGCTGATGCCGATCAACGGCTGCGTGTCCATGTGTTCACGATCCTTTCGACGTGGGGTCAATCTCGGGCGAGCTCCGCCTCCGCCGCGGCGAGCGCCGCGAACTCCTCCTCCGGCGCGCCCGCGACCAGGCGGTGCCTGCTGTAGAGGGCGAAGTACGCGGCGGCGACCGCGTACACACCCAGCGCGATCAGCGCGGCCGCCGTGTCCACGAGGAACGTCGCCACCAGGGCCGCGCAGGCGAGCACGAAGGCCACCGCCGAGGTCACCACGCCGCCCGGCGTGCGGTACGGCCGCTCCAGCCCCGGCTCGCGGCGGCGCAGGACGACGTGGGAGAGGGACATCAGGGCGTAGGAGATGGTGGCGCCGAACACCGCGACGTTGAGCATGCGCGCCCCGTCGCCGGTCGCCGCCGCCAGCGTGAAGCCGAGCGCGCCGGGGACCAGGAGGCCGAGGTAGGGGGCCTTGCGGCGGCTGGTGAGGGAGAGGAGGCGGGGGAGGTAGCCGGCCCGGGAGAGCGCGAAGAGCTGCCGCGAGCCCGCGTAGATGAGGGAGAAGAACGAGGCCACCAGGCCCGCGAGCCCGGCGTAGTTGACGATCCGGCCGAGCGCGGTCGCGTGCCCGTCGCTCTGGAGGGCCGCGACCAGCGGATTGCCCGCGTCCTTCATGGCGTCGGCGCCGCCCGCGCCGGTCGCGGCGAGGAACGTGCCGAGGGCCAGGACCAGCAGGATGCCCATGGACGTGGCCATCGCCTTCGGCAGCGAGCGCGCCGGGTCCTTGGTCTCCTCGGCCGCCAGCGGCACACCCTCGACGCCGAGGAAGAACCACATGCCGAACGGGAACGACGCCCAGATCCCCAGCACCCCGAACGGCAGCCAGGACGAGGCCCCGAACGCGCCGTGGTCCACGGGGATGTCGTGCAGCCGCCCCGCGTCGAAGTCCGTGAACGCCCCCACCGCGAAGATCAGCAGCGCGGCGACCGCTATCCCCGTCACCACGAAGCTGAACTTCAGCGCCTCGCCCACGCCGTAGAGGTGGATGCCGATGAAGACGACGAAGCAGGCCAGATAGACGGGCCAGGAGGAGGTGAGCCCGAAGAGGCGCAGCGATTCGACGTAGTCGCCGATGAAGACGGAGATCGCGGCCGGTGCGAGGACGTATTCGATGAGGATCGCCGTGCCCGTGAGGAAGCCGCCCCAGGGACCGAGCGCGCGGCGCGCGAAGCCGTAGCCGCCGCCGGCGGTGGGGAGGACGGAGGCGAGCTCGGCCAGGGCGAAGACCATGCAGGTGTACATGAGCCCCATGAGGGCGGCGGCGACGGCGAGTCCGCCGAAGCCGCCGTGGGCGAGGCCGAAGTTCCAGCCGGAGTAGTCGCCGGAGACGACGTAGGCGACGCCTAGTCCTGTGAGGAGGAGGGGGCCTGCGGTGCCTCTGCGCAGGGTGCGCTTTTCCAGGTAGGTGCTGTGGGGGGCGGTGGTGGGTGGGGCGGGTGTCTCGGTGCGGTCTGGCATGTGCCGCGCTCCTGGCCCTGGGGGGTAAAGGTTTTGGGCCATACCTTTGCTGGCGCGTGGGGCGGATGGCAACCCTCTTGCGTAAAAGGGGGGTTACGGGTGGGGGTGCGGTGCGCCTGCGGCGGGCTTTTTCCCCAGCCCCGCCCCTTCCCGAAACTGGGGCGCGTGCCCCAGGCCCCCGGCTGCGGGTTTCGTTGCCGCCTGCGGCGGGAGCGCCCTGCGGGCGCGTCCTCAAACGCCGGACGGGCTGGATTGTGCGGACCGTAGCCAGCACATTCAGCCCGTCCGGCGTTTGAGGACAACGCGGCGAAGCCGCGTTGCTGGGGGTCTGGGGGCTTGCCCCCAGTTTCGGGAAGGGGCGGGGCTGGGGAAAAAGCCCGCCGCAGGCGCGAACCGGGCCGCGTCCTCCTACGACAAGAACCCCCGCAACAACGCCGCCGTCCCGCAGCAATGCTCCCGCATCACCTCACGAGCCGCATCCGCCTCACCCGCGAGTACCGCCTCCACCAGCGCCGCATGCTGAAGCTGCGAATGTTCGAGGTTGCGGACCAGCAGGGGAATCCGGTCGAGCAGGCCGTTCACCGTCGCCCGCACCGCCGCGTACTGCGCGGCCAGCGTGGGGGATCCCGACAGCTCCGTCAGGGTCAGGTGGAAGAGCGTGTCCAGGCGGCGGTAATCGGTCAGCGGGGCGTCGTGCGTGGCGGCCAGGGCCGTTCGCAGGCGGGTGGACTGGGTCTCGTCCAGGCCGTGCGTCGCGCACAGGCCCGCCGCGCCCACCTCCAGCACCTCGCGGAAGCGCAGCGTGTCCTCGACATCGACCTCCACCTGGGGCAGGGTTGCCGTGCGGGCGTGGACGAACGTCCCTCCGTACCGGCCGCGCCGGCTCTCCACCAGCCCCTGCTCCTGAAGCACCTTCAGCACCTCGCGCAGGGTGACCCGGCTGATCCGCAGCCGTTCGGCCAGTTCGCGCTCGGAGGGCAGGCGTTCGCCCTCCGGCACCAGTCCCAGGCGGACGATCTGGAGTATCTGCTCCAGCGCCTCCTCGAAGCCGTTGCCCGCGCGGACCGGTCGCAGCACCGGCGCCAGCCGGTCCGCCGAACTCCCGTCCATCGAGCCCCCTTCCCAATCAATGGTCTACGGGCCTACCTTAAGACCTCCCGGTCGGACCGACAGGAGGCAACACCGTGGCAGACCGCACGCCCCCGCTCGCCGTCGAGGAGCTGCGCAGGCTCGTGGACGCCGGGGAGATCGACACCGTCGTCCTCGCCTTCACCGACATGCAGGGAAGGCTCCAGGGCAAGCGGTTCGCCGCCCCGTACTTCCTCGACCAGGTCCTCGACCACGGCACCGAGGGCTGCAACTACCTCCTCGCCGTGGACGTCGACCTCAACACCGTGCCCGGCTACGCCATGTCGTCGTGGGAGCGCGGCTACGGCGACTTCGCCATGCACGCCGACACCGCCACCCTGCGCCGCGCCCCCTGGCACCCCGGCACCGCGCTGGTCACCGCCGACCTCGCCTGGCACGACGGCTCGCCCGTCCTCGCCTCCCCGCGGCAGATCCTGCGCGGCCAGCTCGACCGGCTCGCCGAGCACGGCTGGAGCGCGTACGCGGGCACCGAGCTGGAGTTCATGGTCTTCAAGGACACCTACGAGGAGGCGTGGGGCCGCGCCTACCGCGGGATGACCCCCGCCAATCAGTACAACGGCGACTACTCCGTCCTCGGCACCGGCCGCGTCGAGCCGCTGCTGCGCCGCATCCGCAACGAGATGGCCGGCGCCGGGCTCACCGTCGAGTCCGCCAAGGGCGAGTGCAATCTCGGCCAGCACGAGATCGTGTTCGTCTACGACGAGGCGCTCACCACCTGCGACCAGCACTCCGTCTACAAGACGGGCGCCAAGGAGATCGCCGCCCAGGAGGGCATGGCGCTCACCTTCATGGCCAAGTACGACGAGCGCGAGGGCAATTCCTGCCACATCCACCTCTCGCTGCGCGACGAGGCCGGACGGCCCGTGCTCGCCGATGCCGACGGCCCGTACGGCATGTCGAAGACGATGCGGCACTTCCTCGCCGGACAGCTCGCCGCGCTGCGGGACTTCACCCTGCTCTACGCGCCGAACATCAACTCCTACAAGCGCTTCCGCCCCGGCTCCTTCGCCCCCACCGCCGTCGCCTGGGGACCGGACAACCGCACCTGCGCCCTGCGCGTCGTCGGCCACGGCCCCTCGCACCGCTTCGAGAACCGTCTGCCCGGCGGCGATGTGAACCCCTACCTCGCCGTCGCGGGCATGGTCGCCGCCGGCCTCCACGGCGTCGAGCAGGAGCTGGAACTGCCCGACGCCTGTACGGGCAACGCCTACGCGGCGGACGCCGCCCACGTGCCGACGACGCTGCGCGAAGCGGCGGACCTGTGGGAGGCGAGCCCCATAGCGCGGGCGGCCTTCGGCGACGAGGTCGTCGAGCACTACCTCCACATGGCACGCGTCGAGCAGACGGCGTACGACACGGCCGTCACGGACTGGGAGCGGTTCCGTTCCTTCGAGCGCATGTAAGGACATCGCGTTGCACGAGATCATCAACCCCGCGACCGAAGAGATCGTCGCCACCGTCCCCGCCGCCACACCGCGGGACGTCGACGCCGCCGTCCAGCGGGCCGCGCGGGCGCAGGCCGGCTGGGCGGCCCTCGCCCCCGGCGACCGCGCCCGCCACCTGCGCCGCTTCGCCGCCGCGGTCGACTCCCACCTGGAGGAGCTGGCGCAGCTGGAGGTCCGCGAGGCCGGGCACCCCATCGGCAACGCCCGCTGGGAAGCGGGCAACGCCCGCGACCTGCTCGACTACGCCGCCTCCGGCGTCGAGCGCCTCAACGGCAGCCAGATCCCCGTCGCCGGGGGTCTGAACGTCACCTTCCACGAGCCGCTCGGCGTCGTCGCCGTGATCGCCCCGTGGAACTTCCCGATGCCCATCGCCGCCTGGGGCCTCGCCCCCGCGCTCGCGGCGGGCAACGCCGTACTCCTCAAGCCCGCCGAGACCACCCCGCTCACCGCCCTGCGGCTGGCCGGACTCGCCCTGGAATCGGGCCTGCCCGAGGGCCTCTTCCAGGTGCTCCCCGGCGACGGGCCCGTCGCGGGCAACGCCCTGGTCGAGCACCCCGGCGTCGCCAAGGTCGTCTTCACCGGCTCCACCGCCGTCGGCAAGCAGATCATGGCCAAGTGTGCCGCCGGTGTGAAGCGCGTGACCCTCGAACTCGGCGGCAAGAGCCCCAACATCGTCTTCGCCGACGCCGACATCGAGCGGGCCGCCGCGGCCGCCCCCGGCTCCTTCCTCGACAACACCGGCCAGGACTGCTGCGCCCGCAGCCGCGTCCTCGTCCAGCGGAACGTCTACGACCGCTTCATGGAGCTGCTGGAGCCCGCGGTGCGCGCCTTCACCGTGGGCGACCCGACGGACCCGGCCACGCGGATGGGCCCGCTGATCTCCGCCGTGCACCGGGAGCGTGTACGGGCCTACGTCCGCGAGGACGCCCCGGCCGCCATCCGCGGCGAGGCCCCCGCGGGCAAGGGCTTCTGGTATCCGGCCACCGTGCTGGAGTCCGCGCCGGAGGACCGGCTCGCCGCGGAGGAGATCTTCGGGCCCGTCGCCGTCGTCATCCCCTTCGAGGACGAGGCCGACGCCGTACGGATCGCCAACGCCACCGACTACGGCCTCTCCGGGTCGATCTGGACGCGCGACGTCGGCCGGGCGATCCGCGTCTCCCGCGCCGTCGCGGCGGGCAACCTCTCCGTCAACTCCCACAGCAGCGTGCGCTACTGGACCCCCTTCGGGGGCTTCAAGCAGTCCGGCCTGGGCCGTGAGCTCGGCCCCGGCGCCCTCACGGCGTTCACCGAGACCAAGAACGTGTTCATCAGCACCGAGGAGACCAAGTGACCGACCAGAACCCCGTCTGCCGCCGCCTCGTCGGACGCACGGCCGTGATCACCGGAGCCGGCAGCGGCATCGGTCTCGCCACCGCCCGGCGGCTCGCCTCCGAGGGCGCCTACGTCGTCTGCGCGGACATCTCCGAGGACGCGGGCAAGGCCGCCGCCAAGGAGGTCGGCGGGCTCTTCGCGCAGGTCGACGTCACCGACCAGGAGCAGGTGGAGGCGCTGTTCAAGACCGCGTACGACACCTACGGCTCGGTCGACATCGCCTTCAACAACGCCGGGATCTCCCCGCCCGACGACGACTCCATCCTCACCACCGGCCTCGACGCCTGGAAGCGCGTCCAGGAGGTCAACCTCACCTCCGTCTACCTCTGCTGCAAGGCCGCGCTGCCCTATATGCAGCGGCAGGGCAAGGGCTCCATCATCAACACCGCCTCCTTCGTCGCCGTGATGGGCGCCGCCACCTCGCAGATCAGCTACACCGCCTCCAAGGGCGGCGTGCTGTCCATGTCCCGCGAGCTGGGCGTGCAGTTCGCCCGCGAGGGCATCCGCGTCAACGCCCTCTGCCCGGGGCCGGTGAACACCCCGCTGCTGAAGGAGCTCTTCGCCAAGGACCCGGAGCGCGCCGCGCGCCGGCTGGTGCACGTGCCCGTGGGCCGGTTCGCCGAGCCCGAGGAGATCGCCGCCGCCGTCGCCTTCCTCGCCAGCGACGACTCCTCCTTCGTGAACGCCGCCGAGTTCCTCGTGGACGGTGGCATCGCGGGGGCTTATGTAACGCCGCTGTAAGGTCCATGATCGAACGACGGGACCGGCCGCCGTGCCGGTCCCGTCGCATGTCCTGCCCCCACGTACGTAAGAGAACGCATGCGCAAGAAGCCCGCCATCGTCGTCGGCCTCCTGGCCGCCGCGGCCCTCGCCTCCTCGGTGCCCGCCCAGGCAGCGCCCGCCCACGCGGCCCGCCCCGCCGCGAAGTGCCCCCAGCTCTCCACGAAGCTCACGTGGTTCGGTGACAACCGCGCCAAGCTCCAGAAGATGATCGACGAACGGGGCACCTGCTCCGGCAAGGGCGGCCCCCGCCCCGTCGCCGCCTTCGACTGGGACAACACCGTCGTCAAGAACGACATCACCGACGCCACGCTCGCCTGGGCCCTGAACCACGACAAGATCCTGCGGCCCAAGAGCTGGCGCGACACCTCCGCCTGGCTGACCCCGGCCGCCGACCGCGCCCTGACCAAGGCGTGCGGCACCGCCGTGCCCGCCGGCCGCCCGCTGCCCACCTCGAAGAACACCGCCTGCGCCGACGAGATCTTCGAGATCCGCGAGAAGTCGCAGACCATGGCCGGCGAGGCCGCCTTCGCGGGCGAGTGGAACCACCGCCGCACCGTGCCCGCCTACGCCTGGATACCCCAGCTCTTCGCCGGCCGGACGCCCGCCACCCTCACCTCGTACGCCAAGCAGGCGCGCGCCGAGCAGCTCGCCGCGCCCATCGGCCGCAAGCAGACCGTGGGCACGCACAGCATCGCCGGCTACATCCGCTACTACGACCAGCAGAAGGACCTGATCCGCACGCTCAAGGCCGCGGGCTTCGACGTCTACATCGTCTCCGCCTCCTCCGAGCCGATCGCCGAGGCGTGGTCGGGCGGCGTCGGTCTCGACCGCAAGCACACCATCGGCATCCGCAACATCCTCGACCGCCACGGCCGTCTCACCACCGGCATCAAGGGCTGCGGCGGCGTCGCGGACGGCCCCGGCGGGGCCCTGCCGTACATGGACGGCAAGCGCTGCATGATCAACCAGGAGATCTTCAAGATCAAGGGCGCGGCCGCCTGGAAGCAGCAGGACCCGGCGCACCGCATCGCCCTCGGCGCGGGTGACGCCGACACCGATGTGACCTTCGTGAACGACGCCACCGGCGCCCACGTCGCGATCAACCGCAACAAGGCCGAGCTGATGTGCCGCGCCTTCGACGACGCGGACGGCCGCTGGGTCGCCAACCCGATGTTCATCGACCCGATGCCGCGCAAGTCGGGCACGTACCCGTGCGCCACGGTGGGCGCGACGAACGAGGACGGCAGCCATGCGCCTGTGCGGCGGGCGGACGGGTCGGTCATCCCGGATCAGCTGGATCTGGCTTCCTAGGTCCCGTTGTCTGTGCCTTGCGGTGGAGTGCCCTTCGGGTGTGTCCTCAAGCGCCGGACGGGCTGGGTGTGTTGGGGGTGGTCGACCATCCGCGGCGTATCCGGGTCCGTCCGGCGGGGGCTGATTTCGTTGTCCTTGGCGCTGTGAGGCCCTTGTGCTGTTCGCGGACGGGTCGGTCATCCCGGATCAGCTGGACCTGGCTTCCTAGGTCCCGTTGTCTGTGCCTTGCGGCGGGTCGCCCTCCGGGTGTGTCCTCAAGCGCCGGACGGGCTGGGTGTGTTGGGGGTGGTCGACCATCCGCGGCGTATCCGGGTCCGTCCGGCGGGGGCTGATTTCGTTG
>NZ_JBIRVR010000021.1:105757-131154 GCF_044387105.1 Streptomyces sp. NPDC020379
CGTTGTCCTTGGCCAGGTCGCCCGCACTTGCGGCGGGTGTGTCCTCGAGCGCAGGACAGGCTGGATGTGTGGTGGTGGCCGTCCATCCGCGGCGCATCCGGGTCCGTCCGGCGTCGGTACCCGGACCGCAGGTGGCAGTGAGGGATCAGGGGCGCCCGGCGACTCCGGTGGCCTCGGCACCGGCAAGCCCTCGTGCGGTGCGATCGCCGGGCCGAACCGGACCGGCGGTGTCCGCCACGGGGGAGCGGCCCGGCTGTTCCTCGAGCCGTAAGGCACGCACGAGCGAGGGTCACAGGAAGGTGTGGCCCTCGCCCCGGTACGTCGGCACCGTGCCGACCACCCGGTCACCCTCGATCAGCCGCAGCGCGTCGAAGCGTTCGCACAGCTCGCCCGCCTTCGCGTGCCGGAACCACACCTTGTCGCCCACCAGCAGATCGTCGGCCGGGTGCCCGAGCAGCGGGGTCTGCACCTCGCCCGCGCCCTCGCGCGCGTCGTGGCGCAGGCCGGCCGGCAGCCAGGGCACGGGCAGCCGGTCCCGGCCCGCCGCGCCCGACGCCGGATAGCCGCCGCCCGCCACGGTCACCACACCCACCCCGGGGCGCCGCACCACCGGCAGCGCGAACAGCGCCGCCGGGCGGCCCCTGAACGAGCTGTAGTGGTCGAACAGGCCAGGCACGAACAGCCCCGACCCCGCGGCCACCTCCGTCACCGCGTCCTCGGCCGTCGTGGACTCCACACTCCCCGTGCCGCCGCCGTTGACGAACTCCAGCTCCGCCACCGCCCGTACGGCCCGCACCGCCTCCGCCCGGCGCGCCGCGAGCTCCTCGCGGGCCACCGACTGCATCAGCCGTACGGCGCGGGACCGCAGCGGCCGGCCCGCCACCGCGTCGCCCACGCCCGCCACATGCGCCTCGTACGCCATCAGACCCACCAGCCGGAAGCCGGGCCGTCTCTCGATCGCCCGGGCCACCTCCGCCAGCCGCACCGGATCGCGCAACGGCGAACGCAGCGCGCCGATCCGCACCCGGCCGCCCAGCAGCCGCAGCGACGTGTCCATCTCCAGACAGACCCGGACCTCCTCGGAACGCCTGCCTCCGGCACGCGCCGCGTCGATCAGCGCGAGCTGTGCGGGATCGTCCACCACCACCGTCACCGCGGCCGCCAGCTTCGGGTCCGACGTCAGCTCGGCGAAGCCCGCCCGGTCCGCCGACGGATACGCCAGCAGGACGTCCGGGAACCCCGACCGCGCCAGCCACAGCGACTCCGCGAGCGAATAGCTCATCACCCCCGAGAAGCCGTCCCGCGCCAGCACCCGCTCCAACAGGGCCCGGCAGCGCACCGACTTGCTCGCCACCCGCACCGGCTTGCCGCCCGCCCGCCGGAGCAGATCCCGCGCGTTGGCGTCGAACGCCTGGAGGTCGACCACCGCCAACGGCGCGTCGAGAGCGGCGGTGGCCCGGTCGTAGCGGGCCCTATCGGCGGGGGAACCGGCGACACGAGGCGACATGCGCGCAGCTTGCCAGAGGGAGTCCGGCCCTGAACAGGGGCCGGACGACGGCGATGGCCGAGCCCGCCGCCCGCCCCGTAGAGTGACGGGGCGTCCGGACAGGAACCGGCGAGCGGGCTCGCGAGGGGGAGAGCGCAGGTTGACTACGGAAGCGGAGCCACCTCCGACAGGGGTGCGCCCGAATCCCACCCTGAACGAGCTCCCGGTACGCGCCAGGCCCGGCGGGGGACCCGCACCGTCCGTGCCCCGGCCGCGGCTGCCGTATCCCCTCCATCCCCCCTGCCCTGCCACGCCGCCGTCCGTCCCCGCGGCCGCCGTGCGCCCCAGGGCCTCCGCCATCAGGACCGCCGCGGCGGCCACCTGCCTGATCCTCGGCATCGGCCTCATCGCCGGTGCCGCGGCCGGGAGTTGGCTCACCGGAGCATCGGGCCGGCAGTCCGCCGCGGAGCGCGCCTTCGAGCGAGGCCGCGCCCTCTGGCACACCCTCCCCGTGGACAGCCTCTTCCCCCGCAGGATCCACGCGGACTCCGCGGGCCCCGGGGGAGCGGGCCGTGACTGGACCCGCGTCGGCGTCGCCCCCGAGAGCGACTGCGCGGGCGCCTTCGACGCCCTCCTGACGAAGGCGCTCGCCCCCGTGGGCTGCGAGCGGCTGCTCCGCGCCACGTACACCGACGCGACCGCCACCCGCGTGACCACCGTCGGCCTCCTGGTCACCGCCACCGACGGCACCGGCATGCGCGCCCTGCGCAAGCGCTTCTCCGACGAACGGCTCGACAGGCGCGCCGACCTGATGCCCCGCCCGTACGCCCCCGGGGGCACCGTCGCCGAACACTTCGGTGACGCGCAGCGCGCCAGCTGGCACATCGGTGTCCTGACCGACTTGCCTGCCGTCGTCTACGCGGTGTCCGGCTTCGCGGACGCCCGCACGGGCACACCCCCGCAGCCGGCCGCGGAGGCGGTCGCCCCCGGAGCCACCACGGCCCCGGCCCAGGCGGGGCTCGGGCACGACGCGATGGCCCTGGCGGACCGTCTGGAACGCGGGCTCCACCAGGCGGTACGGGGCGGTACGGGCGCGGCCGAGGGCGGCCGGAAGTGAGGGCGTTCGTCATGGGTGAGAGGGCCCGGTGGTGAGGGCGTTCACCCGCGCCGCGGGCAGCCGTCTCACCGTGGCCTTCACCGTCGCCGTCGCCTGCGCCGTACTGCCCGCCGGCCCGGCGCGCGCAGACGCGATACGCGCGCAGGAGTGGGCCCTCGACGCCCTGCACACCGAGGACGCGTGGCGGACCACCAAGGGCGCCGGGGTGACCGTCGCCGTCCTGGACACCGGCGTCGACGACGGGCACCCCGACCTCCGGGGGCAGGTGCTGCCGGGCAAGGACCTCGTCGGCTTCGGCGCGGCCCCCGGCGACCGGCCCTGGGCGCGGCACGGCACCGCGATGGCCGGGATCATCGCCGGGCGCGGGCACGGTGACGGTGGCTCCGACGGCGTGCTCGGCATCGCGCCCGAGGCGAAGATCCTGCCGGTCCGGGTGATCCTGGAGGACGGCGACCCGGCCCGGCCCAAGGCGCGCGGCGCCCGCGGCAGCGCCCTCGCGGACGGCATCCGCTGGGCCGCCGACCACGGTGCCGACGTGATCAACCTGTCCCTGGGCGACGACAGCGCCACCGCGCACCCCGAACCGCGCGAGGACGCCGCCGTGCAGTACGCGCTGAGCAAGGGCGCCGTCGTGGTCGCCTCGGCCGGCAACGGCGGCGAGGAGGGCGACCATGTCTCCTATCCCGCCGCCTACCCCGGGGTGATCGCGGTCACGGCGGTCGACCGGTACGGCGGCCGCGCCGCCTTCTCCACCCGGCGCTGGTACGCGGCCGTCTGCGCGCCCGGCGTCGACGTGGTGATCGCCGACCCCGACCGGCGCTACTACGAGGGCTGGGGCACGAGCGCGGCCTCCGCCTTCGTCTCCGGGGCGGTGGCCCTCGTACGCGCCGCACATCCCGGCCTGACCCCGGCCCAGGTCCGCGAGCTGATCGTGGACACGGCCCGCGGCGGCCCGCCGGGCGGGCGCGACGACGCGCGAGGTGCGGGGCTGGTGGATCCGGCCGCGGCGATCGCCCGGGGTGCGCGGGTGGCGTCCCCGCGGACCCAGGCGGACCCGCCGCGCTTCTTCGGCCCGGCGGTTGCGGAGCGGCGCTCCGGTGGCGGGTCGTTCCTGGACCCGGTGCCGTTGGGGGCGGCGGGGGTGGGGGTGCTCTTGCTGGTGGTGGCGGGGGTTGTATGGCGGCGCCGGGTCTAGCCTGCGGGTCGGCCGGCGCCCGCGGCGGGCTTTTCCCCACCCCCCCTTCCCGGCTGCACCTGAGGTGAGGCTCCGCCGCGTGAGGAGGCAAGCTCCCAGACCCTCAGCCACACGCTTCGCGCGTTGTCCCCAAACGCCGGACGGACTGAATTGCGCACCCACATCAGCCACATCAGCCCGTCCGGCGTTTGAGAGCAATGCGGCGAAGCCGTGTTGCGGGGTCTGGGGCGCAGCCCCCCACGCGGCGCAGCCGCACATCAGACGCAGCCGGGAAGAGGCGGGGCTGGGGAAAAGGCGCCGAGGCCCCCCGATAGGCTCGGCGCCGTGTCCCTCAAGAACATTCCCGACCCCGGATTCGCCGACGACAACGGCTCCGCCGACCCCGCCCTGACCGCCGCCCTCGCGGCGTGGGCGGACGACCCGGCCGCCGAGCCGGACGTACTGGCGGCCCTCACAGGAGCCCGTCTGCTCGTGCCCGTCGTCGCCGTGCTCGGCGAGGTGGAGACCGGCCCGGACGGGCTGAAGCGCGAGAAGACCAGCGACATGGCCGTGCCGACGCTCCAGGCCCCGGGCGGCCGCAAGGCGCTGCCCGCCTTCACGTCGCTGGAGTCGCTGGCCCGGTGGCGCGCGGACGCCCGCCCCGTGGCCGTACCCCTGCACCAGGCGCTGCAGGCGGCCGCGCACGAGAAGGCGGACACGGTCGTCATCGACCTCGCCGGCCCGGTGCCGTACCAGCTGACCGGCCCCGCCCTGCTCGCCCTGGCGGAGGGGCGGCAGAGCGCGGACCCGCTGGCCGACCCGTCGGTCACGGACGCCCTTCGGGCGGTTCTGGCGGCGCAGCCGGGCGTGCTGCGTGCCCACGTCGCCCCGGCGGCGGACGCGGACGGGACGCTGGCGCTGGCCCTGGTGCCCGGCTCGGTGCCCGCCGAGGTCGTCCAGCGGGTCGCGCGGGCGCTGGCCGCCGACGAGGTGCTGCGCGCGCGGCTCGTACGCGGCCTGGACCTGGCCCTGCTCCCGCCGGGCGCGGAGGTCCCCGGGGAGCCTCTCTACACACGCTGAGTCCCACCGGCCCCAACAGGCGGCTCGTCCTGGATCGTCCGACAATGCGAAGACAGTCCACGATCCTCTGGAGGACGCCATGGACGCCGTCAAGCTGGGATCGGTGACTCTCGATCCCGTGCAGACGAGAACCGTCGCGGCCGAATTCCTCGGCACCGCGCTGCTGGTTTTCTTCGCTGTCGGGTCAGCGGTTCTCGCTGCCGACTACATCGGCGTGCTCGGTATCGCGCTGGCCTTCGGATTCACCCTGCTGGCCCTGGCGTACGCGCTGGGCCCGATCTCGGGCTGCCACGTGAATCCGGCGGTGACGCTCGGGCTGCTGGTGGAGGGCCGCATCACGCTGCGCACGGCCATCGAGTACTGGATCGCCCAGCTGCTCGGCGGCATCGTGGGCGCGGCGGTGCTGTTCCTGCTGGCCAAGCAGGTGCCGGGGCTCAAGACCCACGGTGCCTTCGGCAGCAACGGCTTCGGGGACCGCTCGGCCGTGCACCTCGGCACCGGCGGCGCGTTCCTCGCGGAGGTCGTCCTGACCTTCCTGCTGGTCTTCGTCTATCTGGCGGTGACGCACAAGATCGCCGTGGTCGGCTTCGACGGGCTCCCCATCGGCCTGGCCCTCGCGGTGACCCACCTGATCGGCATCCCGCTGACGGGTACCTCCGTGAACCCGGCCCGGAGCCTCGGCCCGGCGCTCTTCGCGGGCGGTGGCGCGCTCTCCCAGCTGTGGCTGTTCATCGTCGCCCCGCTGGTCGGCGGCGCGCTGGCGGCCCTCGCGCACCAGGTCACCCACCCGCGTCAGGGGCCCGCGAACCTCGCGGACGAGCTGACGAAGGCGCCGTACCCGGACCCCGGCTCCCGCTCCGGCGCGGTGCCCCCGCCGGACGGCACCGGCCTCGGTACGCCGCCGCGCCCCGACGCGGGACCGGGCGCGGGGCCCGGCGCCGGCGTCTGACGGGCGCGGAGGACGCGGGGGTTACGGCCGGAGCTCAGCCGAAGACGGGGCCGGTGAACTTCTCGCCCGGCCCCTTGCCCGGCTCGTCCGGCACGAGGGACGCCTCGCGGAAGGCCAGCTGGAGCGACTTCAGGCCGTCGCGCAGCGGACCGGCGTGGAAGTTGCTGATCTCGGTGGAGCCCGCGGTGACCAGGCCGGCGAGCGCGGTGATCAGCTTGCGGGCCTCGTCCAGGTCCTTGTGCCGGTCGCCCTCCTCGGCGAGGCCGAGATTGACCGCCGCCGCGCTCATCAGGTGCACCGCGACCGTGGTGATCACCTCGACCGCGGGCACGTCCGCGATGTCACGGGTCATGCTGTCGAAGTCCGGCGCCTCGTCGGCGGGGGCGGGCGTGGACTCGGGGGTGGCGTCGCTCATCGTTGCTCTTCCGCTTGTCTGGGGGTCTCCCGGCGCGCGCGGGCGCCGGGACGCCGACCAGCCTAGGCCGTGCCCCGCGGACCGGGCCGCCGGGCCCTCCGGGGCCGTGCCCGGCGCACACGGGTGGGAGCCTGCCCGGGGCGCTGGTATGCTGGACAACGACCGGCTGGTCACTAGCGTGCCCGGCCCACAAGTGGAGGCTCCGACTCTCCCACCTGACCGACTCACGGGTCGGCAGGTCTCCGGTCAGGCGGCGCCCATCGTTCCGTACGGACGATGGAGCTGCCCGATAGATGCGCCCCACGGCTCTCCGTGGCGGTGTTCCGGTTTCATGGAGCCCCGCCTGTGTCCCGTCCGGGGCGTTTTTCATGTGTCCGGCGCGGTTGGTCTTACGAAAAAGACGTTACGTGGCTGTCCGCCAGGCGGCCACGTGGTGCTACCGAGGAGGATCCATCAGCGCCGAGCCCCGCATCAACGACCGGATTCGAGTCCCCGAGGTGCGACTTGTCGGTCCCAGTGGCGAGCAGGTCGGCATTGTGCCGCTTGCCAAGGCCCTGGAGCTTGCGCAGGAGTACGACCTCGACCTCGTCGAGGTGGCGGCGAACGCCCGTCCGCCGGTCTGCAAGCTCATGGACTACGGGAAGTTCAAGTACGAGTCGGCCATGAAGGCCCGTGAGGCGCGCAAGAACCAGGCGCACACGGTCATCAAGGAGATGAAGCTCCGGCCGAAGATCGACCCGCACGACTATGACACCAAGAAGGGTCACGTCGTCCGGTTCCTCAAGCAGGGCGACAAGGTCAAGATCACGATCATGTTCCGTGGTCGCGAGCAGTCCCGGCCGGAGCTCGGCTACCGACTGCTGCAGCGTCTCGCGGAAGACGTCCAGGAGCTGGGGTTCGTCGAGTCGAACCCGAAGCAGGACGGCCGCAACATGATCATGGTCCTCGGTCCGCACAAGAAGAAGACCGAGGCGATGGCCGAAGCCCGCGAGGCGCAGGCCGCTCGCAAGGCGGAGCGCCAGGGTGCTCCCGCCGAGCAGGAGCAGTCCGCCGAGGAGCCCGCAGAGGCGTGATCCGTGGGACCGCGAGGTCCCGAGGAGCACCCCCGGGGCCCTGGGCCCCGGACAGCAACCGAACACAGCTGACGCTCCCGTGCGCCCGGTTCACGGGCACGGGGGAGCGCCACCGACGAGGAGATACGGCGCGATGCCGAAGAACAAGACGCACTCCGGTGCCAGCAAGCGCTTCAAGATCACTGGCTCCGGCAAGGTCATGCGCGAGCGCGCCGGCAAGCGCCACCTGCTCGAGCACAAGTCGTCCAAGCTGACGCGTCGCCTCACCGGCAACGCCGAGATGGCCCCGGGCGACGCCAAGAAGATCAAGAAGCTTCTCGGCAAGTGACGCTCCGCGCCCCGTCCACACGGGGTGCGCGTCGGACCGGGACCCATTCGAATTCGGGCCGCGTGAGAACGCACCGCGGCCCCGCTACAAGGAGTTAACAAGTGGCACGCGTCAAGCGCGCAGTCAACGCGCACAAGAAGCGTCGGGCGATCCTCGAGGCGGCCAGCGGTTACCGCGGCCAGCGGTCGCGCCTGTACCGCAAGGCCAAGGAGCAGGTCACCCACTCCCTGGTCTACAACTACAACGACCGCAAGAAGCGCAAGGGCGACTTCCGTCAGCTGTGGATCCAGCGCATCAACGCCGCTGCCCGCCAGAACGGCATGACGTACAACCGCCTCATCCAGGGTCTGAAGGCCGCCAACATCGAGGTGGACCGCAAGATCCTGGCCGAGCTCGCGGTCAACGACATGAACGCGTTCGCCGCGCTCGTCGAGGTGGCCCAGAAGGCGCTGCCGGCCGACGTCAACGCGCCCAAGGCTGCCGCCTGATTCTCGGCGCCGTAAGGCAAACGACCGGACCCGCAGGCTTCTGGCCTGCGGGTCCGATCGCGTCCGGGACGAGAAAACCCTCCGCGGCCGCGCCGCCCGGCGCGCCCGCCCAGTAACGAAAGTGAGCCCATGGCGGCCCCCGAGCTGACTTCCCTGCGATCGCCCCGTGTCGTCGCGGCCCGTCGGCTGACCAAGCGCAGCTTCCGCGGCAAGGAACGCCGCTTCCTCGCGGAGGGCCCGCAGTCCGTCCGCGAGGCCGTCGAGCACCTCGTCGAGGTGTACGTCACGCCGGACGCCGCCGAGCGGCACGCGGACATCGTGGCCACCGCCCACGCCGCCGGTGTGCCCGTGCTGATCGCGACGGACGAGGTCATCGCCGCCATGTCCGACACCGTGACCCCGCAGGGCATCGTCGGCCTGTGCCGCTTCCTCGACTCGCCCTTCGAGGAGATCCTCGCCGCCCGGCCCAAGCTCGTCGCCGTCCTCGCGCACGTACGCGACCCCGGCAACGCCGGCACGGTCCTGCGCTGCGCGGACGCCGCGGGCGCGGACGCCGTCGTGCTCACCGACGCCTCCGTGGACCTCTACAACCCCAAGTCCGTACGGGCCTCCGTCGGTTCCCTCTTCCACCTGCCGGTCGCCGTGGGCGTCCCCGTGGAGCAGGCGGTGCGCGGCCTGCGGGACGCCGGGGTGCGCATCCTGGCCGCCGACGGCGCGGGCGAGCGGGACCTGGACGCGGAGCTGGACAAGGGCACCATGGGCGGGCCGACCGCCTGGGTCTTCGGCAACGAAGCCTGGGGGCTGCCGGAGGAGACGCGGGCGCTGGCCGACGAGGTCGTGCGGGTCCCGATCCACGGAAAGGCCGAGAGCCTGAACCTCGCGACGGCCGCCGCCGTGTGCCTCTACGCCTCCGCCCGTGCGCAGCGTGCACCCGGAGGGTGCCGCTCCGTGACCTTCAGCTAGTAGGGTTGCCCCCCGGGGGTTCGGGAGGGGGTGCGGGTGATGAACGTCAGGACTTCCGGAAGCGTGGCCGACGCGTGTCCGGCCGTGGTTCACGGATCCCGAGGTGCCGGAGGTGCCCGGGACGCGCCCGCGGGCGGCCTGGACGGCCTCGGGCTGGATCCGGACGACCTGCCGGACGGCCTGGTCGTCGCCGACGAGAACGGCAAGGTGACCTGCTTCAACGCCGCGGCCGCCCGCATCACGGCGGTCTCGCCCCGGGAGGCGATGGGCCGGCCGCTGGAGAGCGCCCTGCCCCTGGAGGACCTGGAGGGCCGCCGCTGGTGGTCCCTGACCGATCCCTACGGCGGCCTCGCCACCCGGATCGGCCAGCCCGAGCGCAATCTGCTGCTGCCCGGCGGCCGCGAGGTGCTGGTCTCCGCCCGCTATGTGCGGGAGAGCGCCGGCGGGCCCGTACGCCGCCTGGTCGTCCAGCTGCGCGGCACCGACGCCCGCCGCCGCACCGAGCGCAGCCACGCGGAGCTGATCGCCACCGTCGCCCACGAGCTGCGCTCGCCGCTGACCTCGGTCAAGGGCTTCACGGCGACCCTGCTCGCCAAGTGGGAGCGCTTCACCGACGACCAGAAGCGGCTGATGCTGGAGACCGTCGACGCCGACGCCGACCGCGTCACCCGGCTGATCGCCGAGCTGCTCGACATCTCCCGGATCGACTCCGGGCGTCTCGAACTGCGCCGCCAGCCCGTCGACGTCGTCGCCGCCGTCCGGCGGCACATCCAGGCGCACACGGCGGCGGGACAGCCCGAGGACCGCTTCCGCGTCGAGGTCGTGGAGCCGCTGCCCGAACTCTGGGCGGATCCGGACAAGATCGACCAGGTGCTGGGCAACCTCCTGGAAAACGCGGTGCGGCACGGCGAGGGACGCGTCACGATAGCGGTGTCACCGGCGCTGACCAAGGCCCGGGCGGAGGGTACGGCGATCACCGTGAGCGATGAGGGGCCGGGCATCCCGGAGGAGTCGATGGGCCGCGTCTTCACCCGCTTCTGGCGGGGCAGCAAGCGCGGCGGCACGGGCCTCGGTCTGTATATCGTCAAGGGCATCGTCGAGGCGCACGGCGGCACGATCACCGTCGACCGGGCCCCCCGCGGCGGCGCCCGGTTCCGGTTCACATTGCCCGTGGGCGCGCCCGCCTTCCTCTCCCAGAGCTGAGAGCGGAGGGCCGAGCACCGGCCCGCGGGCCCACCCCACCACACGCGCCCTTTAGACTCGACCTTTGGCACCTTTGGCACGACCTTGGCACCAACACAGTCGGGCAAAGCCGCGCAGCGAAGCGAAGCCAGCCGATCGGAAGCACGGGAAGAGATGTCCGCACCCAATAAGTCGTACGACCCTGTCGAGGTCGAGGCACTGAAACCGGAAGAGGTCGAGCGCATGCGCAGCGAGGCGCTCGCCGCCTTCGCCGCCGCCGGTGACCTCGAGGCCCTGCACGAGGCGAAGATCGCCCACACCGGGCCCACCTCGCCGCTGTCCCTCGCCAACCGTGAGATCGGCGCCCTGCCCCCGCAGGCCAAGGCCGAGGCCGGCAAGCGCGTCGGCATGGCCCGCGGCGCTGTGAACAAGGCCCTCGCCGCCCGCCAGGCCGAGCTGGAGGCCGAGCGTGACGCCCGGGTGCTGGTCGAGGAGGCGGTGGATGTCACCGTGCCGTACGACCGCGCGCACACCGGCGCCCGCCACCCGCTGACCACGCTCTCCGAGCGCATCGAGGACGTCTTCGTCGCGATGGGCTACGAGGTCGCGGAGGGCCCCGAGGTCGAGGCGGAGTGGTTCAACTTCGACGCCCTGAACTTCGAGCCCGACCACCCGGCCCGCGCCATGCAGGACACCTTCTTCGTCCAGGGCCAGGGCACCGAGGGCGACGAGTCCGGCGTCGTGCTGCGCACCCACACCTCCCCGGTGCAGGTCCGCTCGATGCTCGACCGCGAGCCGCCCATCTATGTGGTCTGCCCGGGCCGCGTCTACCGCACCGACGAGCTGGACGCCACCCACACCCCGGTCTTCACCCAGGTCGAGCTCCTCGCCATCGACGAGGGCCTGACCATGGCCGACCTCAAGGGCACCATCGAGCACATGGTGCGCTCGCTGTTCGGCGAGGGCCTCACGACGCGGCTGCGCCCCAACTACTTCCCCTTCACCGAGCCCTCCGCCGAGCTGGACATGCAGTGCTATGTCTGCCGCGGTGAGTCGGTCGGCAACCCCGAGGCGCCCTGCCGCACCTGCTCCAGCGAGGGCTGGATCGAGCTGGGCGGCTGCGGCATGGTCAACCCCCGGGTGCTGGTCGCCGCGGGCATCGACCCGGAGAAGTACAGCGGATTCGCCTTCGGGTTCGGCATCGAACGGATGCTGATGTTCCGCCACAACGTCGAAGACATGCGAGACATGGTCGAGGGTGACGTGCGCTTCACCCGGCCGTTCGGGATGGAGATCTGATGCGGGTCCCGCTTTCTTGGCTGCGGGAGTACGTCGACCTGCCGGCCGGCACCACCGGCCGCGACGTGCAGGCCAAGCTCGTCGCCGCCGGCCTCGAGGTCGAGCGCGTCGAGCAGCTCGGCACGGGCCTGACCGGCCCCCTCGTCGTCGGCCAGGTCCTCACGATCGAGGAGCTGGAGGGCTTCAAGAAGCCCATCCGCTTCTGCACCGTCGACGTCGGCTCCGCCAACGGCACCGGTGAGCCGCAGGAGATCGTCTGCGGCGCCCGTAACTTCTCGGTCGGCGACAAGGTCGTCGTCGTGCTGCCCGGCGCCGTGCTGCCCGGCGACTTCGCGATCGCCGCGCGCAAGACGTACGGCAGGACGTCGCACGGCATGATCTGCTCCGGCGATGAGCTGGGCATGGGCGACGACGGCACGCACGGCATCATCGTGCTGCCGCAGGAATACGAGCCCGGCACCGACGCCATCGAGCTGCTGGAGCTCGTGGACGAGGTCCTCGACATCGCCGTCACCCCCGACCGGGGCTACTGCCTGTCGATGCGCGGCGTCGCCCGCGAGGCCGCCACCGCCTTCGGCCTGCCGCTGCGCGACCCGGCCCTGCTGGACGTGCCCGCGCCCAACAGCTACGGCTACCCCGTCCAGGTCGCCGACCCGGCCGGCTGCGACCGCTTCACCGCGCGCACCGTCACCGGCCTCGACCCCGAGGCGCGCTCGCCGATCTGGCTCCAGCGCAGGCTCCAGAAGGCCGGCATGCGCACGGTCTCGCTCGCCGTCGACGTCACCAACTACGTGATGCTCGAGCTCGGCCAGCCGCTGCACGCCTACGACCGGTCCCGCGTCGACGGGCCGATCGGTGTGCGCCGTGCCGAGGCGGGCGAGAAGCTCACCACCCTCGACGGCGTCAAGCGGGCCCTGCACCCCGAGGACCTCGTCATCACCGACAACCGCGGCCCCATCGGCCTCGCGGGTGTCATGGGCGGTGCCGACACCGAGATCGCCGATCACGCGGCCGGCCAGGGCTCCACCGAGATCGTCGTCGAGGCCGCGCACTTCGACCCGGTCTCCATCGCCCGCACGGCCCGCCGTCACAAGCTGTCCTCCGAGGCGTCCAAGCGCTTCGAGCGCGGCGTCGACCCGCAGGCCGCCTCCGCGGCCGCGCAGCGCACCGTCGACCTGATGGTGCTGCTCGCGGGCGGCACGGCCGAGGCCGGGGTCACCGAGATCGTCGCCCCCAGCGGGCCGCGCACGATCGCGATGAGCGCCGCCCACCCGGACCGCGTCGCCGGTGTCGAGTACGGCCGGGAGACCGTCGTCCGCCGCCTCCAGGAGGTCGGCTGCGACGTCTACGGGCAGGACGAGCTGATCGTCACCGTGCCCAGCTGGCGCCCCGACCTCACCGACCCCAACGACCTGGCCGAAGAGGTCATCCGGCTGGAGGGCTACGAGAACCTGCCCGCCACCCTGCCGCAGCCGCCCGCCGGCCGCGGGCTGACCGAGCGGCAGCGCCTGCACCGCCGCGTGGGCCGCGCCCTCGCGGGCGCGGGCTACGTCGAGGCCCCGAGCTACCCCTTCCTCGGGGACGCCGCCCTCGACCAGCTCGGCCTGGAGGCCGACGACCCGCGCCGCCTCGTGGTGCGCCTGGTCAACCCGCTCTCCGACACCGAGCCGGCGCTGCGCACGACCCTGCTGCCGGGGCTCTTCGCCGCCCTGCGCCGCAACGACGGCCGCGGTGAGCACGACCTCGCGCTGTTCGAGACCGGGCTGGTCTTCCGGCCGACCGGTGCCGAGCGCCCCGCGGTCCGGCTGCCCGTCGACCGCCGCCCCACCGACGAGGAGATCGCCGGCCTGGACGCCGCGCTGCCCCGGCAGCCGCGCCGCGCCGCCGTCGTCCTCGCCGGCGCGCGCGAGCGGGCCGGCTGGTGGGGCAAGGGCCGCCCGGCGACCTGGGCGGACGCCATCGAGGCGGGCCGCGAGGTCGCCCGCGCCGCGGGTGTCGAGCTGATTGTCCGTCAGGACCAGAACGCGCCGTACCACCCGGGCCGCTGCGCCGCGCTGCTCGTCCTGGTCGACGGCGAGGAGGTGCTCGTCGGCAACGCCGGTGAGCTCCACCCGCGCGTCACCAAGGCGTTCGGCCTGCCGGAGCGTACCTGCGCCATGGAGATCGAGCTCGACCTCCTGGAGCGGGCCGGTGCCGGTGCCGTCGAGGCCCCGCACGTGTCCGCCTTCCCGGTGGCCACCCAGGACGTCGCGCTGGTCGTCGACGCCTCCGTCCCGGCCGCCGACGTCGAGGCCGCGCTGCGGGCCGGCGCGGGCGAGCTGCTGGAGTCGCTGCGGCTGTTCGACATCTTCACCGGCGAGCAGCTCGGCGAGGGCAAGAAGTCGCTGGCGTACGCGCTGCGCTTCCGCGCCGCCGACCGCACCCTGACGGCCGACGAGGCAACTGCCGCGCGCGACGCGGCCGTTGCCGCCGCCGTCGAGCGCACGGGCGCGGTGCTGCGCGGCGCGTGACGCCCGCGCGGCGCAACTGCCGCTGAAACACAGGGGCGCATCCGGAAATCCGGGTGCGCCCCTCTGCGTGTCATCGTTCCTGAGTGTCCGAATATCACTCAATAGGGTGGAAATGAAGGCCCTGGTCGTTACTTGGCGGTGAGCTCTCGCGAGAATCGAGCGCGTCATGGCTGCTAGGGGGGCTGACGGCATGATCCGGACAAGGGCGGTGCACTGGCGGAGGAGGGCCGTGCTCGCCCTGCCCGGAGTGTGGGTCCTCGGCGTTCTCATGTGGGGGCTCCTCGCGCCCCACGGCACCCAGGTCGTCCAACTGCTCGCCGCCGCGCCCGTCATCGCCTGCGCGGGCAGCGGCCGGCGCCAGTGCGTGATCCTCGCCGGCCTCTGCGCGCTCTTCGCGCTCACCCCCTTCGGCCCCGCCACCCGGCTCGATCCCGCTCTCAGGGCGGGCACCTGCTGTGCCGTCGTGGCCGTCGCCGCCGCCTCCTACGCCGTCACCCGCCGCAGGCGCGGTCTCGTGCGGGATCTGGAGCGCGCCCGCGAGATCGCCGACACCGCCCAGCGGCTGCTGCTGCGCCCCCTGCCGCCCCGGCTCGACGGGATGACGCTCGCGGGCGGCCATCTCTCGGTCAGCGAGGGCACCCTCGTGGGCGGCGATCTCTACGAGGCGCTGGCCACCCAGCACGGCGTCCGCGTCGTCATAGGCGATGTGCGCGGGCATGGCTTCACGGCGATCGCCACCGTCGCCGCCGTGCTCGGCAGCTTCCGCGAGGCGGCGCACGACGAACCGGAACTGGCCGACGTGCTGCGCCGGCTGGAGCGGGCCCTGCACCGCCACTTGGGGGAGCGGGCGGCGGCCGAAGAGAGGGGGGACAGGGGGGAGAGAGGAGCCAAGGACCCCAAGGACCGGCCGCACGGCGAGGAGTTCGTCACCATCCTCCTGCTGGAGGTGAGCGCCGACGGCGTCGTCATGGCCCTCAACTGCGGCCACCCCTGGCCGTACCGCCTCTCCGGCTCCCCCGGCCGCAGGGCCAGGGCCGCGCCCGTGGGGCGCGGTGACCCGCTGCCGCCGCTCGGGCTCTTCCCGCTGCCGCCCCGGCTGCCCGTGGCCCGGCTCACCCGGCTGCACTGCGGCGACGCCCTGGTGCTGCACACGGACGGCGCCGAGGACGCGCGGGACGCGGCGGGCGCCTTCTTCCCGCTCGCGCGGGTCCTCGGCGAGGCCGCCGCCGACACGGGGCCCATCGTCCCCGCCGCCGTGGTCGAGCGCGTCCAGACCGCACTGCTGCGGCACACGGGCGGCCATCTCTCCGACGACATCGCGCTGTTGGTGCTGCGCAACGACCGGCAGCGCGTCCCCTCCCCGTCCCCCGCCGCCCGGCTGGCCCGCTCCGGCAGCAGGCCGCGCAGGCAAGGAGCCGCTCCGTGACAGAGGTCCAGGGAACCCCCGGTGCCGTCCGCAGCCTGATTCCCGCCCGGATCGACCGGATGCCCTGGTCCGGCTTCCACACCAGGATGGTCGTGGCGCTCGGCGTCGCCTGGATCCTGGACGGGCTGGAGATCACCGTCGCGGGCGCGGTGGCGGCCGTCCTCACCCGCGAGGACACCCTCCGGCTCTCCTCGGGCGACGCCGGGCTGATCGCCACGGTCTATCTCGTCGGGCAGGTGGCCGGGGCGCTGGTCTTCGGGCGGCTCGCGGACCGGCTCGGCCGCCGCAAGCTCTTCCTGCTCACCTTCGGCGTCTATCTCTTCGGCAGCGGCCTGGCGGCACTGACCCTCGGCCACGGCACCGGGTGGTACGCCTTCCTCTGCTTCACCCGCTTCCTCGCCGGCACCGGCATCGGCGGCGAGTACTCCGCCATCAACTCCGCGATCCAGGAGATGGTGCCCGCCCGCTACCGCGGCCGCGTCGACCTCCTGGTCAACGGCACCTACTGGGCGGGCGCGATCCTCGGCACCGTGGCCGAGCTCTGGCTCCTGCACGTGCTCCCGGACCGGCTCGCCTGGCGGGCCGGCTTCCTCCTCGGCCCGCTCCTCGGCCTCGCCGTCTTCCTGATCCGCCGTCATCTGCCGGAGAGCCCGCGCTGGCTGGCCATGCACGGCAGGCCGGAGGAGGCCGAGGAGGCCATCGCCCGCATCGAGAGCGAGGTCGAGCGTGCCGGGCACGTCCTCGCCCCCGTGGACGGCAGCCGGGCGATCCTGCTGACGGAGGCGCCGCGCGCGGGCTATCCGACCCTGCTGCGGCTGCTGTTCAAGCGCTACCCCGGCCGCTCCGTGCTCGGCTCGACCTTGCTGATCACCCAGTCCTTCCTCTACAACTCCATCTTCTTCACCTACACCCTCGTCCTGACGAAGTTCTACGGCATCCACGAGAACCGCGCCCCGCTCTACCTCATCGCCTTCGCCGCCGGGAACCTCCTCGGTCCCGTCCTGCTCGGCCCGCTCTTCGACACCGTCGGCCGCCGCCGCATGATCAGCGGCACCTATCTGTTCTCCGGCTGCGCCTTGGCCGGCACCGCGGCGCTGTTCGAGGCCGACCTGCTGACCGCCGCGAGCCAGACCACCGCCTGGTGCGTGATCTTCTTCTTCGCCTCGGCCGGGGCGTCCGCCGGATATCTGACGGTCGGCGAGATCTTCCCGCTGGAGGTACGCGGCCAGGCCATCGCCGTCTTCTTCGCCCTCGCCCAGTGCGTGGGCGCCGCGGGGCCCTATCTCTACGGCAGGCTGATCGGCGACGGCAGCGACCGCACCCTGCTCTTCCTCGGCTATCTCCTGGGCGCGGCCGTCATGGTGGCCGGGGGCCTCACCGAGCACTTCCTCGGCATCGACGCCGAGGGCAGGTCCCTGGAGGAGATCGCCACTCCGCTCTCGGCCGCCGGGCCCGTCCCGGAGTGGCCGGATGCCACCGGTGACCCCAACTCCCGGGGGCAGGCTTCCGTTTGACGCACGGCGACGTCCGGTTCACACCCCGTGCGAAGCGATCTCCCTTACGCTGATCCCACCGAGCACTTCGGAGGGCAGGATGGAGCCCAACACACTCCTTGACGCCATCCTCGACGAGGCGGGAATCTCCCACGCCGGACTGGCCGCCCACATCAACGCGGCCGGCCGCGCCCGGGGACTGGCACTGCGGTACGAACACACCGCCGTCGCACGCTGGTTGCGCGGGCAGCGCCCGCGGGGCCAGGTGCCCGACCTCATCTGCGAGGTGCTCGGCGAGCGGCTGCACCGCGCGCTGACCCTGGACGACATCGGCCTGGGCACCCCCGGCAGCCCCCGGCTGCCCAACACCCCGCTCTCCGGCTTCGTGGAGCGCGCCACCGCCCTGTGGCGCTCCGACGAACAACAGCGGGAGCACGTCGTCAGCGCCCCCGCGGTGACCGGCACCCCGGCCGTCATCCCCGTCTGGGAGTGGGAGAACCCACCGGAGGACGCCGACGTCTCCCGGCGCGGCCTCACCCGCGTCTCCATGGACGACATCGAGATGCTCCGCGCCGCACGCACCCACTACGAGCAGATGTACCGCAAGGCGGGCGGCATCGCGACCCGCGCCCGCGTCGTCGGCTTCCTCAACTCCGAGACGGCGCCCCTGCTCCGCGGCAGCTACACCGACGAGACCGGCCGCCAGCTGCACCGCGCCACCGGCGGGCTCGTCGCCGTCGCCGGGATCTGCGCCTACGACTCCGACGCGCACGGTCTCGCCCAGCGCTATTTCCACCAGGCGCTGCGCCTGGCCAAGGCCAGCGGGGACCGCGGCCTGGGCGCGTACGTCATCGCCCTCCTCGTCAATCAGTCGCTCTTCATGCGGGAGTACCGGCAGGCGGTCGCGTTCGCCGAGTCGGCGCTGCGGGCCGCGGGCCCGGAGCTCACCCCCGCCCTCGCCGCCGACCTCTACGCCATGCAGGCCAAGTCGTACGCCCGGCTCGGCGACGGCGTCGGCGCGCTCGCCTGCATCCGCCGCGCCGAGAGCGCGGCCGAGCGCATCCGCCGTGGCCAGGAGCCCGCCGAGACCGGCTATGTGCAGCCCGGCCTGGTGAATGTGCAGGTGGCGGAGGCGTTGCTGAGCCTCGGCGATCTCGGACCCGCCCGTGAGCACGCGGACCGGGCCGTCGACACGCCCGCCCACGACCGGGGCCGTGTCCACCGGCTCGCCATGCTCACGCATATCGAGCTGCGTCAAGGAGACGCGGACAAGGCGGTGGCCACCGCACGGGAGATGACCGAGCAGGCGAGAGGCATGGAATCGCAGCGCTTACGGGATCGGCTCCGGGCGGTGCGCGAGCATCTGATCGAGAGTGGGTGTGCGGCCACGGCAGAGGCCGCGGAGATGATCGACGGGGCGTTGCGCGTGCCCTTGTGAGGAAAGCGCCCGGGGAGGTGGCCACCTCGGCGGAAGGTGGCAACACGTGCGTTGGAAGAATCTCAAGGAACGGACCGTCTACTCGAACCAATGGTTCCGGGTCAATCTCGCGGACGTCCAACTCCCCGACGGCCGCCACCTCGACCACTTCCTCATCCGGCTGCGGCCCGTCGCCGTGGCCACGGTGGTCAATGAGGCCAATGAGGTCCTGCTGCTGTGGCGGCACCGCTTCATCACCGACAACTGGGGCTGGGAACTGGCCGCGGGCGTCGTCGAGGACGGCGAGGACCTGGCCTGCGCGGCGGCCCGCGAGATGGAGGAGGAGACCGGCTGGCGGCCCGGCCCCCTGCGGCACCTGATGTCGGTGGAACCGTCCAACGGTCTCACCGACGCCCGCCATCACATCTACTGGTCCGACGAGGCCGAGTACATCGGTGAGCCGGAGGACGACTTCGAGTCGGACCGCCGTGAATGGGTGCCGCTCAAGCTGGTGCCCGACATGATCAGCCGGGGTGAGGTGCCGGCCGCCAACATGGCGGCCGCGCTGCTCCTGCTGCATCACATCCGGCTCGGCTGAGCCTCCCGTACGCGGACCGGGTTCACACAGGCCAGGTTCACGCGTACCGGATTCACACGGCCCGGACGCACGCGGGCCGGACTCACGCACACCCCGCGCTCATCGGCCCGTCGCCTGCCAGACGGCGACCGCCAGGGAGGCGACGCCGGTGAGCGCGGCCAGCGAGGGCAACGGCCACCTGCTGTGCTCCAGGGCCCGTACGCGCTCTGCCACCTCGCTGAGGTCGCGCTCCGCCTGATCGCTGCGCTGGGTGAGGAGGGCGAGGTGGCCGTCGACGCGGACGATGCCGACGTCGAGGCTACGACGGAGCTCCGCGAGCTCAGCCGCTCTGACGGCCTGCTCGGGATGGATGGTCACGGTCCGTACCCCTTCCGGAAAGTCTCTCCGTGTGTGTCCGACGAGCCGAGTCAACCGCGTCGGGCCGCTGAGCGGGAGCGTGTGCGGAAGGGATATGCGAGTCACCGCCGCACACCCCGTGTGAGCACGGGTGTGCGGCGGTGACGTTGCGTAGGTGGTGCAGGGTGCGGGGCCGCTCAGTAGGAGTAGAAGCCCGAACCCGTCTTGCGGCCCAGCCGGCCCGCGTCGACCATCCGCTGGAGCAGCGGGGGAGCGGCGTAGAGCGGCTCCTTGAACTCCTCGTACATGCTGTTCGCCACCGACGCGACCGTGTCCAGGCCGATCAGGTCGGAGAGTTTCAGCGGGCCCATGGGGTGGGCGCAGCCCAGCTCCATGCCGTTGTCGATGTCCTCGCGGCTGGCGATGCCCGACTCGAACATCCGGATAGCGGAGAGCAGATAGGGGATGAGCAGGGCGTTGACGACGAAGCCCGAGCGGTCCTGGGCGCGGATCGCGTGCTTGCCCAGGAGCTGCGCGACCAGGGCCTCGGCGCGCTTGATGGTCTCCTCGCCGGTGGTGAGCGCGGGGATCAGCTCGACGAGCTTCTGCACCGGGGCCGGGTTGAAGAAGTGGATGCCGATGACCTGGTCCGGGCGGGAGGTCGCCACGGCCAGCTTCACCAGCGGGATGGAGGAGGTGTTGGAGGCCAGGATCGCGTCCGGGCGGGTGACGACCTGGTCCAGGACCTGGAAGATCTCGGTCTTCACCTGCTCGTTCTCGACGACCGCCTCGATGACGAGGTCGCGGTCGGCGAACTCGCCCAGGTCGGTGGTGAAGCTCAGCCGGCCGAGCGTGGCGTCGCGCTCGGCCTCGGTGATCTTGCCGCGTTCGGCGGCCTTGCCGAGGGAGTTGATGAGCCGGGTGCGGCCCAGCTCCAGGGCCTCGCCGGTGGTCTCCGCGACCATGACGTCCAGGCCGGAACGGGCGCACACCTCGGCGATGCCCGCGCCCATCTGGCCGCAGCCCACTACTCCGACGCGTGCGATGTCGGTCGTCACATCGTGCCTTTCGCTGATCTCGGTCGTCCGGCGGTGGCCGTACCTCGCGCCGGGTCCCGGCGCCGAGGACCCCCGGTCCCCGCCTCGTTCCAGACGTTACTCCGCACCGCGCGGTGCCGAGGGGGCCGGGGCGGGCATGCTCTGTCCGTATGGTGTGACCGATCTGACAAGGAGTGGCCCGCATATGGGGCGTATGAGTCGAAGAGGGTTCACCGTGGCGGCCGCGGGCGTGATGTCCGCGATGCTGACCACGGGCGAGGCGGCCGCGCTCGATGACGCCGCTGCGAGCGGAAGCCGTCCGAAGCGCGAGTTCCGCGGCATGTGGATCGCCACCGTCGCCAATGTCGACTGGCCGTCCGCCCCGGGCCTCGACCCCGCCCGCCAGCGGGCCGAGCTGCGCGCCCTCCTCGACGCCGCGGTGCGCAGCCGGCTCAACGCGGTGCTCCTCCAGCTCCGGCCCACCGCCGACGCGTTCTGGCCCTCGCCGTACGAACCGTGGTCGGAGTATCTGACGGGCGCTCAAGGTGGCGACCCGGGCTGGGATCCGCTGGCCTTCGCGGTGCGCGAGGCCCATGAGCGGCGCCTGGAGCTGCACGGCTGGTTCAACCCCTACCGCATCGCCAACCACACCGACCCCGGCCGGCTGATCCCCACCCACCCCGCGCGGCTGCACCCCGACTGGGTGGTGCCGTACGGCGGGAAGCTCTACTACAACCCCGGCCTGCCCGAGGTGCGGCGCTTCGTGCAGGACGCGATGCTCGACCCCGTCGCCCGCTACGACCTGGACGGTGTGCACTTCGACGACTACTTCTACCCCTATCCCGTGGCGGGGGAGCGGTTCGACGACGACGCGGCGTACGAGCGCTACGGCGCGGGCCACGCCGACCGGGCCGCGTGGCGACGTGACAACATCGACAAGCTCGTGCGGGAGACGGGGCAGCGCGTCAAGCGGCGCAAGCGGCACGTGCGGTTCGGGATCAGCCCGTTCGCCGTGTGGCGCAACAGCACGACGGATCCCCGGGGTTCGCACACCCGGGCCGGGGTGCAGACCTACGACGACCTGTGCGCCGACACCCGCACGTGGGTGCGCGAGGAGTGGATCGACTACATCGTGCCGCAGGTCTACTGGCCCATCGGCTTCCCGGCCGCCGACTACGCGGAGCTCGTGCCCTGGTGGGCGCGGACCGTGCGGGGCACCGGCGTGCACCTCTACGTGGGCGAGGCGCTCTACCGCGCGGGCGACCCCGCACAGCCCGCGCCCTGGCAGGACCCGGCCGAGCTCTCCCGCCACCTCACGCTGTGCCGGACACACCGTGAGGTGCTGGGGAACGTCTACTTCTCGGCGAAGCCACTGCTCGCCGACCGGATCGGGGCGATGGACCGCGTGGTCCACGACCACTATCCGCGCCGCGTCCGCCCACCGCGGTGAGCGGCCGGCGCCTCACGCGTGGCCGGACGCCTTACGGTGGTCCACCACGCTGTCCGGCCCCGGTGACATGACCGTCTCGTGGCCGTTCTCCGCGCGGACGCGGTACGGGGGCGTGCCGTTCGGCCCCAGCACCTCGACGATCTCCACGACGTGGTCCTGCTTCCCGACCACCCGGCCGTGAACTACCAAACGGTCGCCCTTGCTCGCATGCATCGGCGGTGATCCTTCCGATCGAGGTTCCACTGGTGCGCTCGGGTGCCGTCAATTCTACGGCGAAAGGGGGTATTCGGCCCGCTCCGCGGGGCATTCGGGAACCGGGACCGGGCGCGCCGCCGCCTGTCCCGGGGCTTCCCCGGGACTCGGTCCGGAGGGATCCCCGGCGGGCGCGTCCGCGACAGCCGGAGGGGCCGGCCACGCGGCAGGCAGGCGATCACGTGCGGCACCAGCCGGTCCGCCCGGCCGCAGCGGTGGTGCGGACCGGGACGCCCAGGGATCCACGGCATGGCCCGGGCGGATGGCTACCGCCTCTGCGTCACCGCGATGCAGACGAGCACCGCCACCGCCGCGACCGGCGCGGCCGGGGACAGCCGTTCGCCGAGCAGCGACACGGACCACACCAACGTCAGCAGCGGCTGCGCGAGCTGGAGCTGGCTCGCCCTGGCCACGCCGATCGTGGCCATCCCGCGGTACCACACCAGCATGCCCAGGAACTGCGATCCCGCCGCCAGCCACAGCAGTCCGGCGACGGCGTGCCCGGTCAGGTGCGCGGGCTCGGCGTACAGGGCCGCCGCCGCGCCCGCCACGGCCACCGGCAGGCAGCCGACGAGCGCCCAGCCGATCACCTGCCACCCCGGCATCTCCCGCGCCAGCCTGCCGCCTTCCGCGTAGCCCGCCGCGCACACCAGCAGGGCGGCGAAGAGGCAGAGGTCGCCGGGCGTCGGAGTGCCGCCGCTCTGCTGCAGGGCGAAGCCGATGACCACGGCCGCCCCCGCCAGCGCCGCCACCCAGAAGGCCCGCGAGTGCCGGGTGCGGGTCCGCACCGCGGAGTACGCGGCCGTGGTCAGCGGCAGCAGGCCCACGACCACCGCGGCGTGCGAGGTCGTCGACGTCCGCAGGGCGAGCGTCGTCAGCAGCGGGAAGCCGACGACGGTGCCACCGGCCACCGCGAGCAGCCCCGGCCAGTGGCGGCGCGCGGGCCGCGGCACCCGCCCCGCCAGCAGGAAGCCCGCCGCGATCAGCCCGGCCAGCACCATCCGGCACGTGGTGACGGACCAGGGGCCGAGCCCCTCCAGCGCCCAGGCGGTCGCGGGGAAGGTCAGGGAGAAGGCGGCCACACCGGCGGCCGCGAGCAGCATGCCGCCGGTGGCGGGGCGGTCCCGGCCCGGTGCGGCTCCGGTGGTGACCGGACCGCTCACTGCTACCGTCTCGGCGTGAGTAGCGCTATCTTTCACTCTCATGCAAGAGCGTAACAGCGTCGCTGAACTGGCCGGAACCCTGCGCGGGGAGCTGAACCGCTACTCACCGGGTGAGAAGCTGCCGTCGAGCCGCGCCCTCGTCGAGCGCTTCCGGGTCAGCCCCGTCACCGTCTCGCGGGCCCTCGCCGCGCTGGCCGCGGAGGGCCTGGTCGTGACCCGGCCGGGCGCGGGTGCCTTCCGGGCCGCGCCGCACGCCGCCCCCGCCCGGCCCGGTGACACCTCCTGGCAGGAGGTCGCGCTCAGCGCCGAGCAGGCCGGGGACGCCGTGCCCCGCACCGTCGACGCCACCGGCGTGCTGGCCACGCTCGCCGAACCGCCGCCCGGCGTCATCGAGTTCAGCGGCGGCTATCTCCACCACACCCTCCAGCCGGAGCGGGCCCTCGCCGCCGCCCTCGCCCGGGCGGGCCGCCGCCCCGGCGCCTGGGGCCGCCCGCCGCTGGAGGGCGTCGCCGAGCTGCGCGCGTGGTTCGCCCGGGAGATCGGCGGCCCGGCCGGCACGGTCGCGCCCTCCGACGTGCTGATCACCGCCGGCGGCCAGAGCGCGCTCACCACCGCCCTGCGCGCCCTCGCCCCGCCCGGCGCCCCCGTGCTCGTCGAGTCCCCGACCTACCCCGGCATGCTCGCCGCCGCGCGCGCCTCCGGGTTGCGGCTGGTGCCCGTGCCGGCCGACGCCAGGGGCGTGCGCACCGACCTGCTCGCCGCGGCGTTCCGGGCCAGCGGCGCCCGCGTCTTCGCCTGCCAGCCGCTCTTCCAGAACCCCACCGGGGCCGTGCTGGCCGACGACCGGCGCCGCGAGGTCGTCCGGATCGCCCGCGAGGCCGGTGCCTTCGTCATCGAGGACGACTTCGCCCGCCGCCTCGCCCATGAGGACGCCCCGCCGCTGCCGCCCACGCTCGCCGCGGAGGACCCCGACGGCATCGTCGTCCACGTCTGCTCCCTGACCAAGGCCACCTCGCCGAGCCTGCGCGTCGGCGCCCTCGCCGCCCGGGGCCCGGTGCTGGAGCGGCTGCGGGCCATCCAGGTCGTCGACAGCTTCTTCGTGCCCCGCCCGCTCCAGGAGGCCGCGCTCGAACTCGTCGGCTCGCCCGCCTGGCCCCGCCACCGCCGCACGGTCGCGGCCGCGCTGCGCACCCGGCGCGAGGCGCTGCTCACCGCGCTGTGCCAGGAACTGCCCGCGCTGGAGGTGGAGTTCGTACCGACCGGCGGCTTCCACGTCTGGGCGCGGCTGCCGGACGGCGCGGACGAGGCGGTCCTGGCGGCCGCGGCGCTGCGTGCGGGGGTCGTCGTCGCCCCCGGGCGCCCCTACTACGCCGCCGAGTCCTCCGCGCCGCACCTGCGCCTCAGCTTCGCCGCGGTGGCCGGTACGGCCGAACTCGCCGAAGGCGTGCGGCGGTTGGGGGCCGCGTGCGGCGAGGTGCTGAGGTGACCGGGCGGGGATCCGGGCCGTCGAGTGCCACGACGCTGTGTCCGGCGGCCGGGGACACCGCCTAGAGTCGGGGCATGGCTTCAGATGAGGAGACCGGGCCGGTACGGGTCGACAGCTGGATCTGGTCCGTACGGCTCACCAAGACACGCTCGCAGGCCGCCACCGCCTGCCGCGCGGGCCACGTCCGTGTCAACGGCGAACGCGCCAAGCCCGCCCAGACGGTGCGCCCCGGCGACGAGGTGCGGCTGCGGCTGGCCGGCCGCGAGCGGATCGTCGTCGTCTCCCGGATCATCCGCAAGCGGGTCGGCGCCCCCGTCGCCGCGGAGTGCTACGTCGACAACAGCCCGCCCCCGCCGCCGCTCGTGGCGCTCGCCGCGGTGCCCGTACGCGACCGCGGCGCGGGCCGCCCGACGAAGCGGGACCGCCGGGAGTTGGAGCGGCTCCAGGGGGACCGGTAGGAGCCCGGCAGGGACCGGTGGGGGAGTACGCGAAAACCGCGAACAGCGCGCTCGCGCTGTTCGCGGTTGATGTCCTGCGTCGGTGTCCTGCCCGGGCGCCTTCGGCTGCTCCGGATCAGTATGCGGAGTTGACGTTGTCCATGGAGCCGTAGGTCTTGGCGGCGTAGTTGCAGGAGGCGACGATGTTGGCGACCGGGTCGTAGATGTCCCAGGACGT
>NZ_JBIRVR010000022.1:0-128796 GCF_044387105.1 Streptomyces sp. NPDC020379
ATCTTTTGAGACGAGTTTCGAGACGGTGAAGCAGGGGTGAAACGGACACGCCTGCGTCTCACCTCCGGCGTCTCATTAACGATGGTTTCTGAGACGTCCCGGCTTGCTCACGCTGCGCCACGCGCACCTGTTCCCGGCCTCCGCGTCGGCACGGCTCGCGCGCTCCCCCTGGGGGTAATGCCTGCGTCGGTCCCGCCAGGACCCACCGGGGGTGCCTTCCTCGGACCGTGTACGGGTTTGAGAAATCCCCAGACGCCTTCCGACGCTCCTTCGGATCCTGCACACGCGGAGGCCGCCGGAGGGGCCCTGGACGCATCCCTGCCCCTGCGAAGCGAGCGCCAGCACCGTGAACCTGATCACTGTTCAGGAACCTGGCGTCACAAACAGCCTCAATCTCAGGTACATGCCTATGACAGGGAAAACCACAGGAGGGGGACCGGACATGGAAGAGCACGTCTGGCGGCGCGCATTGCTGCGCTCCGACATGCCAAGGGAAGCAAAGCTTGTCGGGGTCACCATGTCGCTCTACGGCGACTACGACACAGGCACCAACGTACGCCCGTCGAACGGGCTGATAGCCCAGCACCTGAGCTACGGCGGCAAGACGCCGGAGCAGAGGGTTAACCGGCTGGTGAGCAAGCTGCGGGAAGCAGGCTGGCTCACCAAGACCGGCAAGATCCCTGACGGTCCCGTCATCTACCGGCTGAGCATCCCCGAAGAGGGCATGTCTCAGACGACATACAACATACCTAACTCTTCTACTAGGGGGCCTTCAGCCCCCTCTAGTAATGATAGCCCTAATATCCAAAACTCTAATAAGGCGGGCCTCGAGCCCGCCATTAGTAGAGGTAGGGCTAAGAAAAAGCTTAATAGCCTAGGTTCCGACTACGTCAGTATTATGCCTAATAACTATGACTATGGGGCCGTCACTGAACGGCCCAGGCAACAAGAAGAAGCGCCGTTCTAACGGCGCATTGAGTGCGCGTATCCGCCTGAGTTGCACCTAGGACACAACACAGCCCAGGAAGCCTCTTCGGGCCCTGGGCTGTCCATGCTCCACCAGGGGTCACCGAAGGGCCCTGTGCGCGTCTCAGGCGCCCGAGCGCCCACCAGCCGCAAAGGGTCCCCAGCCCGCCGAGGCCCCAGAAGGGCCCGCGCAGGCCCTTGAAGCACCCAGCCCCGAGAGGGAGCTAGCAGGCGACGCAGAGACACAGAAAGCCCCCGGGTCTAGGAAACCTAGTCCGGGGGCCATCGTCAGGAGGGCTGCGAGGGGTTCCGCAGGAGCGTGAAGCCATCAGCGGCGAAGGCGCTGGCAGAGATATCCTTGGCCGCCGCATAAGCAGCAACTTCGGCCTCCTCGGCGCGCATCTTCGCCATGGAGGCTTGACTCACAGCCGTCACCCATTCCGGCCAACCAGGCTCAACCATGCCCGCAGAAACATCCCTGACACGCTTTTTCAAATCATCTCCGACATAAACCATGACGGCCGGGGCCTTATGCGACCCTCCTAGGTGAATTCGGAAACCGGACTTCCGAAGGAGATCTCCCCTGTCCATCAGATCCTTACTTTCCCACTGCTGGCGATAGGTCACGCCCATCGGGATTTCGGAGTATCCAGAGGGGATCACAGGTTCAGCCTCCAGCTTCGCGATGCTGGCTGCATGCTCTTCCATGTTTGCAGTCAAGGCATTGATTACTGCCAGAGATTTAGCGACAGCAATTGACTGAGTCAGATTCTCAAGAGCTGTCTTTAGCTCTGCTATCTCCGAGCTGCGATCGACTCCTGAAACGAAGGTCCGCTCAACAACCTCAAGGTCCCCCACCCATCCCAGGAATATTGAGGTAATCAATTTGTCCGTAAGCTCCACCGGAAAAGACTTCGAAAGCTGGCAGGCTTTAGCCTTGTACGTACCGCTACGGTCACGGCACACGTAGTATTGATACTCCTGCTTGCCGCTGTTCCGATTCCGGGTGTTGTGGCGGTACATTGGCGCACCACATTTACAGAACAGGACCCCGATCCACGGGGTTACTGCCTTCTGTGATGTGCGACCATTTCCTTTCCGCTTCTCCAACACGGTTTGCAGCTTGTCGAACTCCGCACGCGTCAGGATCGGATCCGCCCATACAACGGGCAGGCCGTTGGTCTGCTTGCGTATCTCACCTTTGTGTATCGCACAGCCAAGGATTGCCGGATTGGTCAGCACGCCACGAAGAGAAGTAGTTGTCCACTTGATGCCGCGCACCTCAGTCTTCGACTGAGAACGCCCAGCTTTCTTGTTCACATACCTCTGATGGTCGCTAGGGGAATGAACCCCTTCAGCGTTCCAGCCATTGGCAATCGACCGCAGGGACTCCCCCTTGTTGACCAAGCGGTCATACGCTTCACGAACTCTGACGGAAGAAACGGGGTCGAGAACCAGCTTCTCCCGCATCGCACCGTTGTGCTCAATCAGCGTGGTGCGGTATCCGTAGGGCCACTTCCCACCGGGCCATAGATTCTGCGAACGGTAGTACTTGGTCTGATTGAGCTTCTTCGTCTGGACAGCCTTCCGGTATTTAGCTGCACCCGATGCCTTGAAACCAGCAATGGTTCTGCCGTCTTCCGTCGTCAGATCCAACGACGGGTCGTCAAGAACAATTACCGTCTTCTTGTTCTCCAGCACCCAGGCAACGAATTGCCACCAGTGAATGTCGTCACGGGTTATTCGGTCCTGGGTCGTCACCATCAGCGCTTCCCACTCGTTCACGAGTGGTTCCTTGAGCCACTTGCCGAGAGACTTTCGCTTGTCCAGGTTGACCGCGCCGGAAACACACGAGTCCTCTACCCACTCAACGATTTCGTGGCCGCCTTCGCGGCAGGCTTCCTCCAGTTCGACGCCCTGGCGCTCCAGGGCCGACGACTCTTCGGTATCGCGACTGATGCGCTTGACCGGCAGTACCCGCATAGTGGTCGGTCCTCCCCCTCAAGGTGGGCATGTGCCCAGGTGGGACCGTACACACAGTTGGGAAGAGCGCAGAATCAACGGGTTGATCTGCGCGGCCATGCGTTTAGCTTGCCATGCCGCGTGCGCGGAGATCGCCCGGGTCCACCGCGGGTCCGTTGCCGCCCACGGCGGGAGCTGCCGCCGGGGGTGGTCCTCGAATGCCGGACGGGCTGGGTTCCGCGAACCGTAGCAAGCGTCCTCAGCCCGTCCGGCGCTTCGAGGACAGGCAGCGGAGCCGCGAATCGGACGCGGCCGGGAAGGGCGGGGGCCTGGGAAAACCCGCAGGAGCCCCGCACGCACCGGCGTACCGTCCGTCAGGACACCCGGCGCAGCAGCGCGAGGTACATCGCGTCCGTGCCGTGCAGGTGGGGCCACAGCTGGACGTCCGGGCCCTCGCCCAGCGCCGGGACTCCGTGCATCAGAGGCCGCGCGTCGATCCACTCCGCGTCCACGCCCTGCCGCTTGAGGACGTCCTCCACGACGGCGCGTGTCTCCGCGGGGTGCGGCGAGCAGGTCGCGTAGCCGACGACGCCGCCGACGCGTACGGCCCGCAGCGCCTCCCGCAGCAGGTCGCGCTGGAGCGGCGCGAAGCCGGCGAGGTCCTCGGGACGGCGGCGCCAGCGCGCCTCCGGGCGCCGCCGCAGGGCGCCGAGCCCGGTGCAGGGCACATCGACGAGTACGCGGTCGAAGGTGCCCTCCCGCCACGGCGGGCGGGTGCCGTCGGCGGCGATGACCTGGTACGGCCCGGGGTTGCCGGCCAGGGCCCGCTCGACGAGCCGCGCGCGGTGCGGCTGCTTCTCGGAGGCCAGCAGCGCGGCGCCCCGCCGGGCGGCGAGCGCGCCGAGCATGGCGGCCTTGCCTCCCGGGCCCGCGCAGCCGTCCAGCCAGCGGCCGTCGGAGCCTTCCAGCGGAGCGTTCGCGAGGGCGAGGGCGACCAGCTGGCTGCCCTCGTCCTGGACGCCCGCCCGGCCCTCGCGCACCGCGTCCAGCGCGCCGGGCTCGCCGCCCTCGGCGAGCCGCACCGCGTACGGCGACCAGCGGCCGGGCAGCGCCGACTCCTCGCCGACCGCCGCCAGCAGCTCCTCGGGGGTGGCCCGGCCCGGGCGGGCCACAAGGGTGACCTCGGGCCGTTCGTTGTCGGCGTCGAGGAGGTCCTCGATGCCCGCGCGGCCGCCACCGAGCGCGTCCCACAGCGCGGAGACGATCCACCGCGGGTGCGAGTGCACGACGGCGAGGTGCTCCTCGGGGTCGTCCTCGTAGGGCGGGGCGACCTTCTCCAGCCAGCCGTCGAGGTCGTGGGCGGTGATCCGGCGCAGGACCGCGTTGACGAACTTCGCCCGGCCGTCGCCGAGCACGACCCGTGCCAGCTCGACACTGGCCGACACCGCAGCGTGGGCCGGGATGCGGGTGCCGAGCAACTGGTGCGCGCCCAGGCTCAGTACGTCCAGCACCGGCGGGTCGACCTCGCGCAGCGGCCGGTCGACACAGGACGCGATGATCGCGTCGTACGTCCCCTGGCGGCGCAGCGTCCCGTAGACCAGCTCGGTGGCGAGCGCGGCGTCGCGCGCGTCGAGGCCGCCCTGCTCCTTGCCCTTCTCACGGGCCTTGCGCAACAGGGGCGGCAGCACGAGGTTCGCGTACGCGTCCCGCTCGTCCACGGCCCGCAGCGCCTCGAAGGCGAGGATCCGTACCGGGTCCTTCTTGGGCCGGCGGTGCGGTTTTGCGGGGCGGCGAGGGGCCTGATCGTTCACGAAAGGTGCTCCGGGGCGTAAGTGGTGAAGGGTCCAGCGTACGCGGTACGGCGTGGGCGTCCTCGCGCGCCCGCGTCGGCCGCGTCCGGCTCGCCCGGCGTCCGAGGACACCGTCGGCGGCGGTGGTGCGGACGGACCTGCCCGCACCCGGCCTGTGAAGCTGCGGAAACCCGCTAGCCGGCGGAGCCGAGCCGCTCGCCCTCCACGATGCGAACCCCACGAGCCCAGTCCGCGGCGGCCATCGGCTTCTTGCCCTGCGGCTGCACCCAGAGCAGCTGCACCGCGTGCGAACCCGTGCCGACGTGTACCGAGTTCTTCGCGGCCGCGATCTCCCCGGGCGCGAGGCCGTCGCGGTCGGGCGTGGGCGAGACGGCCATCACCTTCAGCCGCTCGCCGCGGAAGACCGTCCACGCGCCCGGCGCGGGCGCGCACCCGCGCACGACGCGGTCGACGCGCAGCGCGGGCGCGGACCAGTCCAGCCGGGCGTCCTCGACCTGGATCTTCGGCGCGAGGGAGATGCCCTCGGCGGGCTGCGGGACCGCCTCGAGCGTGCCGTCCTCGATGCCGTCCATGGTGGCGCTGAGCAGCCCGGCGCCCGCGAAGGCGAGCCGGGTCAGCAGGTCGCCGCTGGTGTCGGTGGGCCGGACCTCCTCGGTGAGCACGCCGAAGACGGGCCCGGAGTCCAGGCCCTCCTCGATCAGGAAGGTGGAGGCCCCGGTGACCTCGTCACCCGCGAGGATCGAGTGCTGGACGGGGGCGGCGCCGCGCCACGCGGGCAGCAGGGAGAAGTGGAGGTTGACCCAGCCGTGCGCGGGGATCTCCAGGGCGGCCTTGGGCAGCAGGGCGCCGTAGGCGACGACGGGGCAGCAGTCGGGGGCGATCTCCCGCAGCCGGGCGAGGAAGTCCGGCTCGCGCGGCCGGGCGGGCTTGAGCACCTCGATGCCCGCCTCCTCGGCCCGCTGGGCGACGGGGCTGGCGACCAGCCGGCGGCCGCGCCCGGCGGGGGCGTCGGGCCGGGTGACGACGGCGACGACCTCGTGGCGGCCGGAGGCGATCAGGGCGTCGAGGGCGGGGACGGCGACCTCGGGGGTACCGGCGAAGACGAGCCTCATGGGTGACGAACTACCTCTCCTCGAGCGCCGAGCGGAACAGCCCACCAGTCTAGAGGCCCCGGGATCAGGGGGCGTACGAGCCGCTGCCGCGCCCCATTCCGGCGGATGTGCGCCCCCATACCGTGACCCGGCGGGCCGTGGCGCGTTGTGGTCAAGAGAGATTGACCGGAACGGGCCGCTGCCGCGGCCCGCTTGCGTTGGATGTCAACTCTCGCCCTTTTTTAGTCCTTTTACCCCGCCGGTCCGAGAGGCTTCTTCATGGCCGACCACGCAACCCACGACGCCCAGGCACGGGCCAGCCTGCATCTTCTGGTCCGGGACATCGAGCGGGTCCGCAGGCAGGTGGACGCCCTGCGCACCCTCACCGCCCAGTTGGGCAATGTCTACCGCCCCCGACGCACCGGCCCCTCCGCCGGCTTCGTCGTCTACGGGCGGGCACCCGCACCGACCGTCCGGCTGGCCCAGGAGCTGCGGGACAGCGTCGAGACGCTGGTGACCGCGGCGGTGGACTTCGACCGCTCGCTGGGCTTCTCGTGGGACGCGGTGGGTTCGGCGCTCGGGGTCACCAAGCAGGCGGTGCACCGGCGTTACGGCGCGCGCCGCTCCAGCGGGCAGGCCACCGGCGAGGGCACGGAGACCGTCCGTACGGCCGAGCCGTCCGCCGTGCCGGTCGTGCCCGCCGCCCGCACCGTGCCGGGCCAGTCCACCGTAGCGCGCGACGAGCCGCGCCCCCCGGCCTTCCCGGGCCCGCGCAACGGCTGAGCGGGCCCCGGCGGCGCGTCAGCCGATGTCCGGCGGATCGATCCGCAACCGCACCGGCTCCCCGTCCCGGCGAGCGAGCCGGGCCGCCTGGGCTCTCTTGAGGGCCGCGGCCAGCGCCGCGCCGCGGCCGGGGCGCACCCGGAGCAGGGCCCTCTCCCACCGCTCCCCCGGCGGCGGGTCACCGGGGCGCCGCGGGCGGCCCGCGGCCGTGACCGGCAGGGGCACCGGCCCGAGCACCTCCGCGTCCTTGGGGAGCTCCGCCGCGGCGAGCAGGTCGGCGACGTCCTCCGGCGGGCCGGAGACCGATGCCATGCGGGAGACCGGGGGGAAGCCGAGCTCGGCGCGGTCGGCGAGCTCCCGCATCGCGTGCCCGGCGGGATCCCAGCGCACGAGCGCCTGCACGGGCCGCAGCGTGGGCTCCGCGACCACGACGACGACCCCGCCGTCCTCCTGCCCGCGGACGAGCGCCGCGGCGGACAGCCAGCGCCGCAGAGCCTCCTCCCCCGCCCGGAGATCGGGGAAGCCGAGCAGGGCCCAGCCGTCGAGCAACAGGGCCGCGGCGTAACCTCCTTCGGCGACGGGCTCCGCGCCGGGCGTGGAGACGACGATCGCGGGCCGGTCGGGCACCGTGTCGAGGATGTGATCCCGGCCGGACGTCCGTACGGGCACGGCCGGGAAGGCCCGGCCGAGCTCCTCGGCGGTGCGTCGCGCGCCTACCACCCGGGCCCGCAGCCGGGAGCCGCCGCACTCCGCACAGTGCCAGCCCGGAGGGGCCTCCTGCCCGCACCAGCCGCAGCGCAGCGCTCTGTCGGCGTCGCCGGCCTCCAGGGGGCCGGCGCAGTGCCCGCACCGGGCGGGCTCGCGGCACCGCTCGCAGCCCAGGCGGGGCACATAGCCGCGGCGCGGCACCTGGACCAGCACCGGCCCGTGCTTGAGCCCCTCGCGGGCGGCCTGCCAGGCGTGGCTGGGCAAACGGGCGGCCCGCGCGGCAGCGTCGCGGGCCTCGTCGGTGTCGCCGACGGTCCGCACGGCCGGGGCGACGGCCCGCACGGTCTCGCGGGCCGCGGCGAGCGGCAGGGCCCATCCCGTGTTGACCAGCTGGGCGGCCTCCACGGTGCAGCCGAAGCCGCCGAGCAGGAAGGCCGCCTTCTCGTGGACCGCGCGCTGCACGAGCACCTCGCGGGAGTGCGGGTGGGGGGCGTTCTGCGCGCTGTGGCTGCCGTCCCCGTCGTCCCAGACGGCGACGAGCCCGAGGTCCCGCACGGGCGCGAACATCGCCGCACGCGTGCCGACCACGGCCCGCACCGAGCCCCGGCTGACCGCGAGCCAGCGGCGGTAGCGCTCCTCAGGCCCGAGCTCGGCCGTCAGCAGCACGTGCAGCCCCTCCCCCAGGAGCTCCCCGAGGGCGGCGTCGACGCGCGCGGCGTCCCGTCCGTCCGGCACGACGACCAGCGCGCCGCGCCCGGTCGACAGCGCCGCGGCCACGGCCCGCGCGAGCTCCTGCGGCCAGTGCGGGCCGGGCAGTGCCGTCCACACGGCCCGTGGGCTGTCCCCCCGGGCCACGGCGTCGAGGAAGGCGGGCCCGGTGGGATAGCGCGCCCAGCTCCCGGCCTCCGGCATCCCCGGCGGGGGCAGCGGCGCGGGCGAGGGCTCCGCCTCGATGCGGGCATGCCGGGGCGGCACGGCCAGCTGCAGCACATCGGCGAGCGAGCCGGCGTACCGGTCGGCGACCGCCCGGCAGAGCTCGTAGAGCGCGGGGCTGAGCACCGGCTCAGGCGAGAGCACCTGGGCGAGCGCGGCGAGCGGCCCCTGATAGGCGGACTCGGCGACCCGCTCGACGATATAGCCGTCGAGCAGCCCGCCGCCTTCCCGCCGCCCCTCCCGGACATTGCGCGTGCCGGCCCCGAAGCGGACCCGGACGCGCGTGCCGGGCTGGGCGGCGGCATCGAGCTCCGCGGGCACGGCATAGTGCCAGAGCTGATCGAGGTGGACGGGGCCCTTGTCGACGAGCACCCGGGCGATGGGCAGCTCCTTGGCGAGCGGCGCGCCGCGCCACGTGCGCGGCTTGGCCTTGGGTGCCTTGGCCTTCGCTTCGCGCACGCTCTCCCGGATCAGCGCGAGCTGTTCGCCCTGCTCCGGGGTACCGCCCTGAGACCGCCCGTTCTCCCTGCTCACAGCCACAGTCCTACCAGACCCCACTGACAACGCCGGGCGGACTGGGGATCCAGTCCGCCCGGCGTCGAGGACAGCGGTGACCGGGGCGTCGCCCCGGGTGCGGGACCTACAGCCCCGCGGCCTTCTTCAGCGCCTCCACACGGTCCGTCCGCTCCCACGTGAAGTCGGGGAGCTCGCGGCCGAAGTGGCCGTACGCGGCGGTCTGCGCGTAGATCGGGCGCAGCAGGTCCAGGTCGCGGATGATCGCGGCCGGGCGGAGGTCGAAGACCTCGGAGATCGCCGTCTCGATCTTCTCGACGTCGACGGTGGCGGTGCCGAAGGTCTCGACGAACAGGCCCACCGGCTCGGCCTTGCCGATCGCGTACGCGACCTGCACCTCGCAGCGGGTGGCCAGACCGGCGGCGACGACGTTCTTGGCGACCCAGCGCATCGCGTACGCGGCGGAGCGGTCGACCTTGGACGGGTCCTTGCCGGAGAAGGCGCCGCCGCCGTGGCGGGCCATGCCGCCGTAGGTGTCGATGATGATCTTGCGGCCGGTGAGGCCGGCGTCGCCCATGGGGCCGCCGATCTCGAAGCGGCCGGTCGGGTTCACCAGGAGGCGGTAGCCCTCGGTGTCCAGCTTGATGCCGTCCTCGACGAGCTCCTTGAGGACGTGCTCGACGACGAACTCGCGGATGTCGGGCGCCAGCAGCGAGTCCAGGTCGATGTCGGACGCGTGCTGGGAGGAGACGACCACGGTGTCCAGGCGCACGGCCTTGTTGCCGTCGTACTCGATGGTGACCTGGGTCTTGCCGTCAGGGCGCAGGTAGGGGATGGTCCCGTTCTTGCGGACCTCCGACAGGCGGCGCGACAGGCGGTGCGCGAGGTGGATCGGCAGCGGCATGAGCTCGGGCGTCTCGTCGCACGCGTAGCCGAACATCAGGCCCTGGTCGCCCGCGCCCTGCTTGTCGAGCTCGTCCTCGTCGCCCTCGACGCGGCTCTCGTACGCCGTGTCGACGCCCTGCGCGATGTCCGCGGACTGCGCGCCGATGGACACCGACACGCCGCAGGAGGCGCCGTCGAAGCCCTTCTTGGAGGAGTCGTAGCCGATCTCGAGGATCTTGTTGCGGACGAGCGTGGCGATGGGGGCGTAAGCCTTCGTCGTCACCTCGCCGGCGACGTGCACCAGGCCGGTGGTGATCAAGGTCTCGACGGCGACACGGGAGGTCGGGTCCTCTTTGAGGAGAGCGTCGAGAATGGTGTCGCTGATCTGGTCAGCGATCTTGTCGGGGTGACCCTCGGTCACGGATTCCGAGGTGAACAGGCGGCGGGACACATCGCTCCCTGGGGTTGCAGCGGCTGCTGGCTGATCATTGACGGACCCGGCCGAGAGCTGCGCTCGACGCGGATCCAGAGGCCAGTTTATCCGGCGATCCCGCCGTTAGGACATCCCGTCGCACATCCGCGACGCCGTGACCTGTGATCCCCGCCTCAGCGGGGACCCCGGCGCATCAGGAGAGCCGCTCGGCCACCAGGTCCCAGACCACCTCGGCGAGGGCCTCCTTCGGCCCGTACGGGACGGGGGTCTCGGAGCCGTCAGGGGCGAGGACCACGGCCTCGCTCGCCTCCGCGCCGAAGGTCTTGCGCTCCCCCACTTCATTGACGACCAGCAGGTCACAGCCCTTGCGGGCGAGCTTGGCGCGGCCGTTGGCGAGCACGTCGTCGGTCTCGGCGGCGAAGCCGACGACGATCTGTCCCGGGCGGGCGCGGCCGGCCGAGAGCTCGGCGAGCACGTCGGGGTTGCGGACCAGCTCGACGGGCGCGGGCTCCTGCCCGTCCCGCTTCTTGATTTTGCCCTCGGCGTAGCGGGCGGGCCGGAAATCGGCGACCGCGGCCGCCATGACCACGGCGTCGGCGTCGGCCGCGGCCTTGAGCACGGCCTCGCGCAGCTGTATCGCGGTGCCCACCTGGACCACGTCGGCACCGGCGGGGTCCGGCAGGCCGGTGTTGGCGGCGACGAGGGTGACGCGGGCGCCCCGGGCCACGGCGGTACGGGCCAGGGCGTAGCCCTGCTTGCCGGAGGAGCGGTTGCCGAGGAAGCGGACGGGGTCCAGGGGCTCACGGGTGCCGCCCGCGCTGATGACCACGTGGCGGCCGGCGAGGTCGGCGGCCTGGGAGCGGGCGCCGCGGGCGAGCACCCGGCGACAGATCTCGAAGATCGCCTCGGGGTCCGGGAGGCGGCCCTTGCCGGTGTCGACACCGGTGAGGCGGCCGACGGCGGGCTCGATGACGATCGCGCCGCGGCGGCGCAGGGTCGCCACGTTCTCCTGGGTGGCCGGGTTCTCCCACATCTCGGTGTGCATGGCGGGCGCGAAGACGACGGGGCAGCGCGCGGTGAGCAGCGTGTTGGTCAGCAGGTCGTCGGCGAGGCCGTGGGCGGCCTTGGCCAGCATGTCGGCGGTGGCGGGCGCGACCACGACGAGCTGCGCCTCCTGGCCGATGCGCACATGCGGCACCTCGTGGACGGAGTCCCACACCTGGGTGGCCGCGGGGTGGCCGGAGAGCGCGGACCAGGTGGCCTCGCCGACGAAGTGCAGGGAGGCGGCCGTCGGCACGACGCGCACGTCGTGTCCCGATTCGGTGAGGCGCCGCAGCAGCTCGCACGCCTTGTAGGCGGCAATCCCGCCGCTGACCCCCAGGACGACCTTGGGCTTGTCCATCGCTTCGCTTCTCCCCGCGCTCTCGCACACTTCCGTGGCCTCTACCTACCCCATGACACACCAAGGGCCCGGCAGCTGCTCTGCCGGGCCCTGGATGACGTCGAAGGTGCCGCTCTACTGCGCCGGGGCCTCGATGGCCTCGGAGGTCAGCAGACCGGCGTTGATCTCGCGGAGCGCGATGGAGAGCGGCTTCTCGTGGACGTGGGTGTCCACCAGCGGGCCGACGTACTCCAGCAGACCCTCGCCGAGCTGCGAGTAGTACGCGTTGATCTGGCGGGCACGCTTGGCGGCGTAGATCACCAGGCTGTACTTCGAGTCGGTTGCCTCGAGCAGCTCATCAATCGGCGGGTTGATGATGCCCTCGGGCGCGGTGATGGAAGAGGACACTGTCTGCCTTCCGATGGGGGTGGAGATCAAGAACTCTGGGGTCTGGGGATACCCCCAGTTCAACGGAGCAAGGCTAGCAGCTCGCGCGCCACGTCCTCGACGGAGGTGTTGACGAGCGTCACATCGAACTCCGCCTCGGCGGCCAGCTCGACCTTGGCCGCGGCCAGGCGGCGCTCGATGACCTCGGGCGACTCCGTGCCCCGGCCGGTGAGCCGGCGGACGAGCTCGTCCCAGCTCGGCGGCGCGAGGAAGACCAGCCGGGCGTCCGCCATGCTCTCGCGGACCTGCCGGGCGCCCTGGAGGTCGATCTCCAGCAGCACCGGCTGCCCCGCGGCCAGCCGGTCCAGGACCGGCTGACGCGGGGTGCCGTAGCGGTTGCCCGCGAACTCGGCCCACTCCAGCAGCTCCCCGTTGGCGACGAGCTTGTCGAACTGCTCGTCGTCGACGAAGAAATACTGGACGCCGTCCTGCTCGCCGGGGCGCGGCTTGCGGGTGGTGGCGGAGACCGAGAGCCACACCTCGGGGTGTGCCTTGCGCATGTGGGCGACGACCGTGCTCTTACCGACCCCGGAGGGGCCGGAGAGCACGGTCAGCCGCGGTTGTCTGGCCGGGGATACGGGGGACGTCCCCCGGGAGACTGCAGTACTCATGCAGTGATTATCCCGGTTCCCGGGAGTGCCTGGGAACGTCAGGCGGCCGTGCTGCCGAACTCGCGCTCCAGGGAGGCGATCTGGTTGGAGCCGAGACCGCGCACCCGGCGGCTCTCGGAGATCCCGAGCCGCTCCATGATCTGCTTGGCGCGGACCTTGCCCACACCGGGAAGGCTCTCCAGGAGTGCGCTGACCTTCATCTTGCCGATGACTTCATTCTTCTGGCCCTGTGCGATGACCTCGTGCAGCGAGGCGCCGGAGTGCTTGAGCCGATTCTTGACCTCGGCGCGCTCCCGGCGAGCCGCGGCGGCCTTTTCGAGCGCGGCTGCGCGCTGTTCAGGGGTAAGGGGCGGAAGAGCCACGCCTACGTCACCTCGGATATCGAACTGTCGGATAACGGACCGGTGTGGAACCTAGTCGGCCCACACCTGCGGAGCAACGCGCAACGCGCTTGCACGTTCGCTCTCGTCGGAGACTAGCGGCCGATCCCGCTCCAGTCAGCGAGAACAGACGAAAAGTCCTGGTCAGACTCGCTCGACCAGGACTTTTCCGGACATACTGGCCGACAATTCTTTGCCACGCTCGTCCGGGAACGGCACTAAGCCGCCGTCGGGCCGCCCGATTCCACCGCGGCCCGCACCTCGTCGGCGAACCGCAGGGCGCTCCCGCGCAGCGCGGCGACGTCCGGACCGTGGCGCAGGACACCCCGGCTGACGTTCGGGACGACGTCGCGGACGGCCGCGCCGAAGACCTTCGGCAGGTCGGCGGCGGTCGCGCCCTGCGCGCCGATGCCGGGGGCGAGCAGCGGGCCGTTGATCGCCAGGTCGGCCCCGGCGGCGGCGAGCGAGCCGCTCAGCGTCGCGCCGACGACCGCGCCGTACGAGCCCATGGGCGCGGCGCCCGCGTTCTCGTCCCGCAGGTGGTCCAGCATGGTCGCCGCGACGCTCGCGCCCCCGGTCCGCACCGCGTGCTGCACCTCCGCGCCCTCGGGGTTCGAGGTGAGCGCGAGGACGAAGACGCCGGTGCCGCTCTCGCGCGCCAGGTCCAGCGCCGGGCGCAGCGAGCCGTAGCCGAGGTAGGGGCTCACCGTGACGGCGTCGGAGAAGAGCGGCGAGGCGGGGTCGAGGTAGGTGGCGGCGTACGCGGCCATGGTGGAGCCGATGTCGCCCCGCTTGGCGTCCATGAGGACCAGCGCGCCGGCCTCGCGGGCCTCGGCGACGGCCCGCTCCAGGACGGCGATGCCGCGCGAGCCGAAGCGCTCGAAGAAGGCGGACTGCGGCTTGAGCACGGCCACGCGGTCGGCCAGCGCCTCCACGACCGTGTGCGTGAAGCGCTCCAGACCGGCGATGTCGTCGGTCAGGCCCCAGTCCGCGAGGAGCGAGGCGTGCGGGTCGATGCCGACGCAGAGCGGGCCACGCTCGTCCATGGCCCCGCGCAGCCGGGTGCCGAAGGGTTCGAGGGTCATGCGGCTGCCTTCTTCCGGGTCTCGGCGCCGACGGCCTCGGCGAGGGTGGCGTACGGGCTGGCGGCGAGTCGCTCGGCCAGGCCCCGGTGGATCTCCCGGCACCAGAACGGGCCCTCGTAGATGAAGGCGCTGTAGCCCTGGACCAGGGTCGCGCCCGCCAGGATGCGCTCCCAGGCGTCGTCGGCGGTCTCGATGCCCCCGACCCCCACCAGCGTGATCCGGTCGCCCACACGGGCGTACAGGCGGCTCAGGACCTCCAGCGAGCGGGCCTTGAGGGGGGCGCCGGACAGGCCGCCCGCGCCGATGGCCTCGACGGTGCGCTTCGGGGTCGTGAGCCCGAGGCCGTCACGGGCGATGGTGGTGTTGGTGGCGATGATGCCGTCCAGGCCGAGCTCGACGGCGAGGTCGGCGACGGCGTCGACGTCCTCGTCGGCGAGGTCGGGGGCGATCTTCACCAGCAGCGGCACCCGGCGGGTGGTCACGGTGCGGTCGGCGGCCTCGCGGACGGCGGCCAGCAGCGGGCGCAGGTGGTCGACCGCCTGGAGGTCGCGCAGGCCCGGCGTGTTCGGCGAGGAGACGTTGACCACGAGGTAGTCGGCGTGGGCGGCGAGGCGCTCGGTGGACGTGACGTAGTCGGCGACGGCCTCCTCCTCGGGGACGGCCTTGGTCTTGCCGATGTTCACGCCCACCGTCGTACGGAAGACGGGGTTCCGGGCCGCCAGGCGCTCCGCGACGGCCGCCGAGCCGTCGTTGTTGAAGCCCATGCGGTTGATGAGCGCGCGGTCCCCGACGAGGCGGAAGAGGCGCTTCTTGGGGTTGCCGGGCTGCGGCTGGGCGGTGACGGTGCCGATCTCGACGTGGTCGAAGCCGAGCATCGCCATGCCGTCGATCGCGGCGGCGTTCTTGTCGAAGCCCGCGGCGAGCCCGAAGGGGCCGTGCATCCGCAGGCCCAGGGCCTCGGTGCGCAGCGCCTTGTGGCGGGGGGCGAGGACGGCCGCGACGAAGGTCCGCAGGACCGGCACGCGGGCGGCGGCGCGGATCCAGGCGAAGGCCAGGTGGTGGGCCTTCTCCGGGTCCATGCGCTTGAAGAGCAGGTCGAAGAGGAGACGGTACATTTCAAGCCTTCTTGGGCGGGGAGGGGCGAGGGGCTCGCGAAGAGGGGGACACCTTCCGGTGTCCCCCTCCCGTGGCTACGCCTCGCGGGCGGCGATCAGCGCCGTGGCGTGTTCCTGGAGGGAACGCACGCCGACGTCGCCGCGGGTGAGCGCCTCGATGCCCTGGACGGCGGCCGCGAGGGCCTGGACCGTGGTCAGGCAGGGCACGGCGCGGGCGACCGCGGCCGTACGGATCTCGTAGCCGTCGAGCCGGCCGCCGGTGCCGTATGGGGTGTTGACGATCAGGTCGACCTGGCCGTCGTGGATGAGCTGGACGATGGTCTTCTCGCCGGCCGGGCCCTCGCCCTCGCTCTGCTTGCGCACGACGGTGGCGTTGATGCCGTTGCGCTTGAGGACCTCGGCGGTGCCGGAGGTGGCGAGCAGCTCGAAGCCGTGGGCGACCAGCTCGCGCGCCGGGAAGATCATCGAGCGCTTGTCGCGGTTGGCGACGGAGACGAACGCGCGGCCCTTGGTGGGCAGCGCGCCGTACGCGCCGGCCTGCGACTTGGCGTACGCCGTGCCGAAGACCGAGTCGATGCCCATGACCTCGCCGGTGGAGCGCATCTCCGGGCCGAGGACGGTGTCCACGCCGCGGCCGGAGGCGTCGCGGAAGCGGCTCCACGGCATCACGGCCTCCTTGACGGAGATCGGCGCGTCCAGCGGCAGCGTGCCGCCGTCGCCCTCCTTGGGCAGCATGCCCTCGGCGCGCAGCTGGGCGACGGTCGCGCCCAGCGAGATGCGGGCGGCGGCCTTGGCCAGCGGCACGGCGGTCGCCTTCGAGGTGAACGGGACCGTGCGGGAGGCGCGCGGGTTGGCCTCCAGGACGTAGAGGATGTCCCCGGCCATGGCGAACTGGATGTTGATCAGGCCGCGGACGCCGACGCCCTTGGCGATGGCCTCGGTGGAGGCCCGCAGCCGCTTGATGTCGAAGCCGCCGAGGGTGATCGGGGGCAGCGCGCAGGCGGAGTCGCCGGAGTGGATGCCGGCCTCCTCGATGTGCTCCATGACGCCGCCGAGGTAGAGCTCGTGGCCGTCGTAGAGCGCGTCGACGTCGATCTCGATGGCGTCGTCGAGGAAGCGGTCGATGAGCACCGGGTGCTCGGAGATCAGACCGGCGTGCCGGGTGAGGTACTCCCCCAGCGACGGCTCGTCGTAGACGATCTCCATGCCGCGGCCGCCGAGCACATAGGACGGGCGGACCATGACGGGGTAGCCGATCTCGGCGGCGATGCCCTTGGCCTCGTCGAAGGAGAAGGCGGTGCCGTACTTCGGGGCGGGCAGCCCGGCCTCGGTCAGCACGCGGCCGAAGGCGCCGCGCTCCTCGGCGAGGTCGATGGCCTCGGGCGAGGTGCCGACGATCGGCACGCCGTTGTCCTTGAGCGCCTGGGCGAGGCCGAGCGGGGTCTGGCCGCCGAGCTGGACGACGACGCCCGCGACGGGACCGGCGAGGGTCTCGGCGTGGACGATCTCCAGGACGTCCTCCAGGGTGAGCGGCTCGAAGTAGAGCCGGTCGGAGGTGTCGTAGTCGGTGGAGACGGTCTCGGGGTTGCAGTTGACCATCACGGTCTCGTAGCCCGCGTCGCTGAGCGCGAAGGAGGCGTGGACGCAGGAGTAGTCGAACTCGATGCCCTGGCCGATGCGGTTGGGGCCGGAGCCGAGGATGATCACGGCGGGCTTCTCGCGCGGCGCGACCTCGCTCTCCTCGTCGTAGGAGGAGTAGAAGTACGGCGTCTTCGCGGCGAACTCGGCGGCGCAGGTGTCGACCGTCTTGTAGACCGGGCGGACGCCGAGGGCGTGCCGGACCTCGCGGACGACGTCCTCGCGCAGGCCGCGGATGGCGGCGATCTGGGCGTCGGAGAAGCCGTGCCGCTTGGCCTCGGCGAGCAGCTCGGGCTCCAGCTCGGCGACGGCGGCGAGCTCGTCGGCGATCTCCTTGATCAGGAAGAGCTGGTCGACGAACCACGGGTCGATCTTCGTCGCGTCGAAGACCTCCTCCGGGGTGGCCCCGGCGCGGATCGCGGCCATCACCGTGTTGATCCGGCCGTCGGTGGGGACGACCGCCTTCGCCAGCAGCTCCGCCTTGTCGCCGGGCGCGGAGACGAAGTCGAACTGCGAGCCCTTCTTCTCCAGCGAGCGCAGGGCCTTCTGGAGCGCCTCGGTGAAGTTGCGGCCGATGGCCATGGCCTCGCCCACCGACTTCATGGTGGTGGTGAGGGTGGCGTCGGCGGCCGGGAACTTCTCGAAGGCGAAGCGCGGGGCCTTGACCACGACGTAGTCGAGCGTGGGCTCGAAGGACGCCGGGGTCTTCTCCGTGATGTCGTTGGGGATCTCGTCCAGGGTGTAGCCCACGGCGAGCCGGGCCGCGATCTTCGCGATCGGGAAGCCGGTGGCCTTGGAGGCGAGCGCCGAGGAGCGGGAGACGCGGGGGTTCATCTCGATGACGATGATCCGGCCGTCGTCGGGGTTGACCGCGAACTGGATGTTGCAGCCGCCGGTGTCGACGCCGACCTCGCGGATGATCGCGATGCCGATGTCGCGCAGCCGCTGGTACTCGCGGTCGGTGAGCGTCATCGCCGGGGCGACGGTGATCGAGTCACCGGTGTGCACGCCCATGGGGTCGAAGTTCTCGATGGAGCAGACGACCACGACGTTGTCGTTGCGGTCGCGCATCAGCTCCAGCTCGTACTCCTTCCAGCCGAGGATGGACTCCTCCAGGAGCACCTCGGTGGTCGGGGAGAGCGTGAGGCCCTGGCCGGCGATGCGGCGCAGCTCGTCCTCGTCGTGGGCGAAACCGGAGCCGGCGCCGCCCATGGTGAAGGAGGGGCGGACGACGACGGGGTAGCCGCCGAGCTCCTCGACGCCCGCGAGGACCTCGTCCATGGTGTGGCAGATGACCGAGCGGGCGGACTCGCCGTGGCCGATCTTCGCGCGGACGGCCTCGACGACGCCCTTGAACAGGTCGCGGTCCTCGCCCTTGTGGATCGCCTCGACGTTGGCGCCGATGAGCTCGACGTCGTACTTCGCCAGCACGCCGTTCTCGTGCATGGAGATCGCGGTGTTGAGCGCGGTCTGGCCGCCGAGGGTGGGCAGGAGGGCGTCGGGGCGCTCCTTGGCGATGATCTTCTCGACGAACTCGGGGGTGATCGGCTCGACGTAGGTGGCGTCGGCGATCTCCGGGTCGGTCATGATCGTGGCCGGGTTGGAGTTGACCAGGATGACCCGCAGGCCCTCGGATTTGAGGACCCGGCACGCCTGGGTGCCGGAGTAGTCGAATTCGGCGGCCTGGCCGATGACGATCGGGCCGGAGCCGATGACCAGGACGGACTGGATATCGGTGCGCTTAGGCACGCTGGCCCTCCATCAGGGAAACGAAGCGGTCGAACAGGTACGCGGCGTCGTGCGGGCCTGCTGCTGCCTCGGGGTGGTACTGGACGCTGAACGCCGGCTGGTCGAGCAGCTGGAGGCCCTCCACCACGTTGTCGTTCAGACAGACGTGGGAGACCTCGACCCGGCCGTACGGTGTGTCGGTCGCCGCGTCGAGCGGGGCGTCGACGGCGAAGCCGTGGTTGTGCGCGGTGACCTCGACCTTGCCGGTCGTGCGGTCCTGCACGGGCTGGTTGATGCCGCGGTGGCCGTACTTCAGCTTGTAGGTGCCGAAGCCGAGCGCGCGGCCGAGGATCTGGTTGCCGAAGCAGATGCCGAAGAGCGGCGTCTTCCGGGAGAGGACCTCCCGCATCACGGCGACGGGGCCGTCGGCGGTCGACGGGTCGCCGGGGCCGTTGGAGAAGAACACGCCGTCCGGATCGACGGCGTAGACATCCTCGGCGGTGGCGGTGGCGGGCAGGACGTGCACCTCGATGCCGCGCTCGGCCATCCGGTGCGGGGTCATGCCCTTGATGCCGAGGTCGACCGCGGCGACGGTGAAGCGCTTCGCACCGATCGCGGGGACGACGTAGGTCTCCTTGGTGGCGACCTCGGCGGAGAGGTCGGCGCCCTGCATCTCGGGGGCCTGGCGGACCTCGGCGAGCATCGTGCCCTCGTCGGGCAGGCTGTTGCCGGAGAAGATGCCGACCCGCATCGCGCCGCGCTCGCGCAGGTGGCGGGTGAGGGCGCGGGTGTCGATGCCGCTGATGCCGACGACGCCCTGGTGGGTCAGCTCCTCGTCGAGGGAGCGGCGGGAGCGCCAGTTGGAGGGGATCCGGGCGGGGTCGCGGACGACGTAGCCGGCGACCCAGATCCGCCGCGACTCGGGGTCCTCGTCGTTCACGCCGGTGTTGCCGACGTGCGGGGCGGTCATGACGACCACCTGGCGGTGGTACGACGGGTCGGTCAGGGTCTCCTGGTAGCCGGTCATGCCGGTGGAGAACACCGCCTCGCCGAAGGTCACCCCCACGGCCCCGTAGGCGCGGCCGCGGAAGGTCCGGCCGTCCTCCAGGACGAGTACGGCGGGGACCTTGGCGGTCCCCCTGGTGGAGGTCGTCATCGTGCGCCTTCCATGTCGTGGTTCGGGTGGTGCGGCCGGGTGAGTGCCTCGACCCAGGCGGGGTGTTCGGCGGCCCGGTCGGAGCGGAAGCCGGAGTCGATCTGCCGGTCGCCGTGCTCCCAGGTGATCACCAGCAGGCCGCCCTCGGTGAGGACCTTGCCGGCGATGCCCTTGTCGAGCCGGGCGCCGCGCACCCGGTCCGCGGGGATGAAGAAGTCCTGGGCACCGGGCCGTACGACGGCGACGCCCTGGTCCGTCAGGGTGAGCTCGGCGCGGCTGCGGGTGCCGAGGCCGCGCGCGACGATCCGGTCGAGCCACTGCCCGGCGGTGGTGGAGCCGTGGTAGCGGCCCGCCATGGTCAGCCGCGGCTCGGCGGCGGTGGCCGGGGCCGCGGGCAGCTCGGGCAGGTCGCCCTGGAGCGTGCCGCGCCACTTCCAGCCCTCGCGCATCAGCCAGTAGAGCAGCGCGATGAAGAGCAGCAGCCCGACGACCCAGCCGATCCGTGCGGCCCAGTCCGTGACGGCCTGGGACTTCTCCTCGACCGCCAGATTGATCAGTGCAGATGTCACGCGAGATTCCCGTCCACGACCGTCGCCCGTCCCCGCAGGAAGGTGTGGGTGACGCGTCCCGGCAGCTCACGGCCCTCGTAGGGGGTGTTGCGGCTGCGGGAGGCGAAGCCCGCGGGGTCCACGGGTCCACGGTAAGCGGAATCGACCAGGGTGAGGTTGGCAGGCTCTCCCGCGGCGACCGGGCGGCCGTGACCGGCGAGGCGGCCGATCTCCGCCGGGCGGGCGGACATCCGCGCGGCGACGCCCGCCCAGTCCAGCAGGCCGGTGTCGACCATGGTGTGCTGGACGACCGACAGAGCGGTCTCCAGGCCGACCATGCCCATGGCCGCGGCGCCCCACTCGCAGTCCTTGTCCTCGTGCGGGTGCGGGGCGTGGTCGGTGGCGACGATGTCGATCGTGCCGTCGGCCAGCGCCTCGCGCAGCGCCAGCACGTCGCGCTCGGTGCGCAGCGGCGGGTTCACCTTGTAGACGGGGTTGTAGGTCCGTACGAGCTCGTCGGTGAGGAGCAGGTGGTGCGGCGTGACCTCGGCGGTGACGTCGATACCGCGGGACTTGGCCCAGCGGACGATCTCCACCGAGCCCGCCGTGGAGAGGTGGCAGATGTGCACCCGGGAGCCGACGTGCTCGGCGAGGAGGACATCGCGGGCGATGATCGACTCCTCGGCGACGGCGGGCCAGCCGCCGAGGCCGAGCTCGGCGGAGACGACGCCCTCGTTCATCTGGGCGCCCTCGGTCAGCCGCGGCTCCTGGGCGTGCTGGGCGACGACGCCGCCGAACGCCTTCACGTACTCCAGGGCGCGGCGCATGATCACGGCGTCGTCGACGCACTTGCCGTCGTCGGAGAAGACGCGGACGCCGGCGGCGGAGTCGTGCATCGCGCCCAGCTCGGCGAGCTGCTTGCCCTCCAGGCCGACGGTGACGGCGCCGATGGGCTGCACGTCGCAGTAGCCGGACTCCTTGCCCAGGCGCCACACCTGCTCGACGACGCCTGCGGTGTCGGCGACGGGGAAGGTGTTCGCCATGGCGAAGACGGCGGTGTAGCCGCCGCTCGCGGCGGCCCGGGTGCCGGTCAGGACGGTCTCGGAGTCCTCCCGGCCCGGCTCGCGCAGGTGGGTGTGGAGGTCGACCAGGCCGGGCAGCAGGATCTTGCCGTCGGCCTCGATGACGGTGGCGTCGCCCGCGTCGATGCCGGTGCCCACCTCGGCGATGGTCTCGCCGTCGATGAGGACGTCCTGGGGCTCGCCGCCAAGGATCTTCGCACCGCGGATCAGGATCTTGCTCATGGTCAGTTGTTCTCCTCGGCATCAAGAGGCCGGCGCGAAGCGCCTCCATCAAGGGTGGCGGTGGACGACGGGTGGGGGGAAGTGACGGCCGGCTCGGAGCCGCCGAGCAGGAGGTAGAGGACGGCCATGCGGATGCTCACGCCGTTGGCGACCTGCTCGACGGCGGTGCAGCGGTCGGAGTCGGCGACGTCCGCGGTGATCTCCATACCCCGGTTCATCGGGCCGGGGTGCATCACGATGGCGTGTTCCGGCATCCGGGCCATCCGGTCGCCGGTCAGGCCGTAGCGGCGGGAGTATTCGCGCTCGGTGGGGAAGAAGGCGGCGTTCATGCGCTCGCGCTGGACGCGCAGCATCATGACGGCGTCGGACTTCGGCAGCACCGCGTCCAGGTCGTAGGAGACCTCGCAGGGCCACTGCTCGACGCCGATCGGCACCAGGGTGGGCGGCGCGACCAGGGTGACCTGGGCGCCGAGGGTGTGCAGCAGGTGGACGTTGGAGCGGGCCACCCGGCTGTGCAGGACGTCGCCGACGATCGTGATCCGGCGGCCGCCGAGGTCCCGGCCGAGCCCGGCGTCGCGCCCGACCAGGCGGCGGCGCATGGTGAAGGCGTCCAGGAGCGCCTGCGTGGGGTGCTCGTGGGTGCCGTCACCGGCGTTGACCACGGCGCCGTCGATCCAGCCGGAGTTCGCCAGCCGGTAGGGGGCGCCGGAGGCGTGGTGGCGGATGACGACGGCGTCGGCGCCCATGGCCTCCAGGGTCAGGGCCGTGTCCTTGAGGGACTCGCCCTTGGAGACCGAGGAGCCCTTGGCGGAGAAGTTGATGACGTCGGCGGAGAGCCGCTTGGCGGCGGCCTCGAAGGAGATGCGGGTCCGCGTCGAGTCCTCGAAGAAGAGGTTGACGACGGTGCGGCCGCGCAGGGTCGGCAGCTTTTTGATCGGCCGGTCGGCGACCCGGGCCATCTCCTCGGCGGTGTCGAGGATGAGGACGGCGTCGTCGCGGGTGAGGTCGGTGGCCGAGATGAGGTGGCGCTTCATCCGGATGCTCCGTGGTCGAGGAGGTGGGGGTGGGGATGGCGAACGGCGGGGCCGCGTCCGGGCATGCGGGGGCGCGGAACCGGCGGTCGCCGGGGCCGGAGGCGACCGCTACTGCTGGGCCGGGGCACTCTCGCGCACGCCGAGGAGCACGCTGTCGCGGCCGTCCTCCTCGGTGAGCTGCACCTTGACCGTCTCCCGCAGCGACGTGGGGAGGTTCTTGCCGACGTAGTCGGCGCGGATGGGCAGCTCTCGGTGCCCGCGGTCGACGAGGACCGCGAGCTGGACGGCGCGGGGGCGGCCGATGTCGTTCAGCGCGTCGAGCGCGGCGCGGATCGTCCGGCCGGAGAAGAGCACGTCGTCGACCAGGATCACCAGACGGCCGTCGATGCCGGGGCCGGGGATGTCGGTGCGGGCGAGCGCGCGGGCGGGGCGCAGCCGCAGGTCGTCGCGGTACATGGTGATGTCGAGGGAGCCGACCGGGGTCTTGCCTCCGGTGATCTGCTCGAGCTTGGCGGCCAGCCGGCGGGCGAGGAAGACCCCGCGCGTCGGGATGCCGAGGAGCACCACGTCGTCGGCGCCCTTGGCGCGCTCGACGATCTCGTGTGCGATCCGGGTCAGGACCCGGGCGATGTCCGGTGCTTCGAGCACGGGACGAGCGGCGGAACCGGCCTGGTTCACGTCACGGTTTGCGTCCATACGAAACGGACCCCCTTCTCCGCCTCACGGGACGGACATTAAAGGACGTCGGATTTACCTTTCTCACCGTACCAGGGTCCCGGACCAGGACCGGCCACCGCCCCGCACGGGGGATGCTGTGGACCATTCGGCTTGACGAAGTCAGATTACGCTGCGTAACCTCACAGTGAGTTACCAGCCACGCGGCAGAGCCGCAGATTGATACCGCGTCCGGGGAGCTTTATGTCCAGCGAATACGCCAAACAGCTCGGGGCCAAACTCCGCGCCATCCGCACCCAGCAGGGCCTCTCCCTCCATGGCGTCGAGGAGAAGTCCCAGGGCCGCTGGAAGGCCGTGGTAGTGGGCTCGTACGAGCGCGGCGACCGTGCCGTGACCGTGCAGCGCCTGGCCGAGCTGGCCGACTTCTACGGCGTTCCGGTGCAGGAACTGCTGCCGGGCACCACGCCGGGCGGGGCCGCCGAGCCGCCGCCGAAGCTGGTTCTGGACCTTGAGCGCCTGGCCCACGTGCCGGCCGAGAAGGCGGGTCCGCTCCAGCGCTATGCCGCGACCATCCAGAGCCAGCGCGGCGATTACAACGGCAAGGTCCTGTCGATCCGCCAGGACGACCTGCGCACCCTTGCCGTGATCTATGACCAGTCGCCCTCGGTGCTCACCGAGCAGCTGATCAGCTGGGGTGTGCTCGACGCCGACGCGCGCCGCGCCGTCCAGCACGAGGACGCCTGAGCCTCGGCTCGGTGAAGTCCCCGCCCTGACGGGCCAAAGCCGTGGGGCGGGGAGAAACCCTTCCAGGTTTCTCCCCGCCCCACGGCTTTTTACGTCTGTCAGCTCTCGTCGCGACGAAGGCTCGGCTTGAGGTCCTTGAACCGGCCGAGCAGACCGTTCACGAAGGACGGCGAGTCGTCGGTGGAGAACTCCTTGGCGAGCTGGACCGCCTCGTCGATCGCCACCGCGTCCGGGGTCTCGTCCTCCCAGATCAGCTCGTAGGCACCGAGCCGCACGATGTTCCGGTCCGCGACCGGCATCCGGTCCAGGTCCCAGTCGACCGCGTAGGTGGCGATGAGCTCGTCGATGCGGGAGACATGCTCCGCGTACCCCTCGACCAGCTGCATCGTGTATTCGTTGACCGGCGGCTGCCGGTCGTCGGAGCGCGAGTGCCGGACCCAGTCGGCGAGGACGTGTCGCACGGTGGTGCCGCGCTGATCGGCCTCGAAGAGGATCTGGAAGGCGCGCTTACGGGCCTTGCTGCGGGCGGTCACGGTTAGCTGTTCACCCGACCGAGGTAATCACCGGTGCGCGTGTCGACCTTGATCTTCTCACCCGTGGTGATGAAGAGCGGGACCTGGATCTCGTAGCCGGTCTCCAGCTTGGCGGGCTTGGAGCCACCGGTGGAGCGGTCGCCCTGGACGCCCGGCTCGGTGTGCTCGATGGTCAGCTCGACGGCGGCCGGCAGCTCGACGTAGAGCACCTCGTCGCCGTGCTTCGCGACGACGGCCTCGAAGCCCTCGAGCAGGAAGTTGGCGGCGTCGCCGACGGTCTTGCGGTCGACGTGCAGCTGGTCGTACGTGTCCATGTCCATGAAGACGAAGTACTCGCCGTCCATGTACGAGAACTGCATACCGCGCTTGTCGACGTTGGCCGTCTCGACCTTCACGCCGGCGTTGAAGGTCTTGTCGACCACCTTGCCGGAGAGCACGTTCTTCAGCTTCGTGCGGACGAAGGCGGGGCCCTTGCCGGGCTTGACGTGCTGGAACTCGACGACGGACCAGAGCTGGCCTCCGTCGAGCTTGAGCACCATGCCGTTCTTGAGGTCGTTCGTGGAAGCCACGGTTGCGGAATCTCCTGGACTGAAGCTGGGACCCCGAAGGCACGCGCTAGAGCGCGAGCAGCTCCTTGGTCGTAATGGTGAGTAGCTCGGGTCCGCCATCCGCCTCGGGGCGGACGACGAGCGTGTCATCGATCCGGACGCCGCCCCGCCCCGGGAGGTTGACCCCCGGATCTACGGTGACCGGCACGCAAGCGTCCAGTTTACCCATTGCCGAGGGCGTCAGCCGAGGGTCCTCGTCGTTTTCGAGTCCCACGCCGTGTCCGATGCGCGGTCCGAGCCTCTCACCGTGGCCCGCGGCCTCCAGCACGACCCGTGCCGCGCGGTCCACATCGCGGTAGGGAGTGCCCGGCGCGAGCTTCTCCCGGCCCGCCCGCTGGGCGGCGAACACCTGCTCGTAGAGCTCGATCTGCCAGTCCGCCGGGCTGGTGCCGATGACGAAGGTCCGGCCCACCTCGCTGCGGTAGCCACGGTAGTCGGCGCCCAGGCACACACAGAGGAAATCGCCCTCCTCCACCCGCCGGTCGGTGGGCACGTGCCCGGCCAGCCCCGAATTCGGGCCCGCGCCGACCGAGGTGGTGAAGGCCGGGCCCGAGGCGCCGTGGTCGATCAGGCGGCGCTCCAGCTCCAGCGCCAGATGCCGCTCCGTGCGGCCGACGAGGATCGACTCCAGCAGCTCGCCCAGCGCCTGGTCGGCGATCTCCGCGGCGATCCGCAGCGCGGAGATCTCCTCGTTGTCCTTGACCACCCGCTGCTGCTCCACGGCCGTGCCGAGGTCGTCCAGGCGCAGCCGGGGCGCGACCGAGCGCAGGGCGCGGTGCCGGGCGACGGTCAGGTGGTGCTCCTCGACGGCCAGCGAGCGGGCACCGGCCGCGGCGGCCCGCTCGGCCCCGGCGACGGCCGGGTCGCCGCCCGCCAGGGGCAACGCCTCCATCCGCAGGCCCTCGGCCGGGCGGTCGGCCGGGCCGCGCACGGCGAGGTCGCCCGGACACAGCAGGGTGTCCTCCACGGGCCCGACGAGCAGCGCGGCACCCGCCGGCGCCCCGCCCGCCAGATACCGGACGTTGGCGCCGCCGGATACCAGGGCGGCCTCGCTCCCGGCCGCCTCGCAGCGCTCACGCAGCCGCGCGCGGCGCGCCGCGTACACCTCGGACATGCCTCCGAGCGTACGGCGGAGTGCCGTGGCGGGCCGTTCCAGCGCGTCCGACCGGGCGCCTAGGGACAGCCGGGCGGCGCGGCCAGGGCGCGGGCGACCACGTCGTCCAGCAGGCGGGCCGTGGTGGCGACGTCCTGCTGGGAGTTGTCGATGATCGGCAGGCCGGAGCCGTACCAGCCGGCCATGCGGCCGTGGATCCGGGCGACTTCCTCGTCGCCGAGCCGGCGGTTGCCGGTGCGCTCGGCGTTGCGCTCCAGGACGATCTCCAGGCCGGGCAGCAGGACCACGGGCAGCAGCCCCGGCCCCACGTGCCGCTTCCAGCCGCCGAGGCCGACGACGGGCCGGTCGGGGAAGACGGCGTCGTCCAGGACGCAGGAGATGCCGTTGGCGAGGAAGTTGCGGGCGGCGAAGCCGCAGGTGCGGCGGGCGAGGCGGTACTGCGCCTCGGAGTGGTCGTTCCACCCGGACCGCGGGTCCGCGAAGCCGGAGCGCACCCACTCGCGCACGTCGTCGAGGCTGATGTGCGCCGTGGGCACGGCGCGGGTGTCCGCCCAGTGCCGTGCCACGGTGGTCTTGCCCGCGCCGGCCGGGCCGATGAGCAGCAGGGCCACGGCGGCGTGCGTCGCGGGCGCGGCCTCGGCGGCGGGCACGGTGAAGGCCGCGGGCATGGTGAAGGCGGCGGTGGCGTCCGGGCCGGGCGGGGGTGGTACGGGTGGCATCGGGGGGTGGGGCGGTGGCACCGGCGGTCCCCCAGGGTGCTGCATGCGGTTGGCACTCCGTCTCGTGCGGCGACTTGCGCGGCAGAGGCTATCCCCCGCCCGGCCCGGTCCCCTGTGTGGGGGTAGGGCCCGCCGGTCCCGTAGGAGCTGGTCGCGCCGTTCCCCGGGTCCCTCGCGGGGGCCGGGGCGGAGCCCCGGCCCCCGGTGAAGACGCCTGGGTCAGTCCCGCAGTTCCTCCGCCAGGGCGCGGAGCGCCAGCCGGTAGGACCCGATGCCGAAGCCGGCGACCGTGCCGCTGGCCACCGCGGCGATCACGGACGTGTGGCGGAACTCCTCGCGCGCGTAAGGGTTGGAGATGTGCACCTCGACCAGCGGCGCGGTGCGCTGGGCCGCGGCGTCCCGCATGGCGTACGAGTAGTGCGTGAAGGCACCGGGGTTGATGACCACCGGGATCCGCCCGTCGGCCGCCTCGTGCAGCCAGCGGACCAGCTCGCCCTCGTCGTTGGTCTCGCGGACCTCGACGTCGAAGCCGAGCTCCGCGCCGAGCTCCGCGCAGGCCGCGACCAGGCCCTTGTAGGAGGTCGAGCCGTAGACGTCGGGCTCGCGCGAGCCGAGCCGGCCGAGGTTGGGCCCGTTGAGCACGAGCACCCGGGCGCGCTCGCCGGCGCTCACGCGGCGATCTCCGCGTGGGCGGCGAGGAGCATCGCCGGGTCCGGGGATTCCAGGACGGTGGGCTTGGCGAGGCCGTCGAGGACGATGAAGCGCAGCCGGTCGCCGCGGGACTTCTTGTCGACCTTCATGGTCTCGACGAGCTTGGGCCACTGGTCGCCGCGGTAGGTCACGGGCAGGCCCACGGACTCCAGGATGGCGCGGTGCCGGTCGGCGGTCGCGTCGTCCAGGCGGCCTGCGATGCGGCCGAGTTCGGCGGCGAAGACCATGCCGACGGAGACCGCGGCGCCGTGCCGCCAGTTGTAGCGCTCGTTCTTCTCGATCGCGTGGGCGAGGGTGTGCCCATAGTTGAGGATCTCGCGCAGGCCCGACTCCTTGAGGTCGGCGGAGACGACCTCCGCCTTGACCCGGATGGCGCGCTCGATCAGCTCCGCCGTGTGCGCGCCCCGCGGGGTGCGGGCGGCCGCCGGGTCCGCCTCGACGAGGTCGAGGATGACCGGGTCGGCGATGAAGCCCGCCTTGATGACCTCGGCGAGCCCGCTGACGTAGTCGTGAACCGGCAGCGACTCCAGCGCGGCGAGGTCGCACAGGACGCCGGCCGGGGGGTGGAAGGCGCCGACGAGGTTCTTGCCCTCGGCGGTGTTGATGCCGGTCTTGCCGCCGACGGCGGCGTCGACCATGCCCAGCACGGTGGTGGGCACGGCGATCCAGCGCACCCCGCGCAGCCAGGTCGCGGCGACGAAGCCGGCCAGGTCGGTGGTGGCGCCGCCGCCCACGCCGACGATGACATCGGTGCGGGTGAAGCCGGTCTGGCCGAGCGCCTTCCAGCAGTAGGCCGCCACCTCGACGGTCTTGGACTCCTCCGCGTTGGGGAGCTGGATGGCGATCGCTTCGTAGCCCTGCGCGGCCAGGTCCTGGCGGAGCACCTCGCCGGTCTCGGCCAGCGCCTCCGGGTGGAGCACGGCGACCCGCTTGGCCTCGGTGCCGATCAGGCCGGGCAGCTCGCCCAGCAGCTGATGGCCGACCAGGACCTCGTACGGCTCGGAGCCCGCGCTGGCGACCCGGATGCGGGTGGGGGCGTCGGTCATGCGTTCCTCATTGCGTGGTGTCGGGGGTACGGTCCCGGGGCAGCGCCAGCGCGTCGAGCACGGCGTCGGCGACCTCCTCCGGGGTGCGGCCGCCGGTGGTGACGACGGCGCGGGCGACCTCGGTGTAGAGCGGGCGGCGCGCCGCCATCAGCTCCCGCCAGCGCTGCCGCGGGTTGACCGCGAGCAGCGGGCGCGGGGCGTCCAGGCCCACCCGGTGGACGGCGTCGGCGAGTTCGACGTCGAGGAAGATCACCGGGAGGCCCTTGAGCAGGGCGCGGGTGCCGTCGTCCATCACCGCCCCGCCGCCGAGGGCGAGCACCCCGGGGTGCTCGGCCACGGCGCTGCGGACGGCCTGCCGCTCCAGCTCGCGGAAGTGCGGCTCGCCCTCGTCGATGAAGATCTCCGGGATGGGCTTGCCCGCGGTCCGCTCGATGTCGGCGTCGGTGTCGCGGTAGCCGGTGCCCAGCCGCTGGGCGAGCAGGGCACCGATGGTGGACTTGCCCGCTCCGGGCGGGCCCACCAGCACGACAGCGGGAGGGGTCACTTGATGGCCAGGTTGTCGAGGTAGCCGCGGACGTTGCGACGGGTCTCGGCGACGCTGTCGCCGCCGAACTTCTCCGCCACCGCGTCCGCCAGCACCAGCGCCACCATGGCCTCCGCCACGATGCCCGCGGCCGGGACGGCACAGACGTCGGAGCGCTGGTGGTGCGCCTGCGCGGCCTCACCGGTGCTCACGTCGACCGTGGCCAGCGCGTGCGGCACGGTCGCGATGGGCTTCATCGCCGCCCGCACCCGCAGCAGCTCGCCGGTGGTCAGGCCGCCCTCGGTGCCGCCGGAGCGGCCGGAGGTGCGGCGGATGCCGTCGCCGGTGGCGACGATCTCGTCGTGCGCCTGCGAGCCGGGCACCCGGGCCAGGTCGAAGCCGTCGCCGACCTCCACGCCCTTGATCGCCTGAATGCCCATCAGCGCGGCCGCGAGGCGCGCGTCGAGGCGGCGGTCCCAGTGCACGTGCGAGCCGAGGCCGACCGGGACGCCGTACGCGAGCACCTCGACGATGCCGCCGAGCGTGTCGCCGTCCTTGTGGGCCTGGTCGATCTCGGCGACCATCGCCTTGCTCGCGTCCTGGTCCAGGCAGCGCACCGGGTCGGCGTCGAGGCGCTCGACGTCGGAGGGCCGGGGGTAGACGCCGTACGGCGCCTTGGCCGCGGCCAGCTCCACGACGTGGGAGACGATCTCGATGCCGGCCGTCTCCTTGAGGTAGGAGCGGGCGACGGCGCCCAGCGCCACGCGGGCCGCGGTCTCCCGGGCGGAGGCGCGCTCCAGCACCGGACGGGCCTCGTCGAAGCCGTACTTCTGCATGCCCGCGAGGTCGGCGTGGCCGGGGCGGGGGCGGGTCAGCGGGGCGTTACGGGCCAGCGCGGCGAGCTCGTCGGCGTCGACGGGGTCGGCGGACATGACCTTTTCCCACTTGGGCCACTCGGTGTTGCCGACCATGACGGCCACCGGGGAACCCATGGTCAGACCGTGGCGCACACCGCCGAGGAAGGTGACCTCGTCGCGCTCGAACTTCATGCGCGCGCCGCGGCCGTAGCCGAGGCGCCGCCTGGCCAGGTGGTCCGCCACCATCTCCGTGGTGATCGGCACACCGGCGGGCAGCCCCTCCAGCGTCGCCACCAGTGCCGGACCATGGGACTCTCCGGCCGTCAGCCAGCGCAACCTGCTCAACGGGACTCCTCTGCTCGCGCCTGATCTTGCTGCGGCGCGACCCGGGGGTACCTCCCAGCGGTGGCTGGGGGCGCGCGGCCCTGGCCCGCCGTCCTCGATCCTCCCACGTCCCGGGGCCTTTCCCGGCCTCAGGTCCGGGTTGTGGACGGACTCGGTCAGGTCGTGGTCAGCGGGCGCGTGCCGCGAGGGCCGCCTCGCCCGCCGCGCGCATCGCCGCGAGGGGGCCCGGCCTGCAGCCGGTCATCTGCTCGACCTGGAGCACGGCCTGATGCACCAGGAGGTCCAGGCCGCTGAGCACGGCCCCGCCGCGGTCCGTCCAGGCGGCGGCCAGCGGGGTCGGCCATGGCTCGTAGAGCACGTCGAAGAGGGTGCCGGGGCGCTCGGGGACCGCGGCGGCGAGGGCGTCGGTGGCGCCGGCCGGGGTGGTGGCGACGACCAGGGGCGCGGTGAGGGCCTCGGCGGCGCGGGACCAGTCGGCGACGGTGACGGCCACGCCGAGCCGTTCGCCCCACTGACGCATCTCGGCGGCCCGCGCCTCGCTGCGCACATAGGCGGTGACCTCGCCGGTGCAGATCCGGGCGAGGGCCGCGAGGGCGGAGGAGGCCGTGGCCCCGGCGCCGAGGACGGCGGCGGACTCGACCTTCTCGACGCCGCGCTCGCGCAGGGCGGCCTCGATGCCGGGGATGTCGGTGTTGTCACCGAGGCGGCGGCCGTCCTCGGTGAGGACGACGGTGTTGACGGCCTCGACCGAGGCCGCGGTGTCGCTGACCTCGTCCAGCAGCGGCATCACCGCGCGCTTGAGCGGCATGGTGAGCGAGAACCCCGCCCAGGTGCCGTCCAGCCCCGCGAGGAAGCCGGGCAGCGCGGCCTCGTCGATCTCGAAGCGGTCGTACGTCCACTCCCCCAGGCCCAGCTCCGCGTAGGCGGCCCGGTGCAGGACCGGGGAGAGCGAGTGGTCGATCGGCGATCCGAGCACGGCCGCGCGGCGGCGGTGCCCCTTCAGTTCACTCATCCGCTCTTCTTCTTGTTCTTCTGGCTCTCGTTGAACTCCTGCACGAGCTTCTCGTGCTCCTGCAGGTTCTTGGCGAACTGCGTCTTGCCGTCGATGGAGACGAAGTAGTACCAGTCACCGGGCTCGGGATCCATCGCGGCCTTGAGCGCGAGCTCTCCCGGATTGCCGATGGGGCCGGGCGTCAGGCCCTTGTAGAAGTACGTGTTGTACGGGTCGTCGTAGGACCGCAGCTGCTTGGGGCTGAGGTCCAGGGTGCTCTGGTTCTTGATGTAGTTGTACGTCGAGTCGAACTCGAGCTTGCCGTTCGTCTCGACGTTGGTGGGCTTGAGGCGGTTGTAGATGACGCGCGCCATCTTGCGGAAGTCGTCGTGGGTCATGCCCTCGGCGTTGACCATGCTCGCCACGGTGATCAGCTGGAGCGGGGACTTCAGGCCGAGTTCCTTCGCCTTGCCCTCCAGATCCTGCTTGGCGTAGGTCTCCTTCGCCCGCGCGACCATCTGCTTGAGGATCTCCTCGGGCTTGGTGCCCTTGCCCGCGTTGTACTGCGAGGGGAAGAGGAAGCCCTCCAGCGGGTCCTTGATCTTGGGGTCGCTGTTGGCCCAGTCGGGCAGCCCGAGGTTCTTCACCTGGTCCTTGGCGACGCCCTGGGTCGTGCCCTTCGGCAGGCCGAGCTTCTCGTCGATCGCGGCGTAGATCCCCACCGCGCGCCGGCCCTCGCCGATGGTGAGGAAGTTCGCGGCGTTGGTCATCATCGACACGGCCGCGGCACCGGACATCTCCTTGTGGAGGGTGTAGGAGCCGGGCTGGATGGCCTTGCCCTTGGGGTCCTTGCCCGCGGCCTCGGTGAAGGCTCCGACGCTCTTGACCACGCCGGCCTTCTGGAGGACCTCACCCATCTGGCTGATGCCGTAGCCCTTGGGGATCTCGACCTGGACCTGGCCGGTGCCCTCGCCGTCGTAGTCGGGCGCGGCCCCGAAGTGGGTCTGCCAGTAGTCGTAGGCGAGATAGCCACCGCCGCCCACGACGCCGACGAGCACCACGGCGACGAGGAGGCAGGCGGTGCCGCTGCGGCGCTTGGCCTTCTTGGGCGCCTTGCCCCGCCGGTCACGGCCGCGGGAGCGCTCCTCGGCCGGCGCGTCCTCCTCCGGCTCCGGGGCGGCCGGACCGGAGAGGCCGTCGAAGAACGACAGCTTCTCCTCGGCGGGCTCGGAACGCCACTCCGCGGGCTGCGCGAACTCCTGCGTGTGGTGCTGCTGCGTCTCGTGCTGAGCCTGGCGCGGCACCTGCTGTTCGTACTGCTGGGGCTGCTGGGGCGCGTGCTGCTGCGCCTGCGGCTCGCGCTGGTGCTGGTGCTGGGGCTGCGGATAGGCGTCCTGCGTGCCGTAGTAGTCCGGCGGCGCGCCGGTGTAGGGGTCGACGGGCTGCTGCCCGTACTGCTCCCCGGTGCCGTAGGGACCCCCCGCGCTCTGCGAGGGGTCCCAGCCGTACTGCTGTTGACCGTACTGAGGCTGTGACGGCTGCTGGGGGTGCTGATGCTGCGGATGCTGTTGACCGTCGTATCCCGGGTCCCCGTACAGAGGGTCCTCGGGATGCCACGGTTGGGAGCCGGAGCCCCGGCCATACTCAGTCATCAATCCCCTAGAGCCGCACAGCGGCAGCCGGTCGGCACTCCGTGGAGCGCGGGTTCCGAATCGTCCGGTCCTGTACGGGAGACGTTCGAACGGCTGCCATGTCAGCGCGGAACGTTACCGTACTGCGATCAGATGACCACGTCGACGGCCTCGCCGGGAGGCCGGCCGGAGACCTTCTCGATCTCCAGCGCGTTCTGCAGAATGACCACGGCTGCCGCCTGGTCGACGACCGAGCGCCCCTTCCTGGTGTTGACGCCGGAGGCCCGCAGCCCCTGCGCGGCTGTGACGGTCGTCATGCGCTCGTCGACCAGCCGCACCGGTACGGGCGCCACCCGCCGGGCCATCTCCTTGGCGAAGGTCCGCACCTTGGCCGCGGCCGGCCCCTCTCCCCCCTTGAGGGAGCGGGGCAGACCGACGACGACCTCGACCGGCTCGTACTCCGCGACGATCGCCGCCAGCCGCTTGTGGGCCTGCGGGATGTCCCGCCCCGGCACGGTCTCGACCGGGGTCGCGAGGATCCCGTCGGGGTCGCACGAGGCGACCCCGATCCGGGCGTCCCCCACATCGACGGCGATGCGCCTGCCACGTCGCACGGCGATCAGGCCGCTTCGGCGACGAGGCGCTCGACGGCGGCGACGGCCTCGTCGACGGCGTCCGGGTTCTGACCGCCGCCCTGGGCGACGTCCGGCTTGCCGCCGCCACCGCCACCGAGCGTCTTGGCGGCCGTACGCACCAGGTCACCGGCCTTGAGACCGCGCTCGCGGGCGGCCTCGTTGGTGGCGATGACGGTCAGCGGACGGCCGTTCACGACGGTGAACAGCGCCACGACGGCGGCCCGGCCGCCCTGGATCCGGCCGCGGACGTCGAGGACGAGCTTGCGCAGGTCGTCGGCGCCGGTGCCGTCCGGCACCCGGCCGATGGCCAGCGCCACACCGCGGATGTCCTTGGCGCCCTCGGCGAGACCGGCGGCGGCCTGGAGCACCTTCTCGGCGCGGAAACGCTCGATCTCCTTCTCGGCGTCCTTGAGCTTGGCGAGCATCCCGGAGATCTTCTCCGGCAGCTCCTCCGGACGGCCCTTGACCAGCTCCTGGAGCTGGGCGACGACCGTGTGCTCCTTGGCGAGGAAGTGATAGGCGTCGGCGCCGACCAGGGCCTCGACACGGCGCACACCGGAGCCGATCGAGGACTCGCCGAGCAGCTTCACCAGGCCCAGCTGGGCGGTGTTGGCGACGTGCGTACCGCCGCACAGCTCCTTGGAGAAGTCGCCGATGGTCACGACGCGCACCCGCTCGCCGTACTTCTCGCCGAACTCCGCGATGGCGCCCTGCTTCTTGGCGTCGTCGATGCTCATGACCTCGGCCTGGACGTCGAGTTCACGGGAGAGGACCTCGTTGATCCGCTGCTCGACGTCCGTGAGGACGCTGCCGGGCACGGCGGCAGGGGAGCCGAAGTCGAAGCGGAAGCGGCCGGGCGAGTTCTCCGAGCCGGCCTGGGCGGCCGTCGGGCCCAGGGCGTCGCGCAGCGCCTGGTGGGTGAGGTGGGTGGCGCTGTGGGCACGGGCGATGGCCCGACGGCGCGTCACATCGATGGCGGCGTGGGCGGAGGCACCGACGGTGACCTCGCCGACCTGGACGACGCCCTTGTGGACGTGGACGCCCGGGACGGGCTTCTGCACATCGCGGATCTCGATGACGGCGCCGTTGTCCAGCCGGATGCGGCCGGTGTCGGCGAGCTGGCCGCCGCCCTCGGCGTAGAAGGGGGTGCGGTCGAGGACGACCTCGACCTCGTCGCCCTCGGTGGCGGCGGGCGAGGGCACGCCGTCGACGAGCAGGCCGACGACCGTCGACTCGTTCTCGGTGAGGGTGTAGCCCGTGAAGTCGCTCTCGCCGGTGGTGTCGGCGACCTCGCGGTAGGCGGACAGGTCGGCGTGACCGGTCTTCTTGGCCTTGGCATCGGCCTTGGCCCGCTCGCGCTGCTCCTTCATCAGGCGGCGGAAGCCGTCCTGGTCCACGGACAGCCCCTGCTCGGCGGCCATCTCCAGGGTGAGGTCGATCGGGAAGCCCCAGGTGTCGTGGAGCAGGAACGCCTTGTCGCCGGAGAGGACCGTGCCGCCGGCGGCCTTGGTCTCGGTCACGGCGGTGTCGAGGATGTTGGTGCCGCCCTTGAGGGCCTTGAGGAAGGCGGCCTCCTCGGCGAGGGCGACGGTCTCGACGCGCTTGCGGTCGGTGACGAGCTCGGGGTACTGCTGCCCCATCGTGTCGATCACGACGCCGATCAGGTCCTTGACGACCGGGCCGGTGGCACCCATCAGGCGCATGTTGCGGATGGCGCGGCGCATGATGCGGCGCAGCACATAACCGCGGCCCTCGTTGCCGGGGGTGACGCCGTCTCCGATGAGCATCACGGAGGTGCGGATGTGGTCGGCGACCACGCGCATGGAGACGTCCGACTCGTGCTTGTCGCCGTAGCGGACGCCGGTCAGCTCGGTGGCCTTGTCCATGACGACGCGCAGGGTGTCGGTCTCGTACATGTTCTGCACGCCCTGCAGGATCATGGCGAGGCGCTCGAGGCCGAGACCGGTGTCGATGTTCTTGGACGGCAGGTCCCCGAGGATCGGGAAGTCCTCCTTGCCGTCACCGGCGCCGCGCTCGTACTGCATGAAGACCAGGTTCCAGATCTCCACGTAGCGCTCGTCGTTGACGGCGGGGCCGCCCTCGGCGCCGAACTCCGGGCCGCGGTCGTAGTTGATCTCGGAGCAGGGACCGCAGGGGCCGGGGACGCCCATGGACCAGAAGTTGTCCTTCTTGCCCAGGCGCTGGATGCGCTCGGCGGGGACGCCGACGACGTCACGCCAGATCTGCTCGGCCTCGTCGTCGTCCTTGTAGACGGTGATCCAGAGCTTCTCGGGCTCCAGCCCGAAGCCGCCGTCCGCCACCGGGGTGGTCAGCAGCTCCCAGGCGAGCTTGATGGCGCCTTCCTTGAAGTAGTCGCCGAAGGAGAAGTTGCCGCACATCTGGAAGAACGTGCCGTGGCGGGTGGTCTTGCCCACCTCTTCGATGTCCGGCGTGCGGATGCACTTCTGCACGCTGGTGGCGCGCGGGAAGGGCGGCTTGACCTCGCCGAGGAAGTACGGCTTGAAGGGGACCATGCCCGCGTTGACCAGCAACAGGGTCGGGTCGTCCGCGATGACTGACGCCGAGGGGACGACGGTGTGCCCGCGCTCCTCGAAGAAGCGCAGCCAGCGGCGGCGGATTTCAGCCGACTCCATCAGTGGTCCTCTTTCCGGGTGAACGAGTGGTAGGTGTGCTGCTGTTCGAGTGCGACCAGCCGGCGCTGCTCGGGAAGCTCCCGGCGCTCGGGGTCGGGTACGGCGGTGAGGCCGAGCGCGTCCTTGAGCGCCGCCTCGCGGTGCGCCATGCCGTCGCGGACGTCCAGGGCGAAGAGCTTGACCCGGCGGCCCGCGACGACCGCGCGGTCCGCCGCCTGGAGAGCCAGGCTCTCCGGGGTGAGCTGGGCCAGCTTGCGGTTGACCTTGGTCGTGGCCCAGACACCGGCGGCTACACCGGTCGTGAACCAGAAGGTGCGGCGGAACATTCCTGGGGTCAACCCTTCCCACGGGTACGGCGGCTGCCGCGCCGGGCGGACGGCGGTTTCCGGCCGACGGTCCGGCCGGCGAAAACGGAGTGCCGCGGCGCCGGCTCGGCGGGCGCGGCCTTGCGGCCGATCGCGCGGCGCACGCCGTAGCCGAACGCCGCGACCTTGACCAGGGGCCCGCCGAAGGCGGAGGAGACGGTCGAGGAGAGCGCGGAGGCGTTCGCCGTGACCTCCTGGACGTCCGCTGCGATCGAGTCGACGCGGGCGAGCTGGGTGTTGGCCGAGCGCACGGTCGCGGAGGCGTCGGCGAGCAGCGGCACGGCCTGCTCACTGACGTCGGCCACCAGCTTGGTGGCGGCCTTGAGCGTCTGCGCGAGCCGCACCAGGACCAGGGCCATGAACGACACGAGGATCGCCCAGAAGACGGCCACGAGGATCCCGGCCACCTCTCCACCGGACACGCTGCACCGCTCCCTGCTGGTCGTCGTCGCCGACCCGCCGCTTGCTGTCTTCGGACGTCTTCGGACGCCTCTTGACGTCCTGTACGACCTTATCGCGCCGGGCCTCCGCGCCCGTACCGGATTGTCACCGCGCCAGCCCTGCCCACCTGCCGGAGTTTACGGTGCGCACACTCACCAGTACGCTCTGTGTGCCATGCCCCCACTCTCCGGCTCACCGCTTCCCGGCACCCCCTCCTCCCGCGTCCACGGCGTCGCCGCGCGGGGCTGTCACCGGCCGGATCCGCCGGGCAATCTGCCCGCCGGGCCCACGCGCTTCATCGGCCGCGGTCGCGAACTGGACGCGCTCGCCGCGCTGGTGGAGCGGGCCCGGCTGGTGACGGTGACCGGGATCGGGGGCGTGGGCAAGACCCGCGTGGCGCTCCGGCTCGCGACCGCTTTGCAGGATCGCTTCTGCGACGGGGCCTGGCTGGCCGAGCTCTCCTCGCTCAGCGACCCGGCCCTGCTGGACCACACGGTCGCCGAGGCCCTGGGGCTGACCGATCACACGGACCGGCCGCCGCGCGCGTGGCTGCTGGAGCAGCTCGCCGGGCGGCGGACGCTGCTCGTCCTGGACGGGTGCGAGCAGGTGACGGAGGCGTGTGCGGCCCTGGTCAAGGCGCTGTTGCGCGGGGTGCCGGGGCTGCGGGTGCTCGCGGTGTCCCGGCGGCCGCTGGGGGTCGCGGGCGAGCAGGTCTTCGCGCTGCCGCCGCTGTCCGGCCCGGAGTCCTCCGAGCTCTTCGAGGACCGCGCGGGGGGCGCGTGGGCCGGCGCCGGGGAGGCGGAGCGCGCCACCGCGGACGAGCTGTGCCGCAGACTCGACGGCATCCCGCTGGCCCTGGAGCTCGCGGCGGCGCGGCTGGGCACGCTGTCGGTGACGCAGGTGCTGGAGCGGCTGGACGACCGGTTCCGGCTGCTGGCGGGGGGCGCGCCGGGCCCGCTGCCCCGCCACCAGACGCTGCGCACGGCCATCGGCTGGAGCCACGAGCTGTGCACGCCCGCCGAACGGCTGCTGTGGGCGCGGCTGACGGTCTTCGCGGGCCTGTTCGACCTGGAGGCGGCGGAGTATGTCTGCTCCGGCCCCGAGCTGCCCGCCGAGAGCCTGCTCGACGTGCTGGCGGAACTGGTGGCGCGGTCCGTGGTGGTGCGGGAGGACACCCCGCTGGGGCCGCGCTACCGGCTGCTGGACCCGGTGCGGATGTACGGGGCGGGCTGGCTGGACGCGCTGGCGGACGGCGAGCGGATGCGGCGCAGGCACCGTGACTGGTACATGGGCCTGGTCACCTGGTGCGAGCTGGACTGGTTCAGTCCCCGGCAGGCGGAGGTGGCGGCCCGGATCGAGGCGGAGCTGCCTAATCTGCGGCTCGCGCTGGACTACAGCCTGGAGGAGAAGGGCGAGGCCCACATCGGCCAGTACCTGGCGGCGACGCTGTGGTTCCACTGGACCGGCTGCGGCCGTCTCGCGGAGGGGCGCTACTGGCTGGACCGCGCGCTGGAGGCCGAGGCCGACAACGAGGAGACCCGGCTGAAGGCCCTGTGGGTGCTGGGTCACGTGGCGGTGCTCCAGGGCGATCCGGCCCGCGCGGTGGGGGCGCTGGCGGAGTGCCGTGAGACGGCCCTGCACGGCGGCCACACCCGGGCGCTGGCCTACGCCGAGCACCGGGCGGGCCTGCTGGCCCTGGTCTCGGACGACCTGCCGCGCGCCGAGGAGCTGCTGCGGTCGGCGCTGGCGCGCTATCAGGAGACCGGCGAGCTGAACAGCGACGTCCTCGCGGCCCAGGCGGAGCTGGCGACGGCCGTCGCCTTCCAGGGCGACCTGCCGGGCGCGGTGGCGCTGTGCGAGGAGGTGCGGGAGGTCTGCGCGGCCCACGGCGAGCGCCGGGCGCTGGCGTACGCGCTGTACATCCTGGCCCTCGCGGCCTGGAGCGGCGGGGACGCCGTACGGGCCCGGCCGCTGCTCCGGGAGTGCCTGGCCACCGCCCACGCCTTCCGCGACCTGGGGGGCGCGGTGCTCGCGGTGGAACTGCTGGCGCTGGTGACGCTGGAGGAGGCGGGGGGTGCCGGCGGCGCCGAGGAGGCCGCGGTGCTCCAGGGGGCGGCCGGGCGGCTGCGGCGGTCGGTGGGACTGCCGCTGTCCGGTTCGCGGCACTTCAACGCCCCGCACGCGCTGTGCGAGCGCCGGCTCCGGGAGCTGCTGGGCACGCGCCGGTACGAGGCGTGCGTGCGCGAGGGGGCCGGGCTGGACCTCGACGCGGTGGTGGCCCGGGTGGGCTGCGGACCGGAGCTGCCTCCGGCGGTGCCGGTGGCCCGGGGGCCCGTACGCCCGCCGGAAACGCGCGAGCCCGCCGTCTCACCGGCCACGGGGGCCGGGGAGACGACGGGCTGAGCGAGGAGCTCGGAAGAGCCGCTACTACCGCCGGATCAGCGGGCGTAGTACTCGACGACGAGCTGCTCGTCGCAGATCACGGGGATCTCCTTGCGGTTCGGCTCACGGTCCAGGCGGAAGGCCAGCGCGGCCAGGTTGACCTGGAGGTAGCGCGGGGTCTCGCCCTCGGTGTCGTAGCCACCGGCCATCGCGACCTGGAAGGGGTGCTTGGAGCGGCTGCGCTCGCGGACCGTCACGACGTCGTCGGGACGGACGCGGAACGACGGCTTGTCGACCTTGCCACCGTTGACCTGGATGTGGCCGTGGACGACCATCTGGCGGGCCTGGTAGATGGTGCGGGCGATGCCCGAACGCAGGACCAGTGCGTCGAGGCGGCGCTCGAGCTCGACGACCAGCGCCTCGCCCGTCTTGCCCTCGGCCTTCTTGGCACGGTCGTAGGCGCGGGCCATCTGGCGCTCGCTGATGTCGTACTGGGCGCGCAGACGCTGCTTCTCGAGCAGACGGACCTTGTAGTCCGAGTTCTGCTTGCGGCCACGGCCGTGCTCGCCCGGCGGGTAGGGGCGGGCCTCGAAGTACTTGACGGCCTTCGGCGTCAGCGCGATGCCGAGCGCACGAGACTTCTTGACCTTGGGACGCGACTGGTTAGGCACGTTCTCCAGACCTCCGTTGTAGGTTAGGTTAGGCTCACCTTACTCAAGGAGATCGCATGTCTCGTCCGGGGAACACCAGTCACATCACGGACAGCACGAAAGAGGCCGACGCAACTGATGGCGTCGACGCGACGGAGGTCCGATCAGATCGTGGTCAGCCGCGTCCCAGCGGACTTGAAATCGCGCGGATGCCGTCAGCAGCCGAGCGCACACGAACTCTCGTACAGAGTACATGCTCCGCGGTACTGCTCATTCCCGGGCTGACCGGCGGGACCGGCGCGGGCGCCGCGCTGCCCGCCGAACTGCTCGCGCCCGAGGCCCGCAGCGTGGGGCCCGACGGCGAGGTGTTCCTGGTCTTCCCCGCGGATTCCCCGGCCGTACGCGCCGCCACACACGCCCAGGACGACGAGCTGGCCGCCGTGCTGGAACTCACCGACGTCGCACCGGTCGCCGTGCCCAACCGGATCCGCGGCCGCGCCTGGCTCTCCGGCTGGCTGACCTCGGTGCCCGGGATGACCGGGCCCGGCCGGATGATGCTGCGGCTGGAGGTCGGCGAGAGCAGCGTCGACGACCTGTGGGGCGCGGAGAGCGTCGAGGCGGACGACTTCGCCCGCGCCGAGCCCGACCCGCTGATCGAGCACGAGGCGGAGCTGCTCCAGCACCTGCACGCCTCGCACGGCGACCAGGTGCGCGCCCTCAGCTCGCTGCTCGGCGAGCGGCGGCCGCGCTGCGCCCGCGACCGGGCCGTGCCGCTCTCGCTGGACCGCTTCGGGCTGCGCGTGCGGTTCACCACCGCGCACGGCGAGGGCACCCCGGCCGACCGGTCCTTCGACGTGCGCTTCGAATTCCCGCGGCCGGTGCGGGACATCACCGGCCTGCGGCAGGCGATGCACGCGCTCTTCGACGCCACGGAGGACTGAGCCGGCCCGGCCGCGGGGGTGAGCCGGGGCTCAGCCCTCGGACTCGCCCCGCAACCGCTTGCGCACCCGCTCCACCACGTCCGCGTAGCGCGCCTCCGCCCCGTAGCGCGTGGGTTCGTAGTAACGCTTGCCGTGGACCGCGTCCGGCGCGTACTGCTGGGCGGCGATGCCGCCGGGCAGGTCGTGGGGATAGAGATAGCCCTGCGCGTGGCCGAGCTTCTCGGCGCCCTTGTAGTGCCCGTCGCGCAGGTGCGGGGGCACGGGCCCGGCGAGGCCCGCCCGGACGTCCGCGAGGGCCGCGTCGATCGCCAGATACGCCGCGTTGGACTTCGGGGCCAGGGCGAGCGCCACGGCCACCTGGCCGAGCACGATCCGGGCCTCCGGGAAACCGATCAGCGCGACGGCCTGCGCACCGGCCACCGCCGTCTGGAGCGCGGTGGGGTCGGCCATGCCGACGTCCTCGCTCGCGGAGATCATCAGCCGCCGGGCGATGAACCGCGGATCCTCCCCGGCCTCGATCATCCGGGCCAGGTAGTGCAGGGTGGCGTCCACGTCGGAGCCGCGGATGGACTTGATGAGAGCGCTGGCCACGTCGTAGTGCTGGTCGCCGGCGCGGTCGTAGCGCACGGCCGCGCGGTCGACGGCCTCCTCCAGCGTCTCCAGGGTGATCTCGGCCTCGCCCTTGGCGATGGCCGAGCCCGCGCCCGCCTCCAGGGCCGTCAGCGCGCGCCGCGCGTCGCCCCCGGCGATCCTCAGCAGATGCCCCTCCGCGTCCTCCGGCAGCGTCACCGCGCCGCCGAGGCCGCGCTCGTCGGTGAGCGCGCGGTGCAGCAGGCCGCGCAGGTCGTCGTCGGTGAGGGCCTGGAGGGTCAGCAGCAGGGAGCGGGACAGCAGGGGGGAGATGATCGAGAAGTACGGGTTCTCCGTGGTGGCCGCGATCAGGGTGACCCAGCGATTCTCGACGGCGGGCAGCAGGGAGTCCTGCTGGGCCTTGCTGAAGCGGTGGATCTCGTCCAGGAAGAGGACGGTCTCCTTGCCGTAACCGCCCGAGGCGCGGCGGGCGCCGTCGATGACGGCCCGCACCTCCTTGACCCCGGCGGTGATCGCGGACAGCTCCACGAAGCGCTTGTTGGTGGCCTGGCTGACGACGTAGGCCAAGGTCGTCTTGCCGATGCCGGGCGGGCCCCAGAGGATCACCGAGGACGGCCCGGCCGGGCCGCCGCTCCCCTCCCCCACCAGCCTGCGCAGCGGTGAACCCTGCTTGAGGAGATGGCCCTGGCCGACGACTTCGTCGAGGGTCCGCGGGCGCATGCGGACGGCCAGCGGACTGCTCGCCGGGTCTTTCTCCTGGCGGTCCTCGGCGGCTGCGATGAAGAGGTCGGGTTCCACGTCGAAAACCCTATGCCACGCCACTGACAACGCCGCCGGACCCGAGGGGTCCGACGGCGTCGGTCAGGCGCTCACGGGCCGGTCAGCCGGTCCAGAAGCTCCACCACTTGGTGAGGATCAGCATGCCGATGATGCCGATGTGGATCACCGGGATCACCCAGTGGAACTCCAGCACCGCGTTGCGCAGCGCCCGCGGGGCGGGGATGAACCCATGGCGGACGTTCTGCACGGTCACATACCAGAACATGACGATCGTGCCGACCCAGGCGAGGCAGCACCACAGACACAGCGAGCCGATCACATACAGCGACTCGTACTGCAGCCAGCTCACGAAGCCGACGCCGAAGAGGCAGCCCGCCTCCATGCCCAGCCAGTACCACCGCGGGAAGCGGGCGCCGGAGAGCAGCGCCAGGCCGATCGCGATGATGATGCCGTAGCAGACCAGGCCGAGCATCGGGTTGGGGAACCCGAAGGCCGCGGCCTGCTTGCTCTGCATGATGTTGCCGCAGGAGACGATGGGGTTGAGGCTGCACCCCGGGACGTAGTTCGGGTCCTCGAGCAGCTTGAACTTGTCGAGGGTGATGACCCAGGCCGCGAGCAGTCCCATGGCACCGGTGACGACCAGCAGCAGGGCGAACGCCCGGCCGCCACCCACGGGTCCCGTGGCAGGGCCGTCCCGCTCGTCGCCGTCGGTGTCGGAGCGGTCGAGTGCCGAAGTGGTCATAGCGCCCTTGATCCCATCTGTCGGTCCTTGCGGCCCATTCTGCACGAGCCGCCAGGCAATCAGCCCTGCCGGGAGAGGAGTTCGCTCACCACGGTGTCGCATGCGACAGGTGTCTGCTCGCCGGACTCGAGGTCCTTGAGCTGCACGACGCCCTCCGCGAGATCCCGCTCACCCGCCACGAGCGCGAAGCGGGCGCCCGAGCGGTTGGCCGATTTCATGGCGTTCTTCAGGCCCTTGCCGCCGAAGGCGAAGTCGGTGGCGACACCGGCCCGGCGCAGCTCGGTCACGAGACCGAAGAGCACCCGGCGGGCCTCGTCGCCCAGCGGCACGGCGAAGACCCGCGTCGCGGCGGGCAGGTCGAGCTCGATGCCCTCCGCCTTGAGCGCCAGGACCGTGCGGTCGACGCCGAGCGCCCAGCCCACCGACGGCAGCGCCGGTCCGCCGATCATCTCGGACAGGCCGTCGTAGCGGCCGCCGCCGCCCACCGCGGACTGCGAGCCCAGGCCGTCGTGGACGAACTCGAAGGTGGTGCGGGTGTAGTAGTCCAGGCCGCGGACCAGCTTCTCGTCGTCCTCGAAGGCGACGCCCGCCGCGGTCAGCAGCTCGCGCACCTGCTCGTGGTACTCCTTGCACGCCTCGCAGAGGTGGTCACGGAGCATCGGGGCGCCGACGAGCTGCTTCTGCACGGCCTCGCGCTTGTCGTCGAGGACGCGCAGCGGGTTGATCTCGATGCGGCGGCGGGTGTCCTCGTCGAGGTCGAGGCCGCGCAGGAAGGACTGGAGCGCGTCGCGGTAGGCCGGACGGCACTCCTTGTCGCCGAGGGAGTTGAGCAGCAGGCGGAAGTTCGTCAGGCCCAGCGACTTGTAGGCGTCGACGGCCAGGATGATCAGCTCGGCGTCGAGCGCCGGGTCCTCCGCGCCGATGGCCTCCGCGCCGACCTGCGAGAAGTGGCGGTAGCGGCCGGCCTGCGGGCGCTCGTAGCGGTAGTACGAGCCGGCGTACCAGAGCTTGACCGGGAGGTTGCCGGTCTTGTGCAGGTTCGCCTCCAGGGCCGCGCGCAGCACGGAGGCGGTGCCCTCGGGGCGCAGCGCGAGCTGGTCACCGCCGCGCGTGGTGAGGGTGTACATCTCCTTGGTCACGATGTCGGTGGACTCGCCCACACCGCGGGAGAAGAGCTCGACCTGCTCGAAGCCGGGGGTCTCGATATAGCCGTAGCCGGAGCGCTTGAGCGGCGCCGCGATGGCCTCGCGCACCGCGAGGTAGACCGCGGAGTCGGGCGGGGTCAGGTCGTAGGTGCCCTTGGGGGCCTTGAACGTACTCACGGGAAAAATCGTCACATTCCTCGTCGCGGAGGGGCGGTGGCGCCCTCTCCGAGGCCGTGCCGCGCTTCTGCCAGATCCCGCAGGTACGGGTTGGTGGCGCGCTCGCGGCCGATGCTGGTCTGGGGGCCGTGGCCGGACAGCACCACGGTCGAGTCGTCCAGGGGCAGGCACACACGTGCCAGCGACCGGAGTATCTCGGCGTGGTCGCCGCCGGGCAGGTCGGTGCGTCCGATGGAGCCGGCGAACAACAGGTCACCCGCGAAGAACACCGACGGCACGTCGGCGGTCTCGGGCAGCCGGAAGGTCACCGACCCCTTGGTATGGCCGGGCGCGTGCGCGACGGAGAACTCCAGCCCGGCGAGGTCCAGCCGGGCGCCGTCGGTGAGCTCCTTGACGTCGTCCGGCTCGCCCACGGTCAGCTCGCCCATGAGGCGCTGCCCGATGGAGCGGCCGAGGCCCTTCTCCGGGTCGCTCATCATGTAGCGGTCCGCGGGGTGGATCCAGGCGGGGACGTCGTGGGCGCCGCACACCGGGACGACCGAGGCGACATGGTCGATGTGCCCATGGGTGAGAACGACGGCGACGGGCTTGAGCCGATGCTTCCTGAGCGCTTCCTCGACACCCGGGGCCGCCTGGTGGCCCGGGTCGACGATCACACACTCCTCACCCGCGGCCGGGGCGACCAGATAGCAATTGGTGCCCCAGGCCCCGGCGGGGAACCCGGCAATAAGCACATTCGTCCTTAAAGATCGACCAGCAGAATTCCAGCAGTGGACCGGCGGGGGCTCCCCGGTGGGAAACCTCGGCCGGTACAGAGCCTACCGGCGGCACTCCGGTCACAGCGAACCCGTATACGGTACGGGCACACCCCGCAACCCCGGTCCGCCATGGACCAGACGGCACGAGGAGACGACCCGGTGGTCAGTAACGAGCAGCGGCGGCGGCAGCTCGCCCGGGAGAAGTTCGAGCGGCAGCAGGAGCGCCGAGAGGCGGCCCGGCGCAAGGCGCGCCGCCGTAACGCGGTGATCGCCGCGGGCCTCGCCGTGGTGCTCGCGGCGGGCGCGACCGCCTATGCCACGGGCGCGCTGTCCGGCGACGGCAAGAAGGACACCACGGACGCGGCGGCACCGGACAGCTCCACGCCGCCGAGCAAGGGCCCGGACCCGTGCGCCAAGGCGGCCCCCGGCTCCCCCTCCGCCAAGTCGTGGAAGTCCGAGCCCGCGATGGCCGTCGACAAGTCGGCCTCGTACACGATGGATCTGAAGACGACCTGTGGCTCCATCGACATCAAGCTCGACGCCGAGAAGGCGCCGCACACGGTGAACTCGTTCAACTTCCTGGCCGGCGAGGGTTTCTACGACCACAGCCCGTGCCACCGGCTCACCAGCGCCGGCATCTACGTGCTCCAGTGCGGCGACCCCAAGGGCACCGGCATGGGCGGTTCGGGCTACACGATCCCGGACGAGAACCTCAAGGACCCCCGGATCAAGGACGGCATCTATCCGGCCGGCACCCTCGCGATGGCCAACACCGGCCAGCCCGACTCCGGCGGCAGCCAGTTCTTCCTGGTCTACCAGGACAGCAAGCTGGACCCGAAGTACACCCCCGTCGGCACCATCGGCGCCGAGGGCATGAAGGTGCTCAAGAAGATCGCCGACGCCGGTGTGCAGGGCGGTGCACCCGACGGCGCACCCAACGCGACCGTCGTCATCGACAAGGCGACGGTGACCAAGTCCTGAGGCCCGCCCGGGTCTTCCGCCGTCCGCCGCGCCTCCCGGCGTGCCACGGGGCCCGATATCCGTTCCGTACGGCGAAATTTCGGTCGCGCGGGATACGGACAGCCGGGCCACCGGTCGCCTATGTTGGCGTTGTGTAGGGTGCCTGATCCGACGGCTGCCCGCACCCAATCGATCAAGCCGTCGGACCGGTCAGGGCGCGGCCCTGCCGGAACAACTGTGGACGATGCCCGAGGGGCCGCGCACCGGCCCCGGCATCATGTGGAGGAGGCGCTGTGAGCAGCGACCCATGGGGCCGCGTCGATGAGACGGGGACTGTGTACGTGCGTACCGCCGACGGCGAGCAGGTCGTCGGCTCGTGGCAGGCGGGTTCCCCCGACGAGGCACTCGCCTACTTCGAGCGCAAGTACGAGGGCCTGGTCGTCGAGATCGGCCTCCTCGAGCGCCGGGTCAGGACCACCGACCTGTCGGCCAAGGACGCGATGACCGCGATCGACCACCTGCGGACGCAGGTCGACGAGCACCACGCGGTCGGCGATCTGGACGCGCTGCGCGTCCGGCTCGACAAGCTCGTGGCCACGGTCGAGAAGCGCCGCGAGGAGCGCAAGGCCGCCAAGGCGAAGCAGTCCGACGAGGCCCGTACGGCGAAGGAGGCGCTGGTCGCCGAGGCCGAGGAGCTGGCCGCGAGCGAGCAGTGGCGGTCGGCCGGCGAGCGGCTGCGCGCCCTGGTCGAGACCTGGAAGGGCCTCCCGCGGCTGGACCGCAAGGCGGACGACGAGCTGTGGCACCGCTTCTCGCACGCGCGCTCGGCGTTCTCCAAGCGGCGCAAGGCGCACTTCGCGTCGCTGGACGCCCAGCGCGAGGAGGCCCGCAAGGCCAAGGAGAAGCTGGTCGCCGAGGCCGAGTCGCTCTCCGGGTCCACCGACTGGGGCCCGACGGCCGCGCGTTACCGCGATCTGATGGCCGACTGGAAGGCCGTCGGCCGTGCCCAGCGCGAGGCGGAGGACGAGCTGTGGGCCCGCTTCCGCGGCGCGCAGGACGTCTTCTTCCAGGCGCGCAGCGAGGTGTTCGCCGAGCGCGACGCCGAGCAGCAGGTCAACCTCACCCGCAAGGAGGAGCTGGTCGCCGAGGCCGAGAAGCTGCTCCCGGTGACGGACCTCAAGGCGGCGCGGGCGGCGTTCCGTTCGATCAACGAGCGCTGGGAGGCCGTGGGTCATGTGCCGCGGGACGCCCGGCCGAAGATCGAGGGCCGGATGCACACCGTCGAGCGCGCGCTCCAGGAGGCCGAGGAGAGCGAGTGGCGGCGCACCAACCCGGAGGCCCGGGCGCGTGCGGCCGGTCTGACCGGGCAGTTGCAGGCCGCGGTCGACAAGCTCCAGGAGCAGGCGGACAAGGCGCGTGCCGCGGGCAACGACGCCAAGGCCGACAAGCTCGCCAAGGAGCTGGAGGGCCGCAAGGCGCTGCTGGACCAGGCCCTGAAGGGCCTGGAGGAGTTCGGCGGCTGATCGGGCCGTACGCCTGACGCGTGAGGTAAGGGGCTCCGGCTATGGCCGGAGCCCCTTACTCATGGGCGCTGACAACTCGGTGTGCGGCTACGGCCTGCGAGCCGAGGTCACGCGGTAGACGTCGTAGACGCCCTCCACGCCCCGCACCGCCTTGAGGACATGACCGAGGTGCTTGGGGTCGCCCATCTCGAAGGTGAAGCGCGAGGTGGCCACCCGGTCGCGGGAGGTCTGCACCGCCGCCGAGAGGATGTTGACGTGCTGGTCGGACAGGACGCGGGTGACGTCCGACAGCAGCCGGGACCGGTCCAGCGCCTCGACCTGGATGGCGACGAGGAAGACCGACGACTGGGTGGGCGCCCACTCGACCTCGAGGATCCGCTCGGGCTGCTGCGAGAGCGAGTCGACGTTGACGCAGTCGGCGCGGTGCACCGAGATGCCGTTGCCCCGGGTGACGAAGCCGATGATCGGGTCGCCCGGCACCGGCGTACAACAGCGGGCCAGCTTCACCCACACGTCGTCGACACCCTTGACCACCACGCCCGGGTCCGCGCTGGAACGCCGCTTGGAGCGGCTGCGGATGGGCGCCGACTCCTCGATGTCCTCGGTGGCCGCGTCCTCCCCGCCGAGGGCCTGGACCAGCTTCTGCACGACGCCCTGCGCGGCGACGTGGCCCTCGCCGATGGCGGCGTAGAGGGAGGAGATGTCGGGGTAGCGCATCTCGTGCGCGAGGGTGACCAGCGAGTCGCCGGTGAGGATCCGCTGGATCGGCAGGTTCTGCTTGCGCATGGCGCGCGCGATGGCGTCCTTGCCCTGCTCGATGGCCTCGTCGCGGCGCTCCTTGGAGAACCAGGCGCGGATCTTGTTGCGGGCACGGGGTGACTTGACGAAGCCGAGCCAGTCGCGGGACGGGGCGGCGCCGGCGGCCTTGGAGGTGAAGACCTCGACCAGGTCGCCGTTGTCCAGGGTCGATTCGAGGGGGACGAGCCGGCCGTTGACCCGGGCGCCTATGGTGCGGTGGCCGACCTCGGTGTGCACGGCGTAGGCGAAGTCGACCGGGGTGGCCCCGGCCGGGAGCGCTATGACATCGCCCTTGGGCGTGAAGACGAAGACCTCGTTGCGCGAGAGGTCGAAGCGCAGGGACTCCAGGAACTCCCCCGGGTCCTCGGTCTCCTTCTGCCAGTCCAGCAACTGCCGCAGCCAGGCCATGTCATTGACGGTGTCCTGGTTCTTCCCGGCGTTCTTCGGCACGTCGGTGCGGACCTTGGAGGCCCCGGCGACGGCTTCCTGCTTGTACTTCCAGTGCGCGGCGATGCCGTACTCCGCGCGCCGGTGCATGTCGAAGGTGCGGATCTGCAGCTCGACGGGCTTGCCGCTGGGGCCTATGACCGTCGTGTGCAGCGACTGGTACATGTTGAACTTCGGCATCGCGATGTAGTCCTTGAACCGCCCCGGGACCGGGTTCCACCGGGCGTGGACGGTGCCGAGCGCCGCATAGCAGTCGCGGACGGTGTCGACGAGGACGCGGATGCCCACCAGGTCGTAGATCTCGGCGAAGTCACGGCCCCGCACGATCATCTTCTGGTAGACGCTGTAGTAGTGCTTCGGGCGGCCGGTGACGGTGGCCTTGATCCGGGCGGCGCGCAGGTCGGCCTGGACCTCGTCGGTGACGATCGCCAGGTATTCGTCCCGCTTGGGGGCACGCTCGGCGACGAGGCGGACGATCTCGTCGTACATCTTGGGGTAGAGGATCGCGAAGGCGAGGTCCTCCAGCTCCCACTTGATGGTGTTCATGCCCAGCCGGTGCGCCAGCGGGGCGTAGATCTCCAGCGTCTCGCGGGCCTTCTTCTCCTGCTTCTCCCGCTTGAGGTAGCGCATGGTGCGCATGTTGTGCAGGCGGTCGGCGAGCTTGATGACCAGGACACGCGGGTCCTTGGCCATGGCGACGACCATCTTGCGCACGGTCTCGGCCTGCGCGGCCTCGCCGAACTTGACCCGGTCGAGCTTGGTGACGCCGTCCACCAGCAGGGCGACCTGGTCGCCGAAGTCACGGCGCAGGGTGTCCAGGCCGTACTCGGTGTCCTCGACGGTGTCGTGCAGCAGGCCCGCCATCAGCGTGGCCGGGTCCATGCCCAGCTCGGCGAGGATCGTGGTCACCGCGAGGGGGTGCGTGATATACGGGTCGCCGCTCTTGCGCTTCTGCCCGCGGTGCCAGCGCTCGGCCACCTGATAGGCCCGCTCGATCTGCCGCAGCGTCGCGGTGTCGGCCTTGGGGTCGTTGCCGCGGACGACGCGCAGCAGCGGCTCGAGCACCGGGTTGTACGGGCTGGAGCGCTGGACGCCCAGGCGGGCGAGGCGGGCCCGGACGCGGCTGGAGGAGCCGGGGCGCGGGGCGGGTCCCTGCGGAGCGGTGGGCCGGACGGGTGACGTGCCCGTGGGCACGACGGCCGCCTTGCCCGCGCCGTCGGCCGACTGCGCGCCGGGCATGACCTCGGAGGGCTTGGGGGCCTTGGGTCCCGTGGGAGCCGTGCGGTCCACGGGCTCGGCCGCGCTGTCGGGGCGGCCCTGGGGCGTGCCCGTGGCCGCCGCGGCCTCGGGAGACGGCTTGTCCGGCTGTGCGGCGGTGAGCGGCTGGGCCTCGTCTGGCAAGAGCACTCCTCATGCGGGTCCGGCCCCCCGTTCAGGTCCGGACTGCCATGGTATCGAGCCGGGCGGCGTGACTGCCGCGCGGCCGGGTCGGTGCCGGGCGAAAACGCGGGGCGGGCACCGGATCCTCCCGGTGCCCGCCCCGCGTCGCCGTGTGCGACGCCGCTGTCCCTCGACGGGTCAGAGCGTGATCAGCGCCTCCAGCGGCGCTTCGCCGAGGCCCTCGGCCAGCCGCTGCCGGCCGTCGAGGAAGCCGAGCTCCATCAGCACGGCGACGCCCGCGACCTCGGCACCGGCCCGGTGGATCAGCTGGAGCGCCGCCTCCGCCGTGCCACCGGTGGCCAGCACGTCGTCGATGACGAGCACCCGGTCGCCCGGGCCCACCGCGTCGGCGTGCATCTCGATCTCGGCGGTGCCGTACTCCAGCTCGTACGACTGCGCCAGGCAGGCTCCGGGGAGCTTGCCGGCCTTGCGCACGGGGATGAAGCCGACGCCCGCGCGGACGGCGACCGGGGCGCCCAGGATGAACCCGCGGGCCTCCAGGCCGACGACCTTGGTCGCGCCCAGGCGCTCGCAGAGCCCGGCGAAGGTGTCGGTGAGCAGGCCGAACGCCTCGGCGTCCGCGAGCAGCGGGGTGATGTCCTTGAACATCACGCCCGGCTTCGGATAGTCCGGGACGTCGTGGATGTGCGCCAGCAGCGCCTCACGCAGCTTCTCGTCGGTCATGCCGACCTCCACGGCGCTCATCGGCGCTTCCCCGAGGGACGGCCGCGGCCACCGCGGTTGCGGGGCGTGGCCTGGCGGACGATGCCGGCCGGGGCCGCGTCCTCGGGCTCCTCGCCGACGGGCTCGGCGTCCTGCGGCTCGCCCTCGCCGGACTCGGCCTTGGCCGTCGCGGCGGCGCGCTTGGCCGCCACCCGCTTGGCCAGGGCCCGCATCTGCGGGTCGCGCTCCTTGAGGTCGGCGACCAGCGGGGTGGCGATGAAGATCGAGGAGTACGCGCCGGCCGCGAGGCCGACGAAGAGGGCGAGGGAGATGTCGTTGAGCATGCCCGCGCCCAGGAAGCCGCCGCCGATGAAGAGCAGGCCGGCGACCGGCAGCAGCGCCACGACGGTGGTGTTGATGGAGCGCACCAGGGTGCCGTTGAGGCTGCGGTTGGCGATCTCGCTGTAGGTCCAGCGGGTCTGCTTGGTGAGGTCCTTCGAGCTCTCCTTCAGACCGTCGAAGACGACGACGGTGTCGTAGAGGGAGTAACCGAGGATGGTCAGCAGACCGATCACCGTGCCCGGGGTGACCTCGAAGCCCACCAGGGCGTACACCCCGACGGTGATGGTGAGGTCGTGGATCAGGGCGATGAGGGCGGCGATGGCCATCCGCCACTCGAAGGCGATCGCGAGGTAGATCACCACAAGGATCATGAAGACCGCCAGGCCCGTCCATGCCTTGTTGGCGATCTGGTCGCCCCAGCTGGGGCCGACGATATCGGCGTTGATCTTGTTCAGCGGGACGTCGAGCTTCTTGGCCAGTGCCGCCTGGGTCGTCCGCGACTGCTCGGTGGACAGCTCGCTGACCTGAACGCGCAGCGTCTTGTTGCCGAGCTTCTGGACGATGGCGGGGTGGCCGGAGGCGTCCTGCGCGGTCCGCTGGGCCTGCTCGGCCGAGACGGAGGTGGTGGGCGTGGTGAAGACCGCGCCGCCGGAGAACTCGATGCCCATGTTCAGGCCGCGCACGGCCAGGCCGACGATGGCCGTGATCGTGATGAGGATCGAGATGCCGTACCAGATCTTCCGCTTGCCGACGAAGTCGTAACCGACCTCACCGCGGTAGAGCCGGGCGCCGAGGTTGCCGAGTTTCGACATCTCACGCCTCCTTGGGGTCGACGGGGGCGGAGGGGCGGCGGCGGGACGACCGCAGCGGCGGCTTGGCGCCGAGCCGCTTGGGGTCGAGCCCGGACCACGGATGGCCGCTGGCGAAGAACTTGCGGCGCGCGAGAAGCGTCATGAGCGGCTTGGTGAAGAGGAAGACCACGACGACGTCGAGGAGGGTGGTCAGGCCGAGGGTGAACGCGAAGCCCTGGACCTTGCCGACGGTGACGATGAAGAGCACCGCGGCGGCGAGGAAGGACACGAAGTCGGAGACCAGGATCGTGCGGCGGGCGCGCGGCCAGCCCCGCTCGACGGCCGGGCGCAGTGAACGGCCCTCGCGGATCTCGTCCCGGATGCGTTCGAAGTAGACGATGAAGGAGTCGGCGGTGATACCGATCGCGACGATCGCACCGCAGACGGCCGGCAGGTTGAGCGCGAAGCCGATGGCCTGCCCCAGCAGCACCATGATCACGTAGGTGAGGATCGCGGAGCACAGGAGGCTGGCGAGGGCGACGAGCGCGAGCCCGCGGTAGTACGCCACCAGGTAGATGATCACCAGGGCGAGGCCGATGGCACCGGCGATGAGACCGGCGCGCAGCTGCTCGCCGCCGAGCGCCGCGGTGACGGTCGTCTCGGTCTCGACGCTGAAGGACAGCGGCAGGGCACCGTAGGACAGCACGTTGGCCAGGTCCTGGGCGCTCTGCTGGGTGAAGCCGCCGGAGATCTCCGCCTGGCCGCCGTTGATCGAGCTGGAGACGGAGGGGTCGGAGACGACCTCGCCGTCCAGGACGATCGCGAACTGGTTCTGCGGGGACTGCTTGGTGGCCAGCTGGCCGGTCACGTCGGCGAACTTCTTGGAGCCGCCGGAGGTGAACTTCAGCTGGACGAGCCAGCCGCGGCCCTGCTGGCTGTCGAAGACGGCCGAGGCGCTGCTGACGCCGGTGCCCTCCACGGACACCGGGCCGAGGATCTCCTTGGCGGAGCCGTCCTTCTTGCACGCGGCGATCATGTCGGTCGCCGCGGAGCGCGCGGCGGCCTCGCTCGCGTTGGAGCGGCCTTCCTTGGTGGAGCAGTCCAGCGCGTCGAGCTTCTTCTGGAGCGCGGCGACGTCGGCGGGGGCCGGCGAGGGGTTGTTGTCCTGCTTGGACTTGTCGTCCTTCTTGGCCCCCTTGTCGTCCGTGCCCGCGGAGGCGGAGGCGCTCGGGGTCGTGGCGGCGTCGGCCTTCAGGGCGTCGGTGACGGCGCGGCCCTGCGGGCTGGCGTTCGCGGACGGGGAGCCGGACGGCTTGTTCTTGTCGTCCTTGCTCTTGTCACCGCTCTTGTCACCGCCCTTGTCCTTGCCCGCGGCGGAGGGGCTGGAGCCGGGCTGCTCGGGCGTCTTGGCACCGGGGGCCACGCTCAGCACGGGCCGGAAGCCCAGCTTGGCGGTCGTGCCGACCTGCTGCCGGGCCTGCTCGGCGTTCGTCCCCTTGGGGATGTTCACGACGATGTGGTCGCGGCCCTGCGTCTGAACCTCGGCCTCGGTGACACCGAGGCCGTTGACACGCCGCTCGATGATGCCCACGGCCGTGTTCATATTGGTGTCGTTGATCGCATTGGGCTTGCCGGGTTCGTTCTTGGCCTTCAGCGTGAAGCTGGTGCCACCAGCGAGGTCGATACCCAGCCGCGGAGTGGTGCGCCCGGAGGCGAACATTCCCCCGGTGAGCGCCACCATGGCGATCAGGATCAGGGCCAGGACACGGCCCGGCCTGCCCTGGCCGCCCGGGGACCTGCGGCCCTTCTTCGGTGCTGCCACCTTGTCGTTTCTCCCTGTCCAACCGCCCGGCGTCGGAGGTTTCCCGGACGGCCACGAAGTGTTGTGGGGACCTGCCCCCGCCGGAGCCTAGACCGAAAGGGAACCGCGGCGCACTGATCGGTGAGTGCTCCGCGGTTCCCGGGTGGTGCTACTTGGCGTCGGTGTCGCCCGGCTTGCCGTCCCGCTCGGCGTCCTTCGCCTCGGCCGTGTCCGTCCCGGCGGCCTTCTCGCCCTTGTCGGCCTTGTCCTCGGCGGGGGTCTCCTTGCCGAGGTCGATCTTCTTCTCGGCCGGGGTGTCGGTCAGCGACGAGGCGTCGTCCGGGACGACAGGGGTCTCGGACTCGTCGGGCTCGATGCCGTGGACGATGCGGTTGTACTCGTCGTCCTGGAGAACGGCGCCGATGGAGTTCTTCGCGTAGATGGCGTGCACACCGGGGGCGATCTCGAGGAGGACCGAGTCGTCGTTGACCTCCTTGACGGTGGCGTACATGCCGCCGATCGTCCGCACGCCGGTGCCCGGCTGCATCTGGTCGCGCATCTGGGCCGCCTGGCGCTGCTTGTTCTTGGCCGACCGGGTCATCAGGAACATGGCCCCGATAAGCACGATGAACGGCAGGAGAGTCATGATATTCACGGGACGGGGTTTCCTTCACACGACCACGGAGGCGCGGCCTGGTCTACGGGGGTGGTATGCCGCACCGATACGGACGGCATCGGCGGAGTCTAAGCGAGTCCGCGCCTAGGGAACAACGCTCAGCATGGCACCGGGGTTCCTGACCGGACCAGCCCACGCGCCGTCACGCGTCGAACAGCCCCGGTCCCCCGGCCCCGCCCGCCGGCCGCCCCGGCGCCTCGAGACCGAGGTGTGCCCAGGCCGCGGGCGTGGCGACGCGGCCCCTGGGCGTACGGGCCAGCAGTCCTTCCCGTACGAGGAAGGGCTCGGCGACCTCCTCGACCGTCTCTCGCTCCTCCCCCACGGCGACGGCCAGGGTGGAGAGGCCGACGGGGCCGCCGCCGAAGAGCTTGAGCAGCGCCGTCAGCACGGCACGGTCCAGCCGGTCGAGGCCGCGGGCGTCGACCTCGTAGACATCGAGCGCCTGTGCGGCGACCTCCCGGGTGATGACACCGTCGGCCTTGACCTGGGCGAAGTCACGGACGCGGCGCAGGAGGCGGTTGGCGATGCGGGGCGTGCCCCGGGAGCGGCCGGCGATCTCGGCGGCGCCCTCCGCGTCGGTCTCCACGTCGAGCAGGCGCGCGGAGCGGTGGATGACCCGCTCCAGCTCGGCGGGGGCGTAGAACTCCATGTGCCCGGTGAAGCCGAAGCGGTCGCGCAGCGGGGGCGGCAGCAGCCCGGCCCGGGTGGTCGCGCCGACGAGGGTGAAGGGCGGCAGCTCCAGCGGGATGGCGGTGGCGCCGGGGCCCTTGCCGACGATGACGTCGACCCGGAAGTCCTCCATCGCCATGTAGAGCATCTCCTCGGCGGGCCGGGACATGCGGTGGATCTCGTCGAGGAAGAGGACCTCGCCCTCGGTGAGGGAGGACAGGATGGCCGCGAGATCACCGGCGTGCTGGATGGCGGGGCCGGAGGTGATGCGGATGGGGGCGCCCATCTCGGCCGCGATGATCATCGAGAGGGTGGTCTTGCCGAGCCCGGGAGCGCCGGAGAGCAGGACGTGGTCGGCCGTGGCGTTACGGGCGCGCGCGGCCTTCAGGACGAGGTCGAGCTGCTCCCGCACGCGCTCCTGGCCGACGAACTCGCCGAGGTCCTTCGGGCGCAGGGCGGCCTCGACGGCCTGGTCCTCGCCGTCGGCGGTGGTGCCGACCAGCCGGTCGGCCGCGGCGGATTCGGGGTCGTCTTCCCAGTTCACGGGTGGTGCCTCGCGATTCGTGACGGTCGGGGTGCGGCGTTCGTCCGGGCCCAGGCGGCGCGTGGGCCCCGGCGGCCGGTCACCGGGCCCGGTTCAGGGTCTGGAGGGCCGCGCGCAGCAGCTGCCCGACCTGGGGCACGGCGCCCGTGGCCACCGTGGCCTCGGCCTGCGGTGCCACGGCCGACACGGCCTCGTCCGCCTCGCGCGCGGCGTAGCCCAGGCCGACGAGCGCGGCGTGCAACTGCTCGCGCCAGCCGGCGGCGCCCGGGCCGGCCGGACCCGGCACCGCGGCCGTGCCGGAGCCGATCGGCTCGCCGAGGCGGTCCTTGAGCTCCAGGAGCAGCTTCTGCGCACCCTTCTTGCCGATGCCGGGCACGGCGGTGAGCGCCTTCTCGTCACCGGTGGAGACGGCGCGGCGCAGGGCGTCCGGGGAGTGCACGGCGAGCATGGCCTGGGCCAGCCGCGGGCCGACACCGCTGGCGGTCTGGAGCAGCTCGAAGACCTGCCGCTCGTCGTCGTCCGCGAAGCCGTAGAGCGTGAGGGAGTCCTCGCGCACCACGAGGGAGGTCGCGAGCTTGGCCTCCTGGCCGACGCGCAGGCCGGAGAGGGTGTTCGGGGTGCACAGGACGGCCATGCCGATGCCGCCGACCTGGACGACGGCGGTGTCGGGGGCCAGGGCCGCGACCGGCCCGGAGACGAAGGCGATCATGCGGTGCCCTTCAGGTTGCGTACGGCCGCGTCCCGCGGGCGCGTGGTGCGGCGGTGGGCGGCGACGGCCTCCTGGAGGCGGTTGGTCGCGGGGGCCCGCCAGATATGACAGATGGCGAGAGCGAGGGCGTCGGCGGCGTCGGCCGGCCTGGGCGGCGCGCCGAGCCGGAGCAGGCGGGTGACCATCGCGCCGACCTGCGCCTTGTCGGCCCGGCCCGAGCCGGTGACGGCGGCCTTGACCTCGCTGGGGGTGTGCAGGGCGACGGGCAGGCCGCGGCGGGCCGCGCAGAGCATGGCCACGGCGCTGGCCTGCGCGGTGCCCATCACGGTGCTCACGTTGTGCTGGCTGAAGACCCGCTCCACGGCCACGAATTCGGGGCGGTGCTCGTCCAGCCACTGCTCCATGCCGCGCTCGATGAGGACGAGGCGGTCGGCGACCGGGGCGTCGGCGGGCGTGCGTACGACACCGACGCCGAGCATGCGCAGCGGCCGCCCGGCCACGCCGTCGACCACGCCGACACCGCACCGGGTCAGCCCCGGGTCGACCCCCAGCACCCGCATCGCGTGCCCTCCCCTTCGCCGTACGGCCGTGTGTTCCCGCTGCCGTCGCAGGCTATCGGCTGCCACTGACAACGGCGGATCACGCCGACGGGCCGACGGGTGATGTCCCGTCGGCCCGTCGGTGAGCCCGTCGCGCGTGCCCGTGCGTCAGGCGTCGACCTTGGCCATGACCTCGTCGGAGACGTCGAAGTTGGCGAAGACGTTCTGCACGTCGTCGCTGTCCTCCAGCGCGTCGATCAGCTTGAAGATCTTGCGCGCGCCTTCCTCGTCGAGCTCCACCTGCATGGTGGGGACGAAGTTGGCCTCGGCGGAGTCGTAGTCGATGCCCTGCTCCTGGAGCGCGCTGCGGACCGCGACCAGGTCGGTGGCCTCGCTGAGGACCTCAAAGGTCTCGCCGAGGTCGTTGACCTCCTCGGCACCCGCGTCCAGGACCGCGCCCAGGACGTCGTCCTCGCTGAGCTCGCCCTTGGGGACGATGACGACGCCCTTGCGGTTGAAGAGGTAGGACACCGAGCCGGGGTCGGCCATGGAGCCGCCGTTGCGGGTCATGGCGACGCGGACGTCGGAGGCGGCGCGGTTGCGGTTGTCGGTGAGGCACTCGATGAGCACGGCGACACCGTTCGGGCCGTAGCCCTCGTACATGATCGTCTCGTAGTCGGCGCCGCCCGCCTCGAGGCCGGCGCCGCGCTTGACGGCGCTGTCGATGTTCTTGTTCGGGACCGAGCTCTTCTTCGCCTTCTGGATGGCGTCGAACAGCGTCGGGTTGCCGGCCGGGTCGGCACCGCCGGTGCGGGCGGCGACCTCGATGTTCTTGATCATCTTCGCGAAGAGCTTGCCGCGCTTGGCGTCGATCACGGCCTTCTTGTGCTTAGTCGTAGCCCATTTAGAGTGGCCGGACATCCGCCTGTCTCCTTCGCGTAACCAAATTCTGAACGAACGACTGTGATCCTACCGGGATCGGCCCGCCGGTCTCCCAACGCCCACCCTCAGGCGGCGGTGACGCACGCGCCCCCGTCGTCCGGAACGAGCCGTCCGTGGGCGTGGTTCCGGGCGATCTCCACGAACAGCGCGTGCACGCGGTGGTCGCCGGTGAGCTCCGGGTGGAAGGACGTCGCGAGCACGTTGCCCTGCCGCACGGCGACCGTGTGGCCGTCGTAGGTGGCGAGCACCTCGGCGCCCGCGCCGACGGACTCGACCCAGGGCGCGCGGATGAAGACGCCCTCGACGGGTCCGCCCGCGATGCCGGACACCTCGACGGACGCCTCGAAGGACTCGTTCTGGCGGCCGAAGGCATTGCGGCGCACGATCATGTCGATGCCGCCCAGAGTCTCCTGGTCCTCACGGCCGTCCAGCAGCTTGTCCGCGACCATGATCATGCCGGCGCAGGTGCCGTAGACGGGCAGTCCGGCCCGTACGCGCTCGCGCAGCGGTTCCAGCATGCCGAAGGCGACGGCCAGCTTGGACATGGTGGTGGACTCGCCACCGGGGATCACCAGACCGTCGAGGCCGTCGAGTTCCTCGGGGCGGCGGACCGGGCGCGCGACGGCGTCTGCCGCGGAGAGGGCGATCAGGTGCTCGCGGACGTCACCCTGGAGGGCGAGTACGCCGATGACGGGGCTGTCGGCGGTGGACACGGTGGATACCTCTCAACACGGGACGGCCGGTGGGCGGCCCGCAGCTGCGGGCCGCCCACCGTTCAAGGACAACGGGATTACCAGCCGCGGTTGGCGTAGCGCTCCGCCTCGGGGAGGGTGTCGCAGTTGATGCCGACCATGGCCTCGCCCAGGTTGCGGGAGACGTCCGCGATGACGCTCGGGTCGTCGTAGAACGTGGTGGCCTTCACGATGGCCGCGGCGCGCTTGGCCGGGTCACCGGACTTGAAGATGCCGGAGCCGACGAACACGCCCTCCGCACCGAGCTGGCGCATCAGCGCGGCGTCGGCCGGGGTGGCGACACCACCGGCGGAGAACAGCACGACCGGCAGCTTGCCGAGCTCGGCGACCTCCTTGACGAGCTCGTACGGGGCGCGCAGCTCCTTGGCGGCGGCGTACAGCTCGTTGTTGTCGTAACCGCGCAGACGGGCGATCTCGCCCTTGATCTGCCGCAGGTGACGCACGGCCTCGACGACGTTGCCGGTGCCGGCCTCGCCCTTCGAACGGATCATGGCCGCGCCCTCGGCGATCCGGCGCAGCGCCTCGCCCAGGTTGGTGGCACCGCAGACGAAGGGGGTGGTGAAGGCCCACTTGTCGCTGTGGTTGACCTCGTCGGCCGGGGTGAGGACCTCGGACTCGTCGATGTAGTCGACACCGAGGGACTGGAGGACCTGGGCCTCGACGAAGTGCCCGATGCGGGACTTGGCCATCACCGGGATGGAGACGGCGTTGATGATGCCGTCGATCATGTCCGGGTCGGACATCCGGGCCACGCCGCCGTCCTTGCGGATGTCCGCGGGGACCCGCTCCAGGGCCATGACGGCGACAGCGCCCGCGTCCTCGGCGATCTTGGCTTCCTCGGGCGTGACGACGTCCATGATCACACCGCCCTTGAGCTGCTCGGCCATGCCGCGCTTGACGCGCGCGGTGCCGGTCTCGGGGGTGGTGGGGCTGGGGGACGTGCTGGACACGTTGTGACCTCGCTATCAAGGGCGGTGAAGCTGCTCCCTCATACAAGCGGCCACCTGGGCCCGGGAAAAAGGGCCAATTCGAGGACGGTGGCTTGTCAGGGCCGTGCGGCCGTCGGCTTTGCCGAGGTCAGGGGGTTGGCGTCGGGTGCGACGCGGGGGCTGGGCGGACTGCGCGGGCCGGGCGCATGCCGGGGTGAACGCACGGGCCAGGGCGGACGTACAGGCGGGGCGGACGGCGGGCGGGGCGGGCGGGGTACGCCGGGCTGGGCGGCTGACGGGTGGGCTTGAGGGCATTGCCCGGCCGATCCCTCCAGGGCGCGGGCCGGGCGCGGCGGAGGCGCCGGGCGCAGCGGGGGGGGGGGCGTACGGCGGGGCGTGCGGGCTGCACCCGGGGGCGTGCCAGGCGTACGGGCCGGGCCTCGGCGCCGACGGGCGGGCATTGCCCGGGGCACCCTTGCGGGCGCGGGCTGGGGGCAGCCAGGGGCTGAGCCTGGCACGGACCAGTCCGGGCGGGGCGGGTGACGGGCAGCCCCGGCCGTTGCCTGACTGCCCCGGGCGTGCTGAGCGCGGCGGGCGTGCGGGCTACGCCAGGCTCGGCGGCCGCAAAGGCGCGCAGTCGGTCGCGGGGCGTTCGACGGGTGGTCTCGGACGTTGCCCGGGCGACCCCGTCGGACCGGCCGCACGAACCGGGCTGGGCTCGGCGGCGCGTACGGACTACATCGGGTTCGGCGGCCGACGGTTGCCTCGGGCATTGCCCGGGTGGCCCGGAGGCGCGGGCGCCGGCCCGGATCAACCCCCGGCAGGCGCAGCGGCCCCGGCCGGGCGCGCACAGCGCACAGGCATCCCCGGACCAGCAGCGGGCGGCCGGGTCGGCCGACTGATCGGGGCGCCCCCGATCAGTCGTGCGCTCCGTCGCCCAGGGCGACCGGCGGCTCGTCGTCCATCTCGAAGGCGAGGGGGAACGGCGCGTGGCCCGCCAGCCGGAACCACCGCACCACCCGGTGCGTACGGACCGCCCGGGCCGCGCGGACGGCGTCGTTGTGGAAGCGCCGCGCCATGGGCACCCTGCGGACGGCCGCCGTCAGCTCGCCGAGCGACTCCTCGCCGCCCGGCGCCGCCCGTACCGCCTCGACCTGCGGCACCTCGGCGAAGACCGCCCGCAGCGCCTGGCTCAGCTCGCTCTCGGCGACCTCGCGGTGCTCCTCCTCGGCCTGCCGGGCAGCGTGCGCGGCCTGGTAGAGCACGATCGAGGCGGCCGGATCGAGGACCCCGGCCGTGGCCAGTTCCTGAGCGACCGAGGCGCGCCGCAACAACTGGGCGTCCAGAGCGGCGCGCGCGGCGTCGATACGGCTGTGCAGGCGGTCCAGCCGGCCGGCGGTCCAGCTCAGATAGACGCCGATGACGACGAGCGCGGCGACGATCCAGATCACAGTGGTCACGCCGGCCCACGTTACCGCTCGCCGAAGGCCCGGCTCCGCGCCCGGCCTCCACCCACGGGTGGACCCGGCCACGCGCGGACATCCACCCGGACCTCGACCCTGGCGCCGATCCGCCTCCACCCGGGCCGCGCCTAACTTCGGGATCAGGACGCCGCACCCACGGAGGCACCCATGGAACCGCGCTCCAAGCGAGCCCTGCTCGTCCCCCTGACCATCGACATCGCGCTCCCGCTCGCGCTGTATTACGTGATGCGGGCTCAGGGAGCGGCCCAGTGGCAGGCCCTCCTGATCAGCGGTGCGGTCCCGGCCGCGCACGCGCTCGGCACGGCCGTCGTCCGCCGGCGCGTGGAGTTCTTCGACCTGTTCGTCGTCGGGCTGCTCGCCCTCTCCGCCGCGACCTCACTGATCAGCGGAAATCCACGGGTGCTGCTCCTGAAAGACGCCGCGCTGCCGGCGCTGCTAGGCATATGGATCCTGGCCACGCTCTCCACGGCACGGCCCTTCGCCTTCCGGCTCGGCGAGCGGCTGCGCACCGGAGCCGCGGCGGCGGACGCCGAGCGCGCCTGGCACGAGATGCCGGCGTACCGGACGGCGCTGCGCGGGCTGACCACCCTCTGGGGCTGTGTGCAGTTGCTGGACGCGGCCCTGAGCACGGTGCTGGCGCTGACACTGCCGGTCGACGTGGTGCCCTTGATCGGGCGAATAGAGTCCCTCACCCTGCTGGGCCTGGTGGTCGTGGCCACGGTGCGGCGCAGCAGGCGCTTCCGGTCCGCGCACGGGCAGGGTCTGTTCGGCACGGCCGGATCCGCCTCCCGGGAGCGCCTGGAAAAGGCTCCGGGCAACGCCTGAGCACGGGCGGGGTCCCGGTGCGCCGGCGCCCCGCCACCGGGCCGGTCGGGGCGGTCCGGTCAGTCCCTCGCCAGCCCGAAGCGGGCGAAGAGGCCGGTGCGTTCGTCGGCGGCGACCGAGGCCGCGCCGGCCGTCACCGTCTCGTAGACGGCAAGGATGTCCGCGCCGACCCGCGACCAGTCGAAGCGGCGTACGTGCTTGCTGCCCCGCTCGCTGAGCCCGGCCCGCTGCGCGGGGTCGCCCAGCAGCCGTACGGCGGCGGCGGCCAGCGCGTCCGCGTCCTCGTTGGCGAACAGCTCGCCCGCCGACCCCTGGTCGAGGACCTGCGCGAAGGCGTCCAGGTCGCTGGCGAGGACGACCGCGCCCGCGGACATCGCCTCGACGAGGATGATGCCGAAGGACTCGCCGCCGGTGTTCGGCGCCACATAGACGTCGACGCTGCGCAGCAGCCGTGCCTTGTCCTCGTCGCTGACCATGCCGAGGAATTCGACGCGGTCCCGCATCTCCCGGGGCAGGCTCGCGACGGCTTCCTCCTCGTCGCCCCGCCCGGCCACCAGGAGCCGGGTGCCGGGGCACTCCGCGAGGATCTTCGGCAGGGCGCGCATCAGGACGGGCAGGCCCTTGCGGGGCTCGTCGATGCGGCCGACGAAGCCGATCGTCGGGGCCTCGGCAGTGCCCTGCCACTCCTCCTTGGGCGTGGCGCGGGCGAAGAAGTCCACGTCGACGCCATTGGGGATGACGACGGCGTCGCCGCCCAGGTGCTCGACGAGCGTCCGGCGGGCGTATTCGCTCACCGCGATCCGCGCGCTGATCTTCTCCAGCGCCGGCTGGAGGATCGGATAGGCCGCGATCATGGCGCGCGAGCGCGGGTTGGAGGTGTGGAAGGTCGCCACGATCGGGCCCTGCGCGGCCCAGCAGGTCAGCAGTCCCAGGGAGGGGGAGGTGGGTTCATGGATGTGGATGACGTCGAAGTCGCCGTCGTGCAGCCAGCGGCGCACCCGCGCGGCCGACAGGAAGCCGAAGTTCAGCCGGGCCACCGAGCCGTTGTAGGGCACCGGCACGGCGCGGCCCGCCGAGACGACGAAGGGCGGCAGCGGCGTCTCGTCGTCCGCCGGGGCCAGTACGGAGACCTCGTGGCCCAGCCGGATGAGGTGCTCGGCCAGATCCCTGATGTGGAACTGGACGCCGCCGGGGACGTCCCACGAATAAGGACAGACGATCCCGATCCTCAAGGCTTCTCCGTTCCGGAGCTCTTGTCGGTGGGCTCATCATCGCGCCGGCCGAGGTCGGCGAGCCACAGTCGCTGGAGCATATGCCAGTCCTCGGGATGCTCGGCGATGCCGGAGGCGAAGGCGTCCGCGAGCTGCTGGGTCATGACGGCGGCCTTCTCCGCGCGGGTGCCCGTCTCGGGCACCTCCACCGGGGCGTGGATCTTCCCGCGCATCACGGGCGAGCTGTCGTACCAGAGGGTCACCGGGAGCAGCAGCGCGCCTGTCTGCACCGCCAGCATCGCGGGCCCCGCCGGCATCTTCGCGGCCTCGCCGAAGAACTTGACCTCTATCCCGGAGGAGGACAGGTCACGGTCGGCCACCAGGCAGACCAGCCCCCCGGAGCGCAGCCGCCGCGCGAGCGTCCCGAAGGCGCTGCCGCCCGCGTGCGGGAGCACCTCCATGCCGAGTCCCTCGCGGTAGGCCACGAAGCGGTCGTAGAGCGACTCGGGCTTGAGCCGCTCGGCGACGGTGGTGAAGGGGACTCCGAGACGGCTGGTGACCCAGGCGCCCGCGAGGTCGTAGTTGCCCATGTGGGGCAGGGCGAGCACCACACCGCGGCCGCCGGCCAGCCCTTCCTCGAGCCGGTGCAGGTCCTCCGGGGAGAAGCCGTCGCGGACACGCTCCGCGCTCCAGGCAGGCAGCCGGAAGGACTCCATCCAGTAGCGCATGTACGAGCGCATGCCCGCGCGCGAGAGCTGGGCGAGGCGCCCCGGGCCGGCGTCGGGCAGCACCCGGGCGAGGTTGGCCTCCAGGCGCAGCACGCCCTTGCCGCGCCGCTTCCAGACCGTGTCCGCTATCCGCCGCCCCAGCGCGACGGCCACGGGCTCCGGAAGCTTCTTGACCGTGGCCCAGCCGAGCCCGTACAGAGCGTCGGTCAGCTTCTCCCTCACGCGGCGCCGTCCCCCCGGTCCTCCGTGGCGGCGGCGAGGGCGTCCGCCTCGGCGGCCTCCCGGCGCACGGTCACCACGCGCTGCACCAGCGTCACCAGGCTGCCGGCGGCCACGATCCACAGCGCGACGGGCAGCAGGTACTGGATCCCGGGCACGCCGAACTTGTGCAGGCCGGCGAAGCCGCAGGCCACCAGCGAGATGACGAGCCGCTCGGCGCGCTCGACCAGGCCGTTGACGTTCACCGGCAGGCCGATGCTCTCACCGCGCGCCTTGGTGTAGGAGACCACCTGGCCGCTGGCCAGGCAGAAGATCGTGACCGCGCACAGGGTGAGGCTGTCGCCCCGCCCGGCGTACCACAGGGCCAGGCCGCCGAAGATCGCCGCGTCGGCCACCCGGTCGAGCGTGGAGTCCAGGAAGGCGCCCCAGCGGCTGGACCGGCCGAGCTGGCGGGCCATGTTGCCGTCGACCAGGTCGGAGAAGACGAACAGCGTGATGACGACCGTGCCCCAGAAGAACTCGCCCTGGGGGTAGAAGACCAGCGCGCCCGCCATCACACCGCCGGTCCCGATGAGGGTGACCGCGTCGGGGCTGACGCCCAGGCGGATGAGCAGGGCGGCGAACGGCGTGAGAACACGCGTGAAGAACGCACGCGCGTACTTGTTCAGCATGGCCTTCCCGGAGGGTCGTGGCGGGCCGCGTGGTCAGGAGGCCACCGGCTGGCCCATCGTAGCCAGGCGGCCGGGGGCAGCCGCGCACGCATCACTCCACCCGGCCCCCGGCCCCCTCGCCACGGCCGCGCCACGACACCGTCACGGCGCGTTCCCCGCCCGTTCCCGGGCCGTTTCCGGCCACACCCGCCCGCCGCCGAAGAACGGCTTCCGGTATACGCCTGCGTGTGCGATGTATGGACGCAGCGTTACCGCAGTGGAAAGCTCGAAGTACCGCAGGTGTCGACCGGGAGGCGGGACACACATGGGCGAGAAGACGGGCACGTACCCAGGGGCCGCGGGCAGGGCGGTAGCGGCCGACCGGCCGAGCCAGGTGCGCAACGTGGTGCTGGTCGGCCACAGCGGCTCCGGAAAGACCACACTCGTGGAAGCACTGGCCCTGGCCACCGGAGCCGTCAACCGGGCGGGCCGGGTCGAGGACGGCGGCGCCCTCTCCGACTACGACGAGATCGAGCACCGCCAGCAGCGCTCCGTACAGCTGTCCCTGGTCCCCGTCGAATGGGCCGGGATCAAGATCAACCTCCTGGACGCACCCGGCTACGCCGACTTCGTCGGCGAGCTGAGGGCCGGTCTGCGCGCGGCGGACGCGGCCCTCTTCGTCGTCTCCGCCGCCGAGGGCACCGAGGGCATCACCGGCGCCACCCGCATGGTCTGGGAGGAATGCGCCGCCGTCGGCATGCCCCGCGCCATCGTGATCACTCACCTGGAGGCCGCGCGCGCCGACTTCGAGGCGATGACCGAGACCTGCCGCACCGCCTTCGGCGACGACTCCCCCGACCGGGTGCTCCCGCTCTACCTCCCCCTCCACGGCCCCGAGGGACCCGACGGCCACCGCACCGTCGCCGGCCTCATCGGCCTCCTCTCCCAGAGCGTCCTCGACTACTCCTCCGGCGAACGCACCGAGGCCGCCCCCGGCCCCGACCAGCTCCCGCTCATCGCGGAGGCCCGCGACCGGCTCATCGAGGGGATCATCGCCGAGAGCGAGGACGAGACCCTCATGGACCGCTATCTCAGCGGTGAGGAGATCGACGTCAAGACCCTGATCGAGGACCTCGAACGCGCCGTCGCACGCGGCACCTTCCACCCCGTCCTCGCCGCGGCCCCCGCCGCCGAAGGCGCCCGCCAGGGCCTGGGCACCGTCGAACTGCTGGAACTGATCACCGGCGGCTTCCCCACCCCCCTGGAGCGCACGGCCCCCGCCGTCACCACCCCCGACGGCCGCCCCCACGCCCCCCTGACCTGCGACCCCGCCGGCCCCCTCGCCGCCGAGGTCATCAAGACCTCCTCCGACCCCTACGTCGGCCGGATCTCCCTCGTCCGCGTCTTCTCCGGCACCCTGCGCCCCGACGAGACCGTGCACGTCTCCGGCCACGGCCTGGAGGACCGCGGCCACGAGAACCACGACGTCGACGAACGCGTCGGCGCCCTCTCCTCCCCCTTCGGCAAACACCAGCGCCAGCTCAACCAGGCCATCGCCGGAGACATCGCCTGCGTCGCCAAACTCGGCCACGCCGAGACCGGCGACACCCTCTCCACTCGGAGCACCCCGCTCCTCATGGAGCCCTGGCAACTGCCCGACCCCCTGCTGCCCGTGGCCATCGAGGCCCACAGCAAGGCCGACGAGGACAAGCTCTCCCAGGGCCTCGCCCGCCTCGTCGCCGAAGACCCCACCATGCGCCTCGAACAGAACCAGCACACCCACCAGGTCGTCCTGTGGTGCCTGGGCGAGGCCCACCGCGACGTCGCCCTGGAGCGCCTGCGCACCCGCTACGGCGTACGCGTCGACGCCGTCCCGCACAAGGTGTCCCTCCGCGAGACCTTCGGCTCCAAGGCCACCGGCCGCGGCCGCCACGTCAAGCAGTCCGGCGGCCACGGCCAGTACGCCATCTGCGAGATCGAGGTCGAACCGCTCCCCGGCGGCTCCGGCATCGAATTCGTCGACAAGGTGGTCGGCGGCGCCGTCCCCCGCCAGTTCATCCCCTCCGTCGAGAAGGGCGTACGGGCCCAGGCCGCCCGCGGCGTCGCCGCCGGGTACCCCCTGGTCGACGTCCGCGTCACCCTCCTCGACGGCAAGGCCCACTCCGTCGACTCCTCCGACGCCGCCTTCCAGACCGCCGGCGCCCTCGCCCTGCGCGAGGCCGCCGCCGACACCCGCATCCACCTCCTCGAACCCGTCGCCGAGATGGAGATCCTCGTCTCCGACGACTACGTCGGCCCCGTCATGAGCGACCTCTCCGGCCGCCGCGGGCGCGTCGTCGGCACCGAGCAGTCCGGCAGCGGCCGCACCCTCGTACGGGCCGAGGTCCCCGAGATCGAGATCGGGCGCTACGCCGTGGATCTGCGCTCCCTCTCCCACGGCACCGGCCGCTTCACCCGGGCCTACGCCCGCCACGAACCGATGCCCCCGCAGCTCGCCGAGCGCATCGGTGAACTCACCGAGAACGGAGCATAGTTCGCAAGCCGCCCGCCCCAACTCCACAGGGACGGGCGGCTTTGCGATCTCCGGCGACAGCCGGCACCCCGCCCGGATACGCTGGATACGCGGACCAACACGTATGACACGGGCGGCCGTCGGAAGCGGCAGCATAATCGGGCATGCGCGGCATTGGGGGCAGCAGTGGCAGCAGGGGATCCGTTCGACTTCAGCCCGGGGGCGCAGATCCCGCTCTCGGGCTCCTCCGGGCAGACCGCCGCGACCCAGGCGCTCGCCTCGGCCGCCTACCGCGACGGCCCCGTCGACGAACTCCTCAAGGCCAACTCCGACTGGGCCACCTCCGAGGTCAAACCACCCCGCATCTCCCTTTTCGAACCCAACCTCGGCGAAGCGTTCTCCCGCGCCGTGCAGCTCCGCGTCCTCGGCGGCGGCCGCAAGCCCCTCATCCAGTCCTTCGGCCTCGACCCCCAGCCCGTCGTCGAACACTGCCTCGCCGCCAGCCGCATCCGCAAACAGCGCGACATCCGCCTCACCGTCATCATGCTCGTCGCCGGAGTGCTCTTCCTCCCCGGCGTCCTCCTCTGGCTGGGCGCCTTCCAGCTGCGCCGCTCCCTCGCGGGCGCGCAGAACAAGCGGGCCGGCGCCCTCGGCATGGCCCTCCTCGCCGCCCTCGCCATCGGCGGCGTCATCTTCATGGTCAAGCTGCCCTTCCACGGCTTCCTGGGCATCTATCTCCGCGCCATGCTCATCGCCCCCCTCATCGGCGGCTTCCTCGCCCACCGCGTCTGCGAGAACACCGCCAAGGACCTCCGCGACCGCTGGACCGGACTCCTCTCCGGCGGCGGCATCGGCGCCAAGATCCCCGAAGCCGTCCCCAAGAACCCCGGCGAGACCGCCGCCGAGCGCCTGCGCCAGTCCCTGGAACGGCTCGCCGCCGAACAGCACAGCAATGTCGTCTTCTACGCCGGCCCCAAGGGCATACTCGGCATGGGCACCCGCTGGGGCAGCTGGCAGCTCGCCGAGGAACTCGTCCCCGCCGACCCCGAGAAGGAGATCAACCCCTTCCGCAGCTGGGACGTCATCCGCGCCATCCACGACCAGCTCCGCCTCCTGGAGCGCAGCCCCCTGCACACCGGCGGCTTCCCCACCCCCGCCGTCGAGCACTGGGTCGTCTCCCCCGTCGGCGAGGGCGCGGGCGCGGTCTCCCGCCCCGAAGGCACCGACGGCTTCCAGATACGGGGCGCGGAGCTCCAGAAGATCTGCAACGAGCAGCAGTTCGGCGCCGGCAGCAGGCACTACCTCGGCGTGCAGTTCGTCCTCTGGGACGGCCAGCTCGTCATCACCCTCCTCATCACCGTCACCGTCCTGCACAAGACCCTGCGCATCGAGGTCACCGGCCACGCCCTCGGCCCCGTCCACGGACTCTTCATGGGCAAGCCCTCACCCCGCACGAAGACCGTCACCAAGACCGTCAAATTCTGGGAGACCCGCACCCGGAACCTGTCCATCGTGCCCGCCAAGGAGGTCGTCCGGCTCGCCGCCCGCGCCCCCCTCACCTGGTACCCGCCCCTGCTGGAGTTCTGGGGCGGCAAGCTCGTCCTCCCCGAGCCCTTCGGCCTGCGCCACGCCTGGGCCGACAAACCCTGGCGCCACCGCTTCATGGCCGACGACGCCCTGCGCGCCACCACCCCGGTCCTCCGCGTCGTCCACGAGGCCGCCCTCCGCGTCCTCGCGGAGAACGGCGTGAACACCGAGCGCTTCGCCGGCCGCGCCATGAACCTCAGCGGCGCCGTCCAGGACCCCCAGCCGCGCGCCGCCGACGTCTACAACGCCTGACCCGAAGAACGGGGCGCTCCCGAAGGGACGCCCCGACCCACCGTCAGCCGCCCGGCCTCACCGGAAGATCCCGGTGTGGCCCAGCGAATACCGCCCCGGCTGCGGATAGACCGCCAGCCCGTGCGGCCCCGCGCCCACCGGGATCTTGGCGATCAGATGCCCGTCACTGGTGTCGATCGCGTACACCTCCGAGTCATAACGCCCCGACAGCCACAGCACCTTGCCGTCCGCCGACACCCCGCCCATGTCCGGACTGCCGCCACCGGGCAGCTCCCACTTCTCCACCAGCTTGCGACTCGGCAGGTCCAGCACCGAGATCGAACCCTCGCCCCGGTTGGAGATGTACATCGACTTCGAGTCCCGGCTGACATACAGCCCGTGCGCGCCCTTGCCCGTGGGCATCAGCCACGGCTCCGTGAACTTGTCACCGTCCAGCACCCAGATGCCGTCCGCCATCATGTCCGCGATGTACCACGTCTTACCGTCCGAGGAGATCTTCACGTCCTGCGGCATGGCCCCGTCGAACGGCAGCTTCTGCTGCCCGATCACCTTCATCTTCGCCGTGTCGACCTTGAGCAGCTCCCCCGAGAACTCGCAGGACACGATGAAATACTTCCCGTCCGGCGAGAAGTCCGCGTGGTTGACCCCCTTGCACTTCACCGGCTCCGTCTTCTTCCGCCGCATGGTGTGCGCGTCACGGAAGACCAGCTCCCGGTCCATCGACGCCATCACCACCGCGTACTTCCCGTCGGGCGTGAAATAGAGGTTGTACGGATCGTGCACGTCGACCGGCTTCCCCGCCTTGCCGGTCGCCGGGTCGATGGGCGTCAGCGTGTGTCCCCGGTCGTTGTTGACCCACAGCGTCTTCAGATCCCACGAGGGCACCACGTGCTGCGGCTGCGCACCCACCGGGATCGTCTCGATCACCTTGTACGTCTTGGGGTCGATGACACTGACCGAATCCGACTCCGTATTGGGCACATACACCCGCGACGGAAAGTCCTTCACCACCGGCGAGAGCAGATTCGGCCGGTCCGCCGCGTACAGATCGTGCGGATCCAGCAGCGGCGGCATCCCGGGCAGCCCCTGCGGAGCCGCCTGCGCCTTGCGATGCGTCCCTTCACGCGGATGCGCACCCGCCGCCTCGTCACCGGAGTCCCCGCCGCAACCGGAGACCAGAAGGGCACCGGCGGTGGCGCACAGCAGCGCCAGTCGCAGACGCGAACGGCGAAGGGAGCGAGAAGAGCGACGGCAGAGTCGGTCGTACGAGGACTGGATCATCGGGTCAGCAGCTCCGTAGTCGTCACCGCACGCAGACCGCGGCGATGCAGGCCGTCGAGGATCGCGGGCAGCGCGGCCACCGTGCCGTCGTGCCCGAAGTGCAGGCTCACGACCGACCCCGGCCGCGCCGCGCCCAGCACGGTACGCCGGACCGACTCCGCGCCCGGGTCGGTGTAGTCGAGGGAGTCCACGTCGTAGGAGAGGACGTGCTCATAGCCCGCCTTGCGCGCCAGCCCGGCCACCCGGTCCGTGGCGAACTGCGCGCGCGACGGCCGGAACCAGCGCCCGATCCCGCCCGTCAGCCGGCGCAGCCGGTCCGCGCACCGGGTGATCTCCGCATAGGCGTCGGCCTCGCCCATCGCCGAGATGTCGAGGTGGCGCATGGTGTGGTTGCCCAGCTCATGACCGCCGTCAAGGATCCGGTGCGCCATCTCGGGATAGGCGTCGAGCCATTCGCCGACCGCGAGCACGGTCACCCTGGCCCCGGCCCGCTCGGCCTCCCCCAGCAGCCCGGTCGCGGACCGCGGGTCGCCCTGGCCGTGGAAGGTGAGCGCCACGCCGCTGCCCGTACGGGGCCCGTGCTCGATCTGGACGGGCAGCCCCGCCGGTAGCGCGGCCAGGGCGGGCGGCGATCCGGACGGCCGGGGCGGCGCCGTCGACCGTACGGACGGGTCGGCGGCCCGGGGGCCGGGGGACCCGTCGTCCCGGCCGCAGCCCACGGCGGCCCCGGCGAGGGCGCCTCCGGCGGCCGCGCGCAACACGGTACGGCGGTGAAGGAAAGTCACCGCACCATTAGAACTTCTTGTTATTAAGACTTTGGGAGATTTGCCCGCTTTTCACGGACGCGTGTCATCGTCCGCCCGGGTATACGGGTGAACCCGGCCGATCTCAGACAGCGGCGGGCCACGCGTCCGCGAGCATCTTGCGCGTGTCCGCGAGCAGTTGGGGCAGCACCTTGGTGTGGCCGACGACCGGCATGAAATTGGTGTCGCCACCCCAGCGCGGAACCACGTGCTGGTGCAGGTGAGCGGCGATGCCCGCGCCCGCGGCGTCGCCCTGGTTCATGCCGATGTTGAAACCGTGCGCCCCGGAGGCGGTGCGCAGCGCGGCCATCGCCCGCTTGGTGAAGTCGGCGAGCTCCAGCGTCTCGGCCTCGTCGAGCTCGGTGTAGTCGGCGACGTGGCGGAACGGGACGACCATGAGGTGTCCGCCGTTGTACGGATACAGATTCAGCACCGCGTAGACGCGCTCGCCCCGCGCGACGATCAAGCCGTCCTCGTCGGACTTGGCCGGAATCGAACAGAACGGACAGCCGTCACCGGCACCCGGACCGCTCGGCTTGTTCTCCCCCTGGATGTACGCCATCCGGTGGGGCGTCCACAGCCGCTGGAAGGCGTCCGGGGACCCTACTCCGATCTGCTGTTCTGGCTCAGTCGTCATGCGGGCCAGCATATTCCTCGGCGGGTATGCGGAGAGGGGCGGCCCTGGCGGGCCGCCCCTCTAACCCCGCAGATGCGGGGACCAACGTGTACACCCCACATGCAGCCAAGGGAAAGCTGGGGCCACTCCCGCCTGTGCGGGCAACAGATCACACCTGCACGCGACGCTCCACCACGTCAACGAGCTTCGCCAGCGCCTGGTCACGGGGAATTCCGTTCTCCTGCGACCCGTCGCGGTAGCGGAACGACACCGCACCATTCGCGACGTCCTCATCACCCGCGATGACCATGAACGGCACCTTGGACTTCTGAGCGTTACGGATCTTCTTCTGCATGCGGTCCGACGAGGCGTCGACCTCGACCCGCAGACCCTTCTTCTTCGCCTCGGCGGCGAACTCCTGCAGATACTCGACGTGCGCGTCGCCGATCGGGATGCCGACCGCCTGCACCGGGGCCAGCCACGCCGGGAACGCGCCCGCGTAGTGCTCCAGCAGCACCGCGAAGAACCGCTCGATCGAACCGAAGAGCGCACGGTGGATCATGACCGGACGCTGTTTGGTGCCGTCGGCACCGGTGTACTCCAGGTCGAAGCGCTCGGGCAGGTTGAAGTCGAGCTGGATGGTCGACATCTGCCACGTACGACCGATGGCGTCCCTCGCCTGCACCGAGATCTTCGGGCCGTAGAAGGCCGCGCCGCCCGGGTCCATGACGAGCTCCAGGCCCTGCTTCTCGGCCACCTTGCGCAGGGTCTCGGTGGCCTCCTCCCAGCTCTCGTCGGAGCCGACGAACTTCTCCTCGTCCTTGGTGGACAGCTCCAGGTAGAAGTCGGTCAGACCGTAGTCGCGCAGCAGGTCGAGCACGAAGGTGAGCGTCGTGTCGAGCTCCTCCGCCATCTGCTCGCGGGTGCAGTAGATGTGCGCGTCATCCTGAGTGAAGCCACGGGCACGGGTCAGGCCGTGCACGACGCCCGACTTCTCGTAGCGGTAGACCGTGCCGAACTCGAACAGACGCAGCGGCAGCTCACGGTACGAGCGGCCACGCGCGTCGAAGATCAGGTTGTGCATCGGACAGTTCATGGGCTTGAGGTAGTAGTCCGTGCCCGCGTCGAGCTGCATGGGGGGGTACATGCCGTCGGCGTACCAGTCCAGGTGGCCGCTCTTCTCGAAGAGGGCGCCCTTGGTGGCGTGCGGGGTGTAGACGAACTCGTAGCCGTTCTCCTCGTGCTTCCGCCGGGAGTAGTCCTCCATGACCCGGCGGATGATGCCACCGCGCGGGTGGAAGACCGCGAGACCCGAGCCGATCTCGTCCGGGATGGAGAAGAGGTCCAGCTCGCTGCCGAGCTTGCGGTGGTCGCGCTTCTCCGCCTCGGCCAGGAACTCCAGGTGCGCCTTCAGCTCGTCCTTCGACGGCCAGGCGGTGCCGTAGATGCGCTGGAGCATGGGGTTTTTCTCGCTGCCGCGCCAGTACGCGGCAGCGTTACGCATCAGCTTGAACGCCGGGATGAACCGGGTCGTCGGCAGGTGCGGGCCGCGGCACAGATCCTTCCAGCACAGCTCGCCCGTCTTCGGGTCCAGGTTGTCGTAGATGGTGAGCTCGCCCGCGCCCACCTCGACGTCCGCGCCGTCGTCGTGCGAGGCGGAGCCCTTGAGGCCGATCAGCTCCAGCTTGTACGGCTCGTCCGCGAGCTCCTCGCGGGCGGCCTCGTCGGTGACCACGCGGCGGGAGAACTTCTGGCCCCGCTTCTGGATCTCCTGCATGCGCTTCTCGATGGCCTTGAGGTCATCGGGGTGGAAGGGCTTCTCGACGTCGAAGTCGTAGTAGAAGCCGTCCTTGACCGGCGGGCCGATGCCCAGCTTGGCCTCGGGGAAGAGCTCCTGCACGGCCTGCGCCATGACGTGCGCGGTGGAGTGGCGCAGGATGTCCAGGCCGTCCTTGGAGGAGATCTCGACGGGCTCGACCTCCTCGCCGTCGGCGACGACGTACGCGAGGTCCTTCAGCTCGCCCGCGACGCGCGCGGCGACGACGGTGCGCTCTCCGGCGAACAGGTCGGCGGCCGTAGTGCCCGTCGTCACCACGCGCTCTTCCCGCTCGGAATCGCGATGGATGATCACACGGACGTCTGACACCGGTCTCTCCTGACTGAAGGGGCGCGACAGTGGACACTGCGCGCCTGAATCGTACCGAGCCCGGCCCCCTGGTCGCGAAACGGTTTGGCGCCGCGGGCGGGAGGGACCGGAATCGGTCCGGTCAGCCGTCCCCGCAGCCCTCCTCGAAGAAGTCGGGATTCTCCTGCAAGGTCTTCAGCAGGCGGTCCCGCTCGGCGTCGTCCACGGTCAGCGGCATGACGCCCGCGGCGTCGGCCAGCCGCCGGAATCCGCCGCGGCTCTCCAGCCGCCCGCTCACCCGGACCGGCAGTCCCAGCAGGTGCGCGTGGCCGGCGATGCGGTAGTCGTCCTCGCCGAGCGCGATCCGCACCTGGGTCACCTCCGCTCCCGTGAGCACCCGGAGCCGCACCACTCCCGCGCCACCGGGCCGGTCACGGCGCATGCGCACCACGGTGCCGGTGAGCCGCACGGGCACCGAGGGCTCGTTCCGGATGTAGCGGGCGCCCGCCTCGCGGAGGACGGGCAGGTCGCCGGGCGAGAACTCCACCGGCTCGGGGTGCGCGGCGAAGCCCTCGGGCGGACCGGCCGCCGGTGACCAGTGCAGATCCATCCGGATGCCCTCGGAGCCGCGTACCAGGGTGATGATCGCCTCGGTCAGCTCCTGGCACACCCCCGCCTCGACGGCGGACTCGAACGCCTCCCGGCCGCCGGTGGCGCGCTGGTAGTCGGTGGCGTCGCGGGTCGCGTAGAGGGCGCGGAGCAGTGCGGTGGTGACCGGTCGGCCGGTGCGGTCCCGTTCGTCGGGTCCGACCGGGACGAAGACCGTCAGCTCCCGGCCGCCGGGCGCGGGTCCGACGAGCAGCCGGTCCAGGGCGGCCTCGGCGCGGCGGCGGTGGCGGGCCCCGTGATAGCCGGCCGGTTCGTGGGCGGCGAGGGCCGCGGCGAGCAGCATCGCGCGCGCCCCTGCCCGTAAGCGCTCCTGGGCCGCCCAGACGGCGGCCGGTATCCCGGGGTCGGGCACCTCGCGCTGCCAGCGGATCTCGTCGCCCGGCACGCGCAGGGAGAGGAGGATGTCGCGCGCGGAGGGGTCGGGGCTGCGTTCGAGTGCGGTGAGTGCCTCGGTGAGCAGGTCGGCGCTGTCGGGGTAGCCGCGGCTCTCGGGGAGCAGCAGGCTGGTGCCGGTGCCGTCGGGCGGGGTCCAGCGGCTGTACGCGCCGGGGGTGCCGCCGCGCCGCCGCCAGCCGTGACGGGCGAGCAGGGCGCCGAGGACGGCGGGGTCGGGCGGGACGGGGGGTCGTGCGGAGCGGTGGCTCGGCCGGTGCATCAGGGTCTCCCTCCCGCCCCGACGCGCGTCATGATCTCGCAGAGCGCGCGGTCGTCGAAGATGCGTGTGGTCGGGATGCGCACGGTGGTCCTGTTCCTGCCGGTCACCGGGTGTCCCGCGAGGTTGGTCCAGTAGCAGCAGTGCCGCAGTTCGAGGCCCTCGTGTTCGGCGCGGAGCCAGTCGTCGCGGGCGCGGGGCACGATCATCACGACGAGGATCTTGTGCACCGAGACGGGGGTGCGGGCGAGCTTCGCCAGGTGGTCGTTGTCGAGGGTGAAGGCGAAGGTGGGGGCGGCCGGGCGGGCGCCCTGCAGGTCGGTGGGGCGGGTGCCCGGAGGTCTGGCCGGGCGGGCGGCGGGCCGGGGGGCCAGCTGGTAGGTGGCCTTGAGCTGGACCTTGATGGTGACTTCGTCGTCGACGGTGTGGCCGGGGGCGCTGTGGCTGACGTGCCAGTCGATGCCGTAGTCGGGGAAGGGCTGGGCCAGGGAGCAGCCGGCGGCCGCGGCGACGGCGTGCAGATAGCCGACCTGGAGCGTTTCCATGCAGGCGGTGGTGGCGAGTGCGCCGCGCGTGGGGGCGGACGGTTCCGGCCGGTCTCGCCTCCCGTTCGCGGGGGACAGCCCGCCCCGTTCGGGCTGCGGGAAGGCCATGTCCGAATCCCTCCGGGCGTCGTCGGACCCTGCGGTCCGTACATCTGTGTTGTCTCCTTTGCAACTCCACTGCAAACAAGGGCGGTTCGCGTGGCGGATTACCCGGGTATCACCTCGCGGGGAGGGCCAAAACACGCCATTCGGCAGACAAGCGCGAGGAGTTGTGCACATGTGCTGGTTCGAGGGACCACTCGCCGCTTTCGACACCGAGACCACGGGAGTCGATGTCGAGCACGACCGGATCGTCTCGGCTGCGCTGGTGGTGCAGTCGTCGGAGGGGGCGACGCCGTTGGTGACGCGCTGGCTGGTGGATCCGGGGGTTCCTGTGCCGCCGGGGGCTATAGCGATACACGGTTTGACGGACGAGCACCTCCAGCGGAACGGGCGCTGGCCGGCGCCGGTGATGGAGGAGGTGGCGCGGGCCCTGGCCGAGCAGTCGGCGCACGGCATACCCCTGGTGGTGATGAACGCGCCGTTCGATCTGACGTTGCTGGACCGGGAATTGCGGCGGCACCGGGCGTCGACACTGGCGAGGTATCTGGGGCCGAACGCGCTGTGTGTGCTGGATCCGTGGGTGCTGGACAAGCATCTGGACCGCTATCGCAAGGGCCGTCGCACGCTGACGGATCTGTGCGCGCACTACGGGGTGGAGCTGGAGGGCGCGCACGACGCGGCCGCGGACGCTTTGGCCTCGCTGGAGCTCGTGCGGGCGGTGGGCCGTCGTTTCGCGGCGCGGCTGGAGCGGCTGACGCCGGCGGAGCTGCACGAGCGGCAGGCGGTGTGGCACGCGGCACAGGCGCGGGGGCTCCAGGCGTGGTTCGCCCGCAACGGCTCGGAGGAGGCGTGCGACCCGGCGTGGCCGCTGCGGCCGGAGCTGCCCGCCGCGGCGTGAGGGGCGGCGGGGGCCGCTCAAGCCGTCGCCGGGCCGCCGGTCAACGCACAAGGCCGGTGCGTCAGTTGACGCACCGGCCTGCTCGGGGTGGGCGATACTGGGTTCGAACCAGTGACCTCTTCGGTGTGAACGAAGCGCTCTCCCACTGAGCTAATCGCCCGAGTGTGTCTCGGGGTCTCCCCCGGGAACGGGTTGAACAATACAGGCCGTGGCGGCGCTTCATCAAATTCGGTCGGCTCCGGCCTCCAGCCGGGTGCGCAGCCCGCGCCGCCCGGCGCGCATCATCCAGGCGTGATTGGCGAGGAAGAGCGGCCGCGCGGGTATGGCGAAGCGCCTCATCAGGGGTTTGCGCACCTCGACGTCCTGCTCGAAGCGGGCCTGGCTGCCGGTGCGGCCGTACGGCAGGACGGTCCAGCGGGCCCAGCCCTCCAGGTCGCCGCCCATGGTCATCTCCAGGGTGCGCGCGAGGGGGTCGCGGCTGGCGTCGTGGGCGGTGAAGACCAGCTCGTACGGCAGGAGGGAGCGGATCCGGAAGGTGCCGCTGTCGGCACCGACGCGCCTGGCCTCCCGCACTTGCGGCCACCAGGAGGGATAGTCCTCCGGGATCTCCAGGCAGGCGTAGAGGACGTCGGGGGTGACGGCGAAGGTCCACGTGGCGCGGAAGCGGTACCGATTCGGGGCGGCCAGTGCCGACGGCAGGGGCATGGGCTCAGGACACACCTAAAAACCGAGGGTCCGCAAGGGGTGAACCTCGCGGACCCTCGGTCCTGTGTGGGCGATACTGGGATCGAACCAGTGACCTCTTCGGTGTGAACGAAGCGCTCTCCCGCTGAGCTAATCGCCCGGGCGCACCGCAAACATTACCGCATGTCAGACGGTGTTCGGTACCGGCTGGGGCGGGGGCTCAGCGGCGGGCGTTCCAGGGCATGGTCATGCCGTACCGCGACAGATAGACGCCCAGGAGCACGCCGGCGACGGCGAGTCCGGTGACGGTGAGCGCGATATTGCGTCTGCGGACGGCGGGGTCGAGGGCGCGCTGGGCTGCCTCGGTGACCTTGCGCCTGGTCCAGCGAAGCACGAGCTGCGCCCAGACGAACTCGGTGGCCCAGATCGCCATGCCCGCGAAGATCACCAGCCAGCCGGGGCCGGGCAGGGGCAGCATGATGACGCCGGCCACGACCACGGCGAGGCCGGCCACGAAGACCCCGGCCTGCCAGCTGAGGTGCAGGGCGCGGGAGCGCCTGATGAAGTGCGGGGCCCGGGAGCCGAGGGCCGGCGGCCGGTCCGTGGTCCGCTCCCCGGGCGCGGGTGCCTCGGCCCGATCGCCGGCCGTCGTCGCGCGGGGCCGCCGCTCGTCACTCTCCGCATTCATACTCCCCAACGTACCGGACCGAACCAGATCTCACCGGAATGGCGGTATTCGCCGGGGAACGGCTCCGCCGTACGAGGTATCCGAACACTCCTAAATCGGTCAGAGGGGTTTACAACGGCACCGTAGGTGGCATGTCGATTTCGCCGACGTGCGAATCCCCGAGCGCACACTGAGCGAAAGGCCCTGGCGCTTATGAACACCACGGTCAGCTGCGAGCTGCACCTGCGCCTCGTCGTGTCGAGCGAATCCTCACTGCCTGTTCCCGCAGGCCTGCGGTACGACACGGCCGATCCGTATGCCGTGCACGCCACCTTCCACACCGGAGCCGAAGAGACGGTCGAGTGGGTCTTCGCCAGAGATCTGCTCGCCGAGGGCCTGCACCGGCCCACCGGCACCGGAGACGTCCGTGTCTGGCCGTCCCGCAGTCACGGTCAGGGCGTCGTCTGCATCGCCCTGAGCTCGCCCGAGGGCGAGGCCCTGCTGGAGGCCCCGGCGCGGGCCCTGGAGTCGTTCCTGAAGCGGACCGACGCCGCGGTGCCGCCGGGCACCGAACACCGTCACTTCGACCTGGATACGGAGCTCTCGCACATCCTGGCCGAGAGCTGAGCCCGGGCCGGGGCTGACACCGGCGCGCCCGCCCACTCGGGGGGTCGGGTGCGCAACCTCGCACAGTGCGGGCCGTACGGCGCCGTCACCGCGGATCCACCGCGGGCGACGGCGCCGTCGCGTTGTGGAGCCGCTAGAGTCGGTCCTCCGATCGAACACATGCCGCCCCAACCCCCCTCGGCCAGGGAGCGAACGAACCGTGCTGATCAACCACGACACCCGGTGCGCGCTCGACGCGGTGGTGGACCTCGTGAACACCGCGATCGCGGGGCCCGAGGGCGGGCCGGCGGACACGCTCGCCGGCCTCGCGGAGCTGCGGCAGTTCGTCGAGCGGCACGACATCAGCGGGGTCGGCGCACTCGGGCAGCGGGATCTGGCGGCCGTACGGGCACTGCGGGAGCGATTCGCACTGGCTTTCGCGGCCGAGGATTCGACGGCGCTGGCGGAGCTGCTGAACGCCCTGGTGGCCGAGGCCGGCACGACGCCCCGGCTGACCGATCACGACGGCTACGACTGGCATGTGCACTACTTCGCGCCGGGCGCCTCCCTGGCCGATCACCTCGCGGCGGACGGCGGGATGGCACTGGCCTTCCTCGTGGTGGCGGGCGAACGGGAGCGGCTGCGGCGCTGCGAGGCGCCGGACTGCGGGCGCGCCTTCGTGGACCTCTCCCGCAACCGCTCGCGCCGCTACTGCGACGGGCGCACCTGCGGGAACCGGCTCCACGTCGCGGCGTACCGGGCCCGCCGCAAGGAAGCCACGGGCTGACGGAGGCGCCCCTTCCGTAGAGGCGTGCGAAGAAGGCCGGAATAACGCACGGAAAATCGGGTCGGGGAATTGGGGAGCGGGCGCGAAAACCCGCTTCACCGGGTCCGGATTCCGTCGCCCGGAGCATCCATATCTGACGGATCGACAAGTGGGCGGCGGCCGGGGCGGGTTCGCTAAATGCCGTGCTTTTTCAGAATGGCCTCGATATCCGAGAAGTCGTCAGCTCCGCCCGCCCGCTCGCCCTTGGCCTGAGGTCGGGTCACCGTGCGCGACGGGTCCAATGACGGAGCGGAGGCGCCGGGGGCCAGTGCCTCGCGGCTCGCGGCCGCCGCGGCGGCCTTGCGCTCCTTGCGGCCGGCCTTGCCGCCGTCGGCCCCGCGCCGCTGCTCCACCGCTCTGGTGATCATGAAGAGCACGGCCGAGAGCGCCAGCACGCCGAAGCCCAGCCAGACGCCGGGGTCGAAGACCAGGCCGGTGAGCCACCGCAGGATCCCCGTCATGGCCAGGCCGACCGGGACGAGGGCGAACGCTGCTATTCGGGTCGCGGCGAGGAAGCGCTTGCGGTACGCCGTGAGCGCCGCGATGCCCAGGCCGGCCACGGACACCGCCGTGGCACAGATCGTCGAGGCCAGCATCCTGCTCCTCCTGCTTCTCGCGCTGCGCGGGGGCTCCCCGGGCGGGGCGCCTCCTTCCATCCTGCACCGGGCCGCGCCGCATCGGCCACGGCCGGCCGGGGACTCCGGGAGATCTGGGGGGCATCTCGGGGGCGCGCTCCTCCCCAGGGCTGACGCGCCCTGGGGCCACCCCGGCTGGGAGACTGGCCCCATGAGCGATACCGACACCGGCACCACCGCGCGTGCCACCCTCGACGTCTGGTGCGAGTTGCAGTGCCCGGACTGCCGTACGGCCCTCACCGACCTGCTCGCCCTGCGCGAGCACTACGGCGACCGGCTGGACATCCGCCTGCGGCACTTCCCGCTGGAGAAGCACAAGCACTCCTACGCGGCCGCGCAGGCCGCCGAGGAGGCCGCCGAGCAGGGTAAGGGCTGGCCGTACGCGGAGGCGGTACTGGCCCGTGCGGAGGAGCTGGCCGCCCGGGGCGACGAGCTGCTCGTCGAGGTGGCGGGCGAGCTGGGCCTGGACGCCGACGAGGTGGACACGGCGCTGATCGACGGCCGCCACCTGCTGATCGTCGACGCGGACCAGGCGGAGGGCAAGGCGATCGGTGTGAAGGGCACGCCGACGTATGTCATCGGTGGCGAGCTTCTGGATGGCAGCAAGTCGCAGGAGGGGCTGCGGGCGCGGGTCGAGGAGATCGTGGACGGCTTGCTCGCGGCTTAGCGGCGAGGGCGCGCCGGCGCCCGCGGCGGGCTTTTCCCCAGCCCCGCCCCTTCCCGAACTGGGGCTCGTGCCCCAGCCCCCCGGCTGACCCGCCGTTGCCGCCTGCGGCAGGAGCGACCTTCACGCGCTGCTGGGGGTCTGGGGGCTTGCCCCTCACACGGCGGCCGCATATCGGACGCAGCCGGGAAGGGGCGGGGCAGGGGAACAAAGCGCCGCGGGCGGCAACGGCCGGCAGAGAGCCCTCGCACCCGCTACAGCAACCGCTTCGAGAAGTGGAGCTCCGTGTTCCGGTAGCCCAGCGACTCGTACAGCCGCAAAGCGACCGCGTTGCCCGCGAAGACGTTCAGACCCAGTGCCGCCGCCCCGGCGGCAAGCGCCTCCGCCTCTGCCAGCAGCATGAGTGAGCGGCCGTGCCCCCTCCCCCGGTGGTCCTCGGCGACCTCGACGTCGAAAACGTAGGCTTCCGGCTCGCGCAGGCGGCCGACCCAGAGCGTGCCGACCGGGGTGCCGCGGTGGGTGAGGACCCGCAGCGCCGCGTCCGGGGTGTCCAGGCCGTCTGGGAGGAGCTTGCGGTGGTCGGCCAGGGACTTGGCGTGCGCCAGGTCGGCGGGCACGCCGCGGTCGATCCAGCTCTGCGCGTAGTGCTCCCGCCCGCGCTCGGCCCAGGGCCTGAATTCGGCCTCGGTCATCCGCCGCCCCTCGGCGCCCTCGGGCAGCCGGGGCGCGGTGGCGGTGAGCGCCTTGGTCATGTTGCGGTTGCGCTCGGCGTAGCCCAGCGCGCCGGCGAGCCCGAGGGCCACCCCGGCGTCCGCGGGTACGGACACCTCGACGCTTTCGCATCCCCAGCCGCGCAGGACCTCCTCGGCGGCGAGGGCGGCCACGGTGCCGCGCCCGCGGTGCCGGTCCCGTTCGTCGATCCCCAGCCGGAGTATCCGGCCGGCCCGGGGACCGAACCGGTCGTCGGTGGCCAGGTCGATGCGGCCGACGGGTCTGCTGTTGACACAGACCTCGTACGACCGGGACCGGACTCCGGCGGCGGTGCGCTGTTCGGGTGCGGTGGGGCGCAGGGTGGTGGTCACGGGTTTTTTGTACCTGCCCCGCGCCCCTACGTCACGGGCTTTACGGATCGATGTCCGCCGCCGACCGCTCCTCGAAGATCCGCGCGGCCTTGGCGGTCACCGGGCCGGGGGCGGCGGGCAGGGACCGGCCGTCGACGGCGCTGACGGCCTGGACGTCCCGCAGCGTGGAGGTCAGGAAGACCTCCTCGGCGCGGTCCAGGACGTCGGCGGGCAGGGTCGTCTCCTTGGCGCCGGCCCACTCCAGGACGAGGGCGCGGGTGATCCCGCCGAGGCAGCCGGAGGCGAGGGGCGGGGTGTGGAGTTCCCCGTCGAGGACGACGAAGACGTTGGAGCCGGTGCCCTCGCAGAGGTCGCCGACGGTGTTGGCGAAGAGGGCCTCGGTGGCGCCGTGTTCGCGGGCGCGGGCGAGGGCGACGACGTTCTCGGCGTACGAGGTGGCCTTGAGCCCGGCGAGCGCGCCGCGTTCGTTGCGGGTCCAGGGGACGGTGACGGCGGTGGTGGTGTCGGCCCGCCGGGTGACCGGGCCGAGGGCGACGACGAGGGTGGGGGTGGTGTCCTCGCGGTCGGAGCCGAGGGGGGCGAGGCCGCCGGTGTAGGTGATCCGGAGCCTGCCGAGCGGCATGGGGCTGGCGTCGAGCACCGCCGCGCAGGCCCGGCGCACCTCGTCGAGGTCGGGTGCGGGCAGGCCGAGGCCGCGGGCGGAGGCGGTCAGCCTGGTGAGGTGGCGGGTCAGGGCGAAGGGGCGCCCGTGGACGGCCTTGAGCGTCTCGAAGACGCCGTCGCCGACCGTCAGCCCGTGGTCGAAGACCGAGACGCGGGCACTGTCCTCGTCGTGCAGGGAACCGTTGAGCCAGATCGTCACCGTTTCGTCCCTCCGAGCGGCTGGTGTGTGCCCGACGCTATCGCGAGCAGGCGGGACGCCTTCAGTTCGGTCTCGGCCCACTCCCGCTCGGGGTCGGAGCCCCAGGTGATCCCGGCGCCGGTGCCGAAGCGCAGGGTGGGGCGGGTGGTGCGGTCGATCCAGAAGGTGCGGATGCCCACGGCGAGTTCCCCGGTGCCGCGGTCGGCGTCGACCCAGCCGACGCCGCCGCAGTAGGGGCCGCGGGGCGCGGTCTCCAGGGACCGGATGATGTCCATGGCGCTGGACTTGGGGGCGCCGGTGACCGAGCCGGGCGGGAAGGTCGCGGCGAAGAGCCCGGCCCATCCGGCGCCGTCGGCGAGGGTGCCGCGGACGGTGGAGACGAGGTGGACGAGGCCGGGGTGCGGCTCGACCGCGCAGAGCGCGGGCACGGTCACGGATCCGGTGGCGCAGACGCGCCCGAGGTCGTTGCGGACGAGGTCCACGATCATGACGTTCTCGGCGTGGTCCTTCTCCAGCAGGTCCGCCGCGGTGCGGCCGGTGCCCTTGATCGGCCCGGACTCCACCGTGCGGCCGCTGCGGCGCAGATAGAGCTCCGGGGAGGCGGTCGCGACCTCCACGCCGTGGGCGGGGAGGCGGATGGTGCCCGCGTAGGGGGCGGGGTTGCCGTGGGCGAGGAGGGCGGTCAGGGCGTCGATGTCGGCGGGGGTGCCGTCGGCGGCCTCCGGCAGGGGCGCGCTGAGGACGCGGCAGAGGTTGGCCTGGTAGACCTCGCCGGCCGCGATGTGCTCGCGGACGCGGCGCACGCCCGCGACGTAGGCGGCCCGGTCCAGGGAGGACGTCCAGTCCTCGCGCGCGGGGCCGTGCCAGCGGCCCGGGACCGCCGTGGGGACGGGGGCGGGCCGTACGTCCGCGAAGCGGGCGCACAGCAGTCCTCCCTCGAAGTCCGCGACCACCGCCCACCAGCCCGTGGAGTCCAGGGCTGCCGGGTCACGGGTGACATCGCGGAGATCGGTGGCTAGGAGGCCGCCGAAGCGGGCCATCGGGAGGGACACCGGAGGGGAGCTGTGCACGTCAACGAGTCTATGGCGGGGCCACGCCGGGTGGCCTGGGCGGACAATCAGCGCAGCACGCTGCGGAAACGGAATTTGAGCTGGCGCTGGAATCCGCTAGAGTTCAACACGTCGCCGGGACGCGGAAGCGAAACGGACAGACACTGCGGACGTAGCTCAGTTGGTAGAGCACCACCTTGCCAAGGTGGATGTCGCGAGTTCGAGTCTCGTCGTCCGCTCGCAGTCTGGGGGATCTTCCCGAACCCCCGCACTCCTGGTGGAGTGGCCGAGAGGCGAGGCAACGGCCTGCAAAGCCGTCTACACGGGTTCAAATCCCGTCTCCACCTCCAAGGACGATTAGCTCAGCGGGAGAGCGCTTCCCTGACACGGAAGAGGTCACTGGTTCAATCCCAGTATCGTCCACCAAGGTCCGCACGGACCTTCCCGCGCGATTAGCTCAGCGGGAGAGCGCTTCCCTGACACGGAAGAGGTCACTGGTTCAATCCCAGTATCGCGCACGCAGCAGCATCCCGGACGATTAGCTCAGCGGGAGAGCGCTTCCCTGACACGGAAGAGGTCACTGGTTCAATCCCAGTATCGTCCACCGAGATCCGCATGGATCTCCCCGCGCGATTAGCTCAGCGGGAGAGCGCTTCCCTGACACGGAAGAGGTCACTGGTTCAATCCCAGTATCGCGCACACCGATCGGCCGGAGGCCGGGGCTTCGAGCTCCGGCCTCCGGCCGTTTTCCGTGCTCTCGTGTTCTTGATTTCCCTGCCGGAACGCGCGAGGGGCCGGGCACCTCCCCAGGTGCCCGGCCCCTCGTGCCGTCCGCCGTTCCCCCGTCCCCACGGGGCTGATCAGCCGGTCCTGTCCCCGGCCCGGGCCGCTCTCCCGGGCCCGGGGCGCCTCAGCGCCCCAGCATTCCGGCCACGGACGACGCTTGTACGACGACGGCGTCCCAGCCGCCGAAGATCACGGCGAGGAATCCCGCGAGGGGCAGCACCATGGCCGCCGCGACGAGGGGGTGGCGGGTGCCGGACGGACGGGGGCCGAAGGCGTCGACGGCCCGCTGGGCGTGTGCCCGGATGACCGAACGTCCCGCGGTCTCCGCCATGACCCTCTCCCGCCGTGCGTCCCTCTGCCGCCGGTCACGCCTGCCGTGATCGACGAGCGGCGGGCGTCTGACCTCGGGGGACGAGTGCAACACCCGCCGCTCTTCCTCAAACCCTAGGCGCGGGGGGCCGCGGGAGCGTCATGCCCTCGTACCGATTGGCGGGCCTCCCGGAGGATGAGCGGCCCGGGGCGGCTACTCCTCTGGTTGGAGACCGGCGGGCCGGGCCCCAGGGTCTTCCCGGAAGGGGCGCGCGGGGCCCGCACGCCCGCCGTGGGCGTGACTTCGCTCACTTCCGATGCGTGCCACAGCTGACTGATCTTCATTTTTTCCCCTCCCCCGCCGGTGGCCGCCACGCACGCCCCGGCCGCGTCCGCCGGGCCCGCGGGGACCGCGTCCGACGGGCCGGCAAGCCGCCCAATCCCCGCTGTCCGGCCGCCGCTTGGGGGATCGCGACCACCTTGGCGGGAAGCAACCCGCTCCCTGGGACCGGGCGTCGGGGATTCCCCGGGTCTCCGGCAAACCGGTCGCCGACGCATGCGCGGCCTATCAGCGCGTGCGCCCGGCAATCCGTAAGCTGGGCACGTCAGACGGACCGGGCAGCGGGGATGAAGATGGCGATGATGCGGCTCCGGCGCGAGGACCCGCGTGTCGTCGGCTCGTTCCGGCTTCACCGCCGGCTGGGCGCGGGCGGCATGGGCGTGGTGTACCTCGGCTCCGACCGGCGCGGGCAGCGGGTGGCGCTCAAGGTGATCCGGCCGGACCTGGCCGAGGACCAGGAGTTCCGGTCGCGGTTCGCGCGCGAGGTGCAGGCGGCCCGGCGGATCCGCGGCGGGTGCACGGCACGGCTGGTGGCCGCCGATCTGGACGCGGACCGCCCGTGGTTCGCCACGCAGTACGTACCGGGCCCCTCGCTGCACGACAAGGTGAACGAGGAGGGGCCGCTGTCGGCGGCTCAGACCGCCTCCATCGGGGCGGCGTTGGCCGAAGGTCTGCTGGCCGTGCACGACGCGGGGGTGGTGCACCGCGACCTGAAGCCGTCGAACATCCTGCTGTCGCCCAAGGGCCCCCGCATCATCGACTTCGGCATCGCCTGGGCGACCGGGGCGAGCACGCTGACGCACGTCGGTACGGCGGTCGGCTCGCCCGGCTTCCTGGCGCCCGAGCAGGTGCGCGGCGCCGCCGTGACGCCCGCGACGGACGTCTTCGCGCTGGGGGCGACGCTCGCGTACGCCTCGATGGCGGACTCGCCGTTCGGCCAGGGCAGTTCGGAGGTCATGCTCTACCGCGTCGTGCACGAGGAACCGCAGCTCATGGCCGTGCCGGACGCCTTGGCGCCGCTGGTGCACGCGTGCCTGGCCAAGGATCCCGAGGAACGGCCGAGCACGCTCCAGCTGTCGTTGCGGCTGAAGGAGATCGCGGCACGCGAGGCGCACGGCGTGACGGACGGCAGGCATCCGCCGGTGCGGCGGGAGCCCGAGCGCCCCTCGGGCCGGCGGGCCGCGGAGTACGCGGAGCAGCGCACCGAGCGGCGTACGGTCCAGGCACACACGCCGCGCCCGCAGCCGCCACGCCAGTCCGGCGGTCCGGCGCGCCCCGCGGTCCCGCGGCCGGCGGGCCGGCCGGGCGGGCCGCGTGGCACCGCGCGCGGCGGGGCGCGGCCCGGTGCGCGGACGGGGTCCGGCGCCCGGCGGCCGGGGCCGGACCGGCGGCTGCTGCGACAGCGCCTGACGGTCTTCGTCGTGGTGACGCTGCTGGTCACGCTGGGCATCGCGCTGGCGCAGAGCTGCCAGGCCCCCGCGCACAGCATGGGTGAGCTCCCCCGGGTGCCCGTGACGTCACAGGGCCCGGCGGTGCCGCCTGGTGACGTGCCGTCGGCTCCGGGCTCTTCCTGACGTCCCGTCCGGGGAGTCAGCTCTCCGGACGGCCCGCCGTCACGGCGTAGAAGGCCACGGCCGCGGCCGCGCCGACGTTGAGGGAGTCGATGCCGTGGGCCATGGGGATGCGGACCCACTCGTCGGCGGCCCGCAGGGCCCGGGCGGACAGGCCGTCACCTTCCGCGCCGAGCATGAGCGCCACCCGGTCGAGGCGGTGCGGGGCGGCGGTGTCCATCGAGACGGCCTTCTCGGCCGGGGTGAGGGCCAGCACCTTGAACCCGGCGGCCCGGACCGTCTCCAGGTCCTGCGGCCAGCTCTCCAGGCGGGCGTAGGGCACGGAGAAGACGGCGCCCATGGAGACCTTCACGGAACGCCGGTAGAGCGGGTCGGCGCAGTCCGGGGAGAGCAGGACGGCGTCCATGCCGAGTGCCGCAGCGCTGCGGAAGATCGCGCCGATGTTCGTGTGGTCCACCAGGCTTTCGAGGACCGCGACGCGCCGGGCGCCTCGCAGCAGCGTGCCCGCGTCCGGGAGCGGCTTGCGCGCCATGGAGGCGAGGGCGCCGCGGTGGACGTGGTAGCCGGTGACCCGCTCGGCGAGTTCGGGGGTGACGGTGTAGACGGGGGCGTCGGCGGCCTCGATGACGTCCCGCATGACGTCCGCCCACTTGGCCGTGAGCAGCATGGACCGCATCGCGTATCCGGCCTGCCCGGCGCGCCTGATGACCTTCTCGCCCTCGGCGATGAAGAGCCCCTCGGCAGGCTCGCGCCTGCGGCGCAGCTCGACGTCGGTGAGGCCCGTGTAGTCGTGGAGCCGGGGGTCGGCGGGGTCGTCGATGGTGATGAGCTCGGCCATGCTGTGTCCTGGTCCTCGTTGGTGCCGCGGGTCAGCCGCGGGGTTCCGGGCCGACCGTCACGACGTCGCCGACCACGATGACGGCCGGGGGGCGTATGCCCTCCGCCGCGATCCGCTCCCCCGCGGTGGCGAGGGTCGCGTCGACGCGGCGCTGGGCGGCGGTGGTGCCTTCCTGGATCACCGCGACGGGAGTCCCGGCGGGTCGGCCGTGCTGGACGAGGGTGGCGGCGATGGCGCCGATGTTCTCCACCGACATCAGCAGCACGAGGGTGCCGCGCAGCTTGGCGACGGCGGCCCAGTCGACGAGGGAGCGCTCGTCGTCGGGGGCGACGTGGCCGCTGACGACGGTGAACTCGTGGGCCACGCCCCGGTGGGTGACCGGGATCCCGGCGGCGGCGGGCACGCTGATGGTGGAGGAGATGCCGGGTACGACGGTGCAGGGGATGCCCTGGTCGGCCAGCGCCTGGACCTCTTCCATGCCGCGGCCGAAGACGTAGGGGTCGCCGCCCTTCAGCCGGACCACGTTCTTCCCGGCGCGGGCGTGCTCGACGAGGGCGTTGTTGATGGCCTCCTGGGCCATGAACCGGCCGTACGGGATCTTCGCCGCGTCGATCACCTCGACGTGCGGCGGGAGTTCGTCGAGGAGGTCGCGGGGGCCGAGGCGGTCGGCGATGACCACGTCCGCCTCCGCGAGCAGCCTGCGGCCGCGCACGGTGATCAGGTCGGGGTCGCCGGGGCCGCCGCCGACGAGGGCGACGCTGCCGGTGCCGCCGGAGGAGGCGGCGGGCGCGCGGTAGTGCGGGGCGGCGAGGGAGCCGTCGCGCAGGCCCTCGACGATGGCGTCGCGCACGGCGGCGGAGCGGCGCGGGTCCTGGCCGGTCAGCACGGCGACGGTGACGCCTTCGCTGCGGCCGGTGGCCGGGGTCCAGGCGGTGGCCGCGTCGGCGTCGTCGCTGCGGACGGCCCAGACGCGGCGGGCCTCGGCCTCGGCGGAGGCCGCTTCGTTGGCGGCGGGGTCGTCGGTGGAGATCAGGGCGTACCAGGCGCCGTCCAGGTCGCCGTCCTGATAGCGGCGGCGCTCCCAGCGGAACCCGCCCGTCTCGGCCAGCGCCTCGACGGAGGGGGTGGCGGACGGGGAGATCAGCAGCACGTCCGCGCCGGCCGCGAGGAGGGCGGGGAGCCGGCGCTGGGCGACCTGCCCCGCGCCGAGGACGACGACGCGTCGGCCGGAGAGGCGCAGTCCGACGGGGTATGCGCTTTCGCTGCGCGCGTGCGGGGCCATGATCTCCTCCGGAGCTGCTGGTCAGAGTGCTGGTGACACTCTATGGGCTCCCCCATCGGCGCTCGGCCGCGCTCCGGTTTCCCCTGTGTCACAGCCAACGGCGGAGGCCGCCTGCGAGCCCCGCCATTGCCGCGTGCGGGGGCCTCCGGCCGCGTCCGCAAGCGCCGGACGAGCTGTTCGGGGTACCGCGCCCCATAGGGGGCGCGGGGAGCGGCGCGACCAGCCGTACACAACTGACGGACGCGAGCCGGCCTCACACCCCACCCGAGTCGGCGCACCCCCCGGCACCCGCCGAGCACCGTCAGGGGCGCGGGGAACTGCGCGAGCAACCACACACACCCCGCAGACGCGCCCCGCCCTCATGTCCCACCCCGGTGGGCACGACCAGCGGCACGCGCCAAGCACCGCCAGGAGGGCGGAGAACTGCGCGAGCAGCCACACACAACCGACAGCCGCCAGACGGGCTCAAGCCCCATCCCCGTGGGGCGCCCCGCACCGCGGAGCGCCCGCACAGCCCCGGGAAAGAGCTCAGCCCTTCTCGGTGACCCCGGCCGTATCGAAGGTGGCCACCTCATGCATCGCCCGCGCGGCACTCTGCACGACCGGCAGAGCCAGCAGCGCCCCCGTGCCCTCGCCGAGGCGGAGGTCGAGGTCGACCAGCGGGCGCAGGCCCAGCTTGGTCAGGGCCGCGACATGGCCCGGCTCCGCGCTGCGGTGTCCCGCGATGCAGGCGGCCAGCGCCTCCGGGGCGATGGCCCGCGCCACCAGCGCGGCCGCCCCGGCGCTCACGCCGTCCAGGATCACCGGCGTGCGCAGCGACGCGCCGCCCAGGATCAGGCCGACGAGCGCGGCGTGCTCCAGGCCGCCGACCGCGGCGAGCACGCCGATCGGGTCCTTCGGGTCCGGCTGGTGGAGTTCGAGTGCGCGCCGGACGACGTCGACCTTGCGGGCGTGCATCTCGTCGTTGATGCCCGTGCCCCGGCCGGTGATCTCGGCGGGGTCCGCCTCGGTGTAGACGGCGATGAGGGCGGCCGACACGGTGGTGTTGGCGATGCCCATCTCGCCCGTCAGCAGCGCCTTGTTGCCCGCCGCGACGAGGTCGCGGGCCGTCTCGATGCCCACCTCGACGGCGCGCAGCGCCTCTTCTCGGGTCATCGCGGCGCCGGTCGTGAAGTCGCTCGTGCCGGGCCGGATCTTGCGCGGGAGCAGGCCGGGGGTGCTGGGGAGGTCGCCCGCGACGCCGACGTCGACGACGCAGACCTCCGCGCCGACCTGGTTGGCGAAGGCGTTGCACACGGCGCCGCCGCCCAGGAAGTTGGCGACCATCTGCGAGGTGACCTCCCGCGGCCACGCCGTGACGCCCTGGGCGTGCACCCCGTGGTCGCCCGCGAAGATCGCCACGGCGGCGGGCTCCGGGATCGGCGGCGGGCACTTGCGGGAGAGGCCGCACAGCTGCGCGGAGATGATCTCCAGCATGCCGAGCGCGCCGGACGGCTTGGTCATCCGCTTCTGGCGCTCCCACGCCTCGCCGAGCGCCTTGGCGTCCAGCGGCCGGATGCCGCGCAGGGTCTCCGAGAGCAGGTCGTGCGGGTCCTCGCCGGGCAGCGCGCGCCGCCCGTACGTCTCCTCGTGCACGACCCACGACAGCGGGCGGCGCTTGGACCAGCCGGCCTGCATCAGTTCGGGCTCGTCGGGGAACTCGTCGACGTAGCCGACGCACAGATAGGCGACGACCTCCAGGTGCTCGGGCAGCCCGAGTTCGCGCACCATCTCCCGCTCGTCGAAGAAGCTGACCCAGCCGACGCCGAGTCCTTCGGCACGCGCGGCGAGCCAGAGGTTCTCGACGGCGAGCGCGGAGGAGTACGGCGCCATCTGCGGCTGGGTGTGCCGGCCGAGGGTGTGGCGGCCGCCGCGGGTGGGGTCGGCGGTGACGACGATGTTGACGGGGGTGTCGAGGATGGCCTCGATCTTCAGTTCCTTGAACTGCTTGGCCCGCGCCTTGGGGAGGGACTTCGCGTACGCGTCGCGCTGACGCGCCGCCAGCTCGTGCATCGCCTGCCGGGTCTCGGCGGAGCGGATGACGACGAAGTCCCAGGGCTGGGAGTGCCCGACGCTCGGCGCGGTGTGCGCGGCCTCCAGGACGCGCAGCAGCACCTCGTGCGGGACGGGGTCGGTGCGGAAGCCCTTGCGGATGTCGCGCCGTTCCCGCATCACGCGGTGCACGGCGGCGCGCTCGGCGTCGCCGTAGCCGACGGCGGCGGGGCCCGCGGGCTCCTCGTACACCTCTTCCGGTGCCTCTTCCGAGGCCGGAGCGGGCCGCGCGGGGTCGGCGTGCGCCGCCTCGGCGTCGGCGGTGCGCGGCGCGGGGACGGCCACGGGCTCGGCGGCGGGGACCGGCTCCTGCTGCGGGGCGGGGATGTGCACGGCGGCGGGCGCCGGCTGCTCCTCCTGCGCGGCTACGGGCTCCGCGGCCTCGGGCGCGGGGGCCTCGGCCGGTACGGGCTGCGGCTCGGCGGGCGCGGGGACGGCGACGTGCGTGACCGCCGTGTCCTCCGCGACGGCCGTGGTCTGCGTGACCAGCGTGTCCTGCGGGCGGGGGACGAGGAGCACGTCCTCGGAGACCTGCTCCTGCGGCGCGGCGTCCTGCGCGGGCGCGGGGGCCTGCTGGACGACGGCCTCGACGGGCGCCTCGGCCGCGGCGGGCCGCGGCTCCTGGACAGCGGGCTCGGGGGCCGGTGCGGCCTGTTCGGCCGGTGCCGCCTGTGGCTCGGGGGCGACGGCCGGCACGGGAGCGGCCGGGGCGGGCTCCACGGCCTCGGCGACGACGGGGGCCTCCTGGACCTGCTGCTCGGGAGCTGCGGCCGGGGCCTCCTCGGAAAGCGGGGCCGCGAGGGGAACCTGCTGTCCAAAACCGGCGTCTGCGGGTGCGGGCGCGTCCACGACGACCGGCGCGGGCCGCGCGACCCCGGCCGGAGCCTCCGGTGCCGGGGTCGGCTCCGCGGCCGCCTCGGTGACGACAGCGGTTTCGGCCACGGCGGTTTCGGCCACAGCGTTCCCTGCGGCGGCGTGCTCGGCGACAACAGGAGCCTCGGGGACGGCAGTGCCCTCGGCGGCGGCCGGGGCGGGCTGCGCGCTGTCGGCAACCGGCGCCGCGGCGGCGGGGATCTGCTCGCCGGAACCAGGGTTCGCGAACGCCTGGTGGGCCTCGGCGGGCGGCTGCTCCTGCGGTACGGGCGCGGGCCGCGCGGCCTCCTGGACGGGCTCCACGGGCGCCGCCGGCTGCGGTTCGGGCGTGAAGTGCGCCTCGGCGGGCGCGGCCTGGGGCGTCTCCGCCGGCGCGGGCGCGGCCTCCGCGACAGCGGTGACGACGGGCTGGGGAGCGGCCTGGGGAGCGGGCGCCTCCGGCTCGGCGGCCGGCTGCGGGGCCACGGCGGCTGACGTCACATCAGCGGACGCCTCGACAGGCGGGGCGGCCGGCGCCTCGGCAGACACCTCGACGGGTGCCGGGGCGGCCACGGGCTCGTCCTGTGCCACCGCCGGGGCGGCGGCCTGCTGCGGGGTGACGACCGGGTGTTCGGCGGGGGTCTGCTCGGCGGCGGTGGCCTCCGTGCCCGGCGCGGTGTGTCCGGAGCCGTCGGCGACTATCCCGTGACCGGTGTCGGCCGGGTGCGTGGCGGTGCTCTGCGCCGGCACAAAGGCGACGGCGGGAGCCGCGAGGGGCTCCGCGACGGGCGCGGGCGCGGCCTGGGCCGCGGGTTCGGCGACGGCCTCGGCGGCGGACGCGGCCGGGGGCTGCGCGGTCATGTGCTGCGGCTGCGCGTCCCAGGTGCCCGGCTGCTGCTGCGGCACCTCGCCGAGGCGCGGGACCTGCGGGAGGTCCGCGCCGTCCTGCGGGACGTCGAGGTATTCGGGGCCCTGACCGGGCGTCACGGGCGGCACGGCCCGGCCCGGCGCGGGTGCCTGGTGCGGGGCCGCCGGGCCGCGGTCGGCGAGGGAGCGCACGACGCCGCCGGTGGGGTCGGGCACGGGCGGCCCCATGTGCAGGGGGCGGCGCGGGGCCGCGGGGGCCGCCGGAGCGGCGGGCGCGGGCGGCTGCCTGACATCGCCGTAGTCGACGGAGCCGGTGTCGCGGCCGCCGCTCTCGTGCGTACCGCCCTGGACCGCGGGCTGCTCCATCCAGGCGCCCTGGGCGCCCGGCATCAGCAGGAGGTCGTCCTCCTCGGCGCCGTCCGCCTCACCCCCGTGGTCCAGGAAGGTGTAGGCGGCCGGGGCGCCGGGGTCGGCGGGGGCGACGGGATCCGCGGGGAACGAGGGGCCGGGAAGCTCGCCTGCGTTCTCCGGCTGTCCCTCGCCCGGGAACTGGCCGGTGTCGGTCATGCGTACCCCTCGCCCATCGGTAGTGCTCCTTCCAACCGCTCACGCCCATAGTCAAGAACGAGCGTCCGTGCCTCGCGGCACGTTGCATGTCGCCCGCCCCTACCTTGCCGTGCTCCCGCCAAAAGGAGGGAACGTTCGGGACATTGACGACTGTGGTGTCGGACACCGAAGGGCGGTACAACGATCCGCAACCCTACCCTCCGCCCGGCGAGCGGGGCTCACAGGTGGGTGTGGCGGCCACTCAGGAGAAAGGCCACGGCGCGCTCGCGCTCGGTCCAGGCGGCGGTGTCGAGCTCGACGGCCTGGAGCAGCGCGCACTCCACCGCGTAACCGCCTTCGGCGAGCGCCCGGCCGATGGCCTCGGCCTCGTCGCGGGTCGCGGCGTGGGCGACGATCCGCTCGGGCCTGCGGGCGGCGCACGCGGCGACGACGGGCGCTCCCCCGCCGCCGACGCGGACGACGTCGGGCTCGGGGAGGCCCTCCAGGACGTGCGGCGCGGTGCCGTGGACGACCTGGAGCTGTACGCCGTAGCGGCGGGCGGCGGCGGTGGTGCGGGCGCAGGCGTCCGGGTCGCGGTCGACGGCGATGACGGCGGCGCCGAACCTGGCGGCCTCGACGGACGCGGCGCCGCTCGCGGAGCCGATGTCCCAGACGAGGTCGCCCACCCGGGGCCCGAGCCGGGCCAGTTGGGCGGCGCGCAGTTCGGCGGACTCCCCTTCGCCGAGGTCCGTGCCGTAGGCGTCGGAGGGCAGGGCCCAGCCGCGCACGGCCGGGGGGTAGCCGGGGTCGCGGCCGGCGATCCAGCCGCCCGCGGTGCGCTGCCGGGTGACGCCCCAGCCCTGGCCCGCGGGCTCGGCGGTGCCGGGGCCGGCACCGCCGATGACGATGACGACGTTGGGGTCGCGCCAGGTGTGGTCGGGGACCTTGTCGGAGGTGAGGACGGTGACCTGCTCGCGGGCGGTGCCCAGTTCCTCGCAGATGACGAAGGTGCGGTGGACGGGTCCGAGGAGGAGGGCGAGTTCGGCGGGTCCGGCGCCGGGCGAGGTGAGGACGGCGACCTTGGTGTGGGCCCGGCAGACGTTGACGGCGCGCCGCAGGTCGCGGCTGTGGGCGACGACGACCTGGGCGTCGTCCCAGGGCATGCCCACGCGGGCGAAGGCGGTGGCGACGGCGGAGACAGCGGGCACGACCTCGACCTCCAGGCCGTGCTGGGGGGCGCGCAGGGCGCGTACGACGCCGAAGAAGCCGGGGTCGCCGTCGGCCAGGACCACGGCGGAGCCGCGGTGTCCGGCGATGCGGCGGGCGGCGAGGTCGACGCTGCCGAGCCTGACGCGCTCGGCCGTGGGCGGGATCTCGGGCAGTGCCAGGTGGTGTCCCGCGCCTGCCACCAAGGTGGCGGCGGCCAGGGCCGATCGGGCCGTGTCCGTCAGCGGTGAGCCGTCCCACCCGATCACCGTGACCCGGTCGGCCATCGTCGTCAGTCTCCTGGGGCTCGTCTGTCGCGGGTCGGGGCCCACACACGCGTGGGCAGGGTGAGGTTACCCCGCCCGGTCCGGGCCCAAGGGCGCGCGGACGGTTCGGGGCGGGCGCGTGCGGTCGTACGGGCCGGTGTGTCCGGCCGGGCCGCGCGCCGGTTCAGCGCCAGTCGTGGAAGGCGCCCGCGTAGCCGGGGCCGCCGGCGTGCTGTTCGCGGACCTCGTCGAGGTCCTCGGGGAGCAGGCTCCAGACGATGAGGTCGCTGCGGATCTCCGTCCAGCCGCCGTCGGCCGTGCGGCCGCGGCCTATCCAGGCGTTGCGCAGGACTCCCTCGCTGATGCAGCCGATCTTCTGGGCGACCTGCTGGGAGGCGGTGTTGTCGGCGGCGGTGCGCAGTTCGAGGCGCTCGAACCGCTGGTCGCGGAAGAGCCATTCGGCGACCGCGAGCACGGATTCGCAGGCGTAGCCCTCACCGCGGGCCCAGGGGGCGACGACATAGCCGACCTCGGCGGAGAGGGTGCGCCAGTCGGTGTGGTGCAGATGCACGCAGCCGACGAGGCGGTGGGTGAGGAACTCGGTGACCGCAAAGACGATTCCGCGGCCCTGGGTGCGCTCGGCGGGTGCCCGGCGCAGTGCCCAGTCGCGGGCCTCGGCGGTGGTGTAGGGGTGGGGCGCGGAGGTCCAGGCGGTGACGAGTTCGTCGCTCATCATCTCGGCGAGCGCGGGCACGTCCTGGGCGTCGAACGGGCGCAGCACCAGCCGGTCCGTACTGATGGAGATGTCCGGGAAGGTGGATGTCATGCGCTGCTCCAACGCCGGTGAGGATGGGCTCGGGACGGTCTCGGTCCGGGCTTCGAGTGCACCAGCATGCAGCATGGGTGCGCGGGTGCGCCAAGCGCGACCCGGCACGGCCGCAGGCCCGCGCGTGCGAGGGTGCGCGGGCCTGCGGCCGTACGGGCGGGGGCGGGTGCCCCGGTGGAGGGGGTGGGGATCAGCCCTTCACGGGCCCGAAGGCGGGCAGGACGGCACCGTTGCTGAACTTCCGCTCGATGAACTTCTTGACCTCGTCGGAGTTGAGGAGCCCCGCGAGCTTCACGATGCGCGGGTCGTCCTCGTTGCCCTTCTTGACCGCGAGGAAGTTGGCGTAGGGGTTGCCCTGGGCCTTCTCCAGGGCGATGGAGTCCTTGGCCGGGTTGAGCTTGGCGCCGATGGCGAAGTTGCCGTTGATCACGGCGGCGGCGACGTCGTCGAGGCGGGAGGGGATCTGGTCGGCGGCGAGCTCGGTGAACTCGACGCCCTTGCTGTCCTCGACGTCGGAGAGCCTGGCCCCGGAGCCCACGCCGTCCTTGAGCTTGATGACGCCGTTGTCGGCCAGCAGCTTCAGGGCGCGGCCCTCGTTGGTGGCGTCGTTGGGCACGGCGATGGTGTCGCCCTTGCCGAGGTCGGAGACCTTCTTGTCCTTCTTGGAGTAGAGGCCCAGCGGCTCGAGCTCGACGTCGACGACGGGCACGATGTCCGTCTTGTTCTTCTTGTTGAAGTCGTCGAGGTAGGGCTTGTGCTGGAAGAAGTTGGCGTCGACCTCACCGTTCTGGGTGGCGGTGTTGGGCAGGACGTAGTCGTTGAACTCCCGCACCTTGAGGTTGAGGCCGGCCTTCTTCGCGAGGTTGTCGCGCACGAAGTTGAGGATGTCGGCGTGCGGGGTGGGGCTGGCGGCGACGGTGAGGGTGGCCTCGGGGTCGGCGTCCTTGCCCTTCTTCCCCGATCCGGAGGAGGTGTCGGACGGGGCGCTGCACGCGGCCAGGCCGAGAGTGAGGGCGGCCGCGGCGGCCGCGGTGGTGATCTTGATGGTGGTACGCACGAAGAGTGCCTCTTTCTTGTCTCACGAGGTGTTGCCGCCCGGCAAAGGGTCCGGGCTCGTGGGGTTGTCGTCCGTGGGGCGCGGGGCCTCAGCGGGTCTCGGTGAGCGCGGGGGCCTCGGGCACGGCCGCGGCCGCGTCCGGGGTCCCGGCGGGGGCCGGCTTGCGGGCGGAGGGCAGGAGGCCGCGCAGTCCGACGGTGGCCGCCTGGCGGGCGCCGCGTCCGGCGATGCGGCGTACGACGAGGTCGCCGGCGAGCTGGACGGCGGTGACGATGACGATGAGCAGCACGATGGTGATGTTCATCAGGCCGGTCTCGTGGCGCTGGAAGCCGTAGGAGATGGCGAGGTTGCCGAGCCCGCCGCCGCCGACGGCGCCGGCCATGGCGGAGTAGCCGATGAGGGCGATCACGGTGGTGGTCAGGCCCGCGACGATCGAGGGCAGCGCCTGCGGGAGCAGCACCTTGAGCACGACGGTCCAGGTGCCGCCGCCCATCGACTGGACGGCCTCGACCAGTCCGTGGTCCACCTCGCGCACGGCGGTCTCCACCAGGCGGGCGAAGAAGGGGATGGCGCCGACGGCGAGGGCGACGACCGCGGCGCTGGGACCGATGGAGGTGCCGACGACGAAGCGGCTGAAGGGGATCAGCCAGACGAGGAGGATGATGAAGGGCAGTGAGCGGCCGAGGTTGACGACCGCGCCGATGACCTTGTTCACCACGACGTTCTGGAGCAGTGCCCCGCGGTCGGTGAGGACCAGCAGGATGCCCAGCGGCAGGCCGCCGACGATGGCGTAGACCGTGGACCACCACACCATGAAGAGGGTGTCGAGACACGCGTCGCGCAGCAAGGGCTGCATTTCGGACCAGGTCACTTGGCACCTTCCTTGAGGAGCTCGTCGGCAGGCGCCGGGGTCTTGAGAGGAGCGACCTCGACCTGGAGGCCCTGTTCGCGCAGGAAGCCGATCGGGACGACGTTGTCCTCGAAGCGGCCGGGGAGCTCGATGCGCATCCGGCCGATCTGCTTGCCGCAGACGGTGTCCATCGCGGCGCCCAGGATCGAGATGTCGACGTTGTAGGTGCGCGACAGCTGGGAGATGACCGGCTGGGTCGCGGCCTCGCCGTGGAAGGTGATGTCGACGACGGTGCGGTCCTCGCCGGAGGGCTCGCCGCCGACGGGGAAGAGCTCGGCGGCCAGCTCGGAGCCGGGGGTGGCGAGCAGCTCGGAGACGGTGCCGGACTCCACGACGCGGCCGCCCTTCATGAGGGCCGCGGAGTCGCAGATGGTCTTGACGACCTCCATCTCGTGGGTGATGAGGAGGACGGTCAGGCCGAGCTCGCGGTTGAGGTCGCGCAGCAGAGTGAGGATGGAGCGGGTGGTCTCCGGGTCGAGCGCGGAGGTCGACTCGTCGGAGAGCAGCACCTTGGGTTCGCCGGCCAGGGCGCGGGCGATGCCGACGCGCTGCTTCTGGCCGCCGGAGAGCTGGCCGGGGTACGCCTTGGCCTTGTCGGCGAGGCCGACGAGGTCGAGGAGTTCGAGGGCCTTGCGGCTGCGTTCCCTGCCGGAGACGCCCAGGATCTCGAGCGGGAGCTCGATGTTGCTCTGGACGGTGCGCGAGGAGAGCAGGTTGAAGTGCTGGAAGACCATGCCGATGCGGCTGCGGGCCTTGCGCAGCTCGGCGCCCGCGCGCGGGCCGCGCCCGACGAGCGCGGTGAGGTCCTGGCCGGCCACGGTGACCGTGCCGGAGCTGGGGCGCTCCAGGAGGTTGACGCAGCGGATGAGGGTCGACTTGCCGGCGCCGCTCTGGCCGACGACGCCGTACACCTCGCCCTCGCGCACGTGCAGGTCGACGCCGTCGAGGGCGGTGACCTCGCGGCCGCGCGAGCGATAGACCTTTGTCAGGCCCGTAGTGGTGATCACAGGGGATTCCGTCACTGTCGAGTGCGCGGCGCGGGTGGTGCCGGCACGGGAATTCATTGCGGAACGCGGCATCGGTGATCCCCGGCGGGCGCGTGGTCGCGCGGCTTCGGGGTCCTGGTGACGCGGGGCGGAGCTCCGGTCCGGTCCTGCTGGATCCGGATCGGGCTCTACGGGTCTCGCTTCGGGGCGCGAGGCACAGAACGGGGGCCCTCAGCGGTCACACATTCGACACATGCAACGAGCACCGGGCGTCATCATCGCCTCGGTCGCAAGGGTGCGGCTGCTCGTCGTGGTCATGCGGGAAAGTAAAACAGAAGCGCGTGCGAGTCGGCCAAGCCTGTCCGAATAGCGGACGCGACTGGCCGAAGCGTGGACGTCACCGGCCGATTCCGGATGATCTTCGGGTTGCCCCGTGGCCTGCGCGGACACGGACCACGGGCGCGTCCGCCGGGTACGACGGAGGGGGCGGCGGCCCGCCGTGTGTGGCCAAGACCACGGCCTCCCTCCGGGGGGACGGGGCCGGGGGCCGGTCCCGGCGCACCCGCGGCGGGCCATTAAAGTCGTCCCATGCTTGTCCAGCCCCCTCCGCCCGCCCGCGCCGCCCGGCGGCCGCGGTGATCGACGCGCTGACGCTCGCGGTCGGCCTGACCGCCCTCGCGCTCGCCGCCTGGTGCGGCTTCGCCTTCTCCCGCGACCAGACCACCAAGGACTGGCACTTCATCGGCATGGCCGTGGTGTCCGTCCTGGCCCTCGTCCAGCTCGTCGTCGGCGTGGTGCGGCTCGCGGGCGGCGACAAGCCCGCGCAGGGCATGGCCATCTTCGTCGCCTATCTGATCGGGTCGGCCGCGGCCGTCCCCGCCGCCGGGTTCATGTCGCTCGTGGAGCGCACGCGCTGGGGCTCGGCGACCGTGGCGGCCGGCGGTGTGATCCTGGCCGTGCTCGAAGTCCGGCTCTACGACATCTGGGGAGGCTGACCATGACCGATTCCACCGAGCCGTCCGCCAAGGCGGCCTTCGACCTCGGCCAGGGGCCCGGCCGACTGCTGGTCTGGCTCTACGGCGTCTTCACCGTCGCGGCGGCCTCCCGCTCGATCGTCCAGATGCTCCTGAACTTCGGCAAGGCGCCCCTGGCCTACGTCCTGTCCGCGGTGGCCGCGGTGGTCTACGCCTTCATCACGTACTCGCTGGTGCGCGGCGGGCCCGCCGCCCGCAAGGCGGCGCTGGTGTGCTGCGCGGCGGAGCTGGCCGGCGTGCTCGTCGTCGGGACCTGGACCCTGGCCGCGCCCTCGGCCTTCCCCGACGCGACGGTGTGGTCGGACTACGGCATGGGCTACCTCTTCATCCCGGTCATCCTCCCGGTGACGGCGATGATCTGGCTCCGCCGGGCGGCCCCGCCGGGCCGCGGCTGAGACCCTCGGCAGACGGACGGGCCGGGGACGACCGATGCTGGTCGTCCCCGGCCCGTCCGTCGCGTTCTCTAGGCGCTCGCCACGAGCGCCGGCACCGGCTTCTCCAGCGTCACCAGGACCAGCTTGCGGGTCACCTGCTCCGTGCCCGTCTGCGCGTAACCCCACTTGCGGTACAGCCGCAGATTGCCCTCGTTGCGGTGGCCCGTCGCCAGCCGGAAGCGCCGCGCCGACCACTCGTCCGCGAGCCGGTCCTCGACCGCGCCCAGCAGGCGTCCGCCCAGCCCGTGCCGCTGCATCCGGGGGTGCACGATCAGGCCCGCGATGGACGCCGTGCCGTCCCCGTCGACCGAGCCGCGCACCGAGCCGACGACCTCGTCGCCGAGCCGGGCCACCAGCACACAGCCGCCGGCCAGCTCCGTGCGGAGCCCGTCGAGGGTCTGGGTGAGGGGTTCGATGGAATAGTCGCCGTAGAGCTCGGCCTCGCCCTGGTAACAGAGGTACTGGAGCTTGAGGATCTGCTCGGCATCGTCTTCGGTCGCCGCAGAGATGGTCACGCTCATGCCCATGTGCGCACGCCTCCCCTATGTCGGTTCGGTCCGCCCTGACAGGAGCCGTCGCGTGGAACGCCGCCTCCATGGCGCCGGCTGTCTAACGCTCCTTTCCCCCACGTTCAGGAGCCGCAACCTCCGCCGTGAGCATTCTGCGCAGACAACCAAGGCAACGGGAACGCACGGGCCCCAAAGATCCTTGTGAGATACCCAACTCACCTGCGATTTCCCGGTAGGTCGGGTCGCTGCGCGAGAGCAGGGCCCCCAGCAGCCCGGGGCATCTGCCGGGCAGGCGGCGTACGACGGCACGCAAGGCGCGGCTCTCCTCGGCGGCTAGCACCGCCTGCTCCACGCAGGACTCGCCGGCCGGTTCCTCCATGGTCGGGTCGTAGAGCACCTCACGGCGGGCCCGGCGGCGCGCGACGCGGGCCTCGGCCCGTACGGCCGCGCGCAGCCGCAGCGCGGAGACGGACCACCGGCCGCGGGCGGCGCGCCGGTCGCTCAGCAGCCGTACCCAGACGGACTGTTCGAGGTCGGCTGCCTCGATGCCCGCGGCCGGTGCCTCCGCCGCGCACTCGGCCGCCAGCAGCGGCCGCAGTGCGGTCAGAAGATCGTTCGGTGTCATGACGGGCGGGACGTGACCGGCCCGCCCGCCGGTTGCCACCGGGGCGCGCGCTCACCCTCGCGGGTGAGATCGCGCGCCGTACTTACGGTTGACCGCTGTGCGCCGTTACTTGCGGAAGTCCGCCGCCGCGAGCGCCGCCGTGTCGCAGTTGTCGGAGAAGATCCCGTCGATGCCGGTGGCGAAGTACGCCTTGAACGCGCCGAAGGCGTCGCCGTAGGCGTTGGGGTCCGTGCCGCGCCGGAAGTCGGCGGGCAGGAAGCTGTTCTCGTTGCGCATGGTGTAGGGGTGCAGGAACAGGCCCTGCGCGTGCGCGTCGTGGACCAGAGTGGTCGGCTTCATGAGCCGGTCGTTCTTGTCGCGGGGGATGATCTGGTTCACCCACGGGCCGATGCCCTGCGCGAAGCCGGCGATCCACTTCAGGCCCTGGGGCGTGATGAGGTCCTTGACCGTGCGCGGGTCCTTGGCCTCGACGAAGTCCCAGGGGCGGGTGGGCAGGTCGTCGAGCAGCAGCACCTTGGGGCAGTCCACGCCCAGCTTGCCCAGCCGCTGGAGGCTGCTCGGCTCGAAGGACTGGAGGAAGGTGTGCCCGTTGCGGCCGGCCCGGCCGTAGCGGCGCAGCAGCTTGGCGAGGCGCTCCTCCAGGCCGAGACCGGCCTTGCGGAAGTACGTGGGGTGCTTGGTCTCGACGTGCAGCCAGATCTTGCGCCCGCGCTTGCGGCCCTGCTCGTCGGCCCACTTGAGGACCTCTTCGAAGGTGGGCACGTCCCAGCGGCCGTCGTAGAGGGTGTTGTGCTGCCGGGTGCCCGGGATGCGCTCGATCGCCCGCAGCGTCTTGAGCTCGGCCAGCGTGAAGTCCTCGGTGAACCAGCCGGTGTGGGCCTCGCCGTCGACCGTCCTGGTCGTCTTGCGGGAGGCGAACTCCTTGCGCGTGGCGACATCGGTGGTGGCGGTGATGTCGTTCTCGTGCCGGCAGACCAGGTGCCCGTCCTTGGTGGGCACGACGTCCTGCTCGATGACGTCCGCGCCGCCCGCGAGGGCGTACTCGTAGGAGCCGAAGGTGTGCTCCGGGCGGTAGCCGCAGGCGCCGCGGTGGCCGATGACGACCGGTGTCGGCAGGTCCTTGTACGAGCCGGAGTCACCGTGCCCGCGCCCGTACGCCGCGGGAGTCCCGCCGGACGGTGTGCCCGGCCCGCGCTGCGCGGCGGCCGCCGTGCCCGCCGTGCCGCCGAGGGCGACCGCCCCCGCCCCGAGGGCCGCCGCGGCCCCCAGAAGGGTGCGCCTGCCCGGCCGCTGCTCCTGCTCCATGAACACTCCTAGCGATGTGGTGCTTTCGGTGCCTGTCCGGCACCTGTGCGACGCGCCGATCGTAGGCACGTACGACTTTCCGATGGGAAGACGAAGGTCAAACAGGGTGCAAAGTCACGTCAACACTGCGTATCAGGTCGGTGAACCCGGCGTGCGCGCCCGAGGTACCGGCGAGTATGGTCAGCCCTTGCGCAGGAGTGCGCCACCTCGACCACCACGACCGGAGGGCCCGTTGTCCCGCATCTTGCTCAAGGCGTTTCTCGGATTGCTCATGCGCGTCCTGTACCGCCCGAAGGTCGAGGGCGCGGAGCACATCGCCGAGAGCGGCCCGGTGATCCTTGCCGGCAGCCACGTCACCTTCGTCGACTCGCTGTTCCTCGCGCTGGTGGTCAAGCGCCAGGTGTTCTTCATCGGCAAGGACGAGTACGTCACGGGCAAGGGGATCAAGGGCCGGCTGATGGCCTGGTTCTTCGGCAGCTCCGGGATGATCCCGGTGGACCGCGACGGCGGTCACGGCGGCGTCGCCGCGCTGATGACCGGCCGCCGGATCCTGGACGAGGGCAAGGTCTTCGGGATCTACCCCGAGGGCACCCGCTCCCCCGACGGCCGCCTCTACCGCGGCCGGACCGGCATCGCCCGCCTCACACTGATGACGGGCGCGCCGGTGGTGCCGTTCGCGATGCTCGGGATGGACAAGGTCCAGCCGGGCGGCAAGGGCAAGTTGCGCGTCGCCCCGGTGACGATCCGCTTCGGCAAGCCGCTGGACTTCTCCCGCTACGAGGGCATGGACCGCGACCGCTACGTCCTGCGGGCCGTCACCGACGAGGTGATGACCGAGGTGATGGAGCTGTCGGGCCAGGAGTACGTCGACATGTACGCCACCAAGGCCCGTGAGGCCAAGGCCGCCTGACACACCGTCACTCCTGACCCGGGATCCCCCTAGGCCCGGCCGAAGCACGCGGGCTGGAAGCCCGGGTCGGCCGGGCCCTTGCGTGCCAGGGCGTTGAGCACCCACTGGGCGACGACCGGGTCCTTGGTCGCCTGGTCGTGCATGAAGGGGTCGAGCGGGCACTTGTCCTGGAGCACGACGTTGGTGAGGTGCTCCGCGGGCCCGGTCAGCAGCGCGCTGGTGTAGGGGACGACGACCTCGTCGTGCCGGGTGGTGATCACCGTGTAGTCCGGACCGGCCGGGGTCTCGTCGCCCGCGTTGAGCTTCTTCATCAGGTCGGAGCCGACCTGCTGGTCCACACAGGACGGGCAGAAGGTCCAGCCCGCGGGGATCGCCAGCGGGTTCTTGGTGCCGTGGTTGGAGGGCACGATGCCGATGAGGTCGTCGACCTTGTCCGCGCCACCCAGGAACTTGACGTAGTAGCGCGGCATCATGCCGCCCTGGCTGTGGCCGACGATGTCGACCTTGGCGGCACCCGTCGCGCCCCGCACGGCCTCGACGAAGTCCCGCAGCTCGGCGGCCGCCTGGGGGATCGGGTCGGTCTCCATGTGCCCGTAGTTGAAGGCGAAGACGCAGTAGCCCGCCTCCTTCAGCTTCGGGGAGAGCGCCGCCCAGTTCTCGGCCATCAGCTTGAAGGTGCCGTTGACCAGCACCACGGGCTGGGGGTGGGCCGAATCCGGCTTGCACGACCAGTCGTTGGCACCGCGCGGCGGGATGTCGAGGACGGAGGCGGAGGCGGGGGTCGCGAGCCCCGCGAGGCCGAGGGTCGCGGTGGCCGCGGCGGCCAGGAGGAGCCTGACAGTTCTGCGCAGACGCATGGGGGGTCCTTAAGCACGGGACTCTCGTCCGAACCATGTTCGACAATGTCGACCAGTGGACGAGATGGTTGCCTGCGCATAAGGATCACGTCAAGGGCAAATATTTCCGGGAAATGTCACACGGGCCGAGGCTTGCCGCCCCGGCCCGTGTGCGATTTGCTGCTCAATTGAGCTTTGCCGCGCTCAGCACTGCCCGGAGTTCACGCGCCGCGGCAGCGGGGAACGCCCGGCCGTCACGGTGCGAGACCGTCCGGCCGCGCCTCATGACCTCCGGAGCCCTCCTCCAGGCGCTGGCCGCGCAGCAGGAACCACGCCGCGGCCGCCGTCGCCAGCAGCACCGCCGCGCCGATCCCGGAGGCGATCCGCAAGCCCTCGACGAAGGCTTCCCGCGCCGAGGAGAGCAGGGCGTCGCCCGTCCCGCCCGGCAGCCCGGCCGCGGCCTCGACCGCGCCGCCCAGCGAGTCGTGGGCCTCGGCCGCGGCCCGGTCCGGCACCGCGGCCGGCGCGTGGAAGCCGCGGTAGACGCCGGTGACGATCGACCCGAGCAGGGCGATGCCGAGCGCGGCGCCCAGCTCGTACGCCGTCTCGGAGACCGCCGAGGCGGCGCCCGCCTGCTCCTTGGGGACGCTGGAGAGGATCACATCGGCGGTGACGGTGAACGAGAAGCCCGCGCCGACGCCGACCATCAGCAGCACCGCGCCCAGCACCGGGTAGGCGGTGTCCGCGTGCAGCCAGGCGAGCGCGGCGAGCGCGACGGCTATCGCCGCGAGGCCGCCCGCCACCACGGAGCGCACGGACCAGCGCCGGGCGGCCCGTCCGGCGAGCAGGCCCGCGGTTACCGCGCCCACGGCGGCGGGCAGTTCGGCGAGCCCGGCCTCCAGCGGGCCGCGGCCCTGGACCAGTTGGAGGAACTGCGACAGGAAGAACACCAGCCCGGACAGGCCCAGGATGGTCAGCAGGTCGGCGAGCACCGCCCCGGAGAAGCCGCGGTGGTGGAAGAGCCGCATGTCCAGCAGCGGCTTGGGCAACTTGAGCTGACGCCGCACGAACCACAGCATCACCAGCAGTCCCACGACCCCGGCCAGCAGATAGTTCCAGCGGAAGCCGTACGCCGCCGCCTCCTTGACCGCGTAGACGACCGCCACGATGCCGACCATCGACAGGGCCACGCTGAGCAGGTCCCAGGGGCCGGGCGAGGGGTCCTTGGACTCGGGCAGCAGCTTGAGGCCGACGAGGACGAGGACGGCCATGACCGGCAGGTTGATCAGGAAGACCGAGCCCCACCAGAAGTTCTCCAGCAGGAAGCCGCCCACCACCGGGCCCACGGCCGCGCCGGCGGAGGCCATCGCGCCCCAGATGCCGATGGCGAGGCTGCGCTCCCTGGGGTCGTGGAAGAGGTTGCGGATCAGGGCCAGCGTCGAGGGCATCAGGGTCGCGCCCGCCACACCCAGCAGGGCGCGGGCGGCGATCATCATCTCGGGGGTGCTCGCGTAGGCGTTGAGCACGGAGACACCGCCGAACGCCACCGCGCCCGTGAGCAGCAGCTTCTTGCGGCCGATGCGGTCGCCGAGGCTGCCCATGGAGACGAGCAGGCCGGCGATGACGAAGGAGTAGATGTCACCGATCCACAGGAGCTGGGTGCCCGAGGGGCGCAGGTCCTCGCTGAGGAAGGGGGTGGCGAGGCCCAGCACGGTCGCGTCGACGGCGACCAGCAGGACGGCCAGGACGAGGACGGTCAGCGCGAGCCAGCGGCCGGGACGCGGCGCCTCCGGTGCGACGGCCTGCTGTGGGGTGGCGGTGTGACCGGTCATGGTTCAACCCTCCGCCCCGCTCCGCCGAGCAGCAGCTCGGCGACCATTCGGGTGCGGTCCTTGGCCGCGACCCTGCCCTCCTGCACGGCCCAGGCCCCGGAGCCGATCAGGCCGTAGAGCGCCTCGGTGAGCCAGGCGGGCGAGAGGTCGAGCCGGAAGGTGCCCTCTTCCTGGCCGCGCAGGAAGAGGGCGGTGACGCGGGCGTCCAGCCGGTTCCAGCCCTCGTTGACCCCGGCTTCGTAGAGCTGGTTCTCGGTGAAGAGGAAGGCCATCAGCCCGGCCGCCGGCTCGGTCCGCGCGATCAGGCGGCGGACCGCGTCGGCCGCGTCGCCCTCCTCGGTGCGGGCCTCGTCCAGGGCGTGCTCGAACTGCCGGATGCTGAGGTCCTCCAGCGCGCGCACGAGCGCGTCGCGCCCGGCGAAGTGGCGGTGGAGGGTGGCGCGGCTGATCCCCGCGGCCCGGGCGATCTCGTCCATGGACGCGGTCGCCTTGCGGGTGAGCAGCCCGGCGGCTGCTTCGAGCACATGGCCCGGTTCGACACTCATGAGACGACCATAACCCGAATGAGACAGTCACGTCTCATTCGGGTGGTCGGCGTCTCATGATCGGCGTGTGTGTCTAGCCGCGCCCGGCCTCGGCCCACTCGCGCTGGACCGCCAGATCCGCCTTGACCTCGCCCAGCTGCACCGCGACCGCCGAGGGGGCCGTGCCGCCCCGCCCGCTGCGCGAGGCGAGCGCGCCGGGCACGTCGAGGACCGTACGGACCTCGGGGGTGAGGTGCGGCGAGATCGCGGCGAACTGCTCGTCCGTGAGCTGGTCGAGCTCGATGCCGTGGGCCTCGCACTCCTTGACGCACTCCCCCGCGACCTCGTGCGCCACCCGGAACGGCACGCCCTGCTTGACCAGCCACTCCGCGATGTCGGTGGCCAGCGAGAAGCCCGCCGGGGCCAGCTCCTCCATCCGGGCGCGGTTCACCGTGAGGGTCGCCATCATCCCCGTGAAGGCCGGGAGCAGGATCTCCAGCTGGTCGCAGGAGTCGAAGACCGGCTCCTTGTCCTCCTGGAGGTCGCGGTTGTAGGCGAGCGGCAGCGCCTTGAGCGTCGCCAGCAGGCCGGTCAGATTGCCGATGAGCCGGCCGGACTTCCCCCGTGCCAGCTCGGCGATGTCGGGGTTCTTCTTCTGCGGCATGATCGAGGAGCCGGTGGAGAAGGCGTCGTGGAGGGTCACGAAGGAGAACTCCTTCGTGTTCCAGATGATCACTTCCTCGGCGATCCGCGACAGGTCCACGCCGATCATCGCCGTGATGAAGGCGAACTCCGCGACGAAGTCCCGGGCGGCCGTCCCGTCGATGGAGTTGCCGGACGAGCCGCGCTCGAATCCCAGGTCGGCGGCGACCGCCTCCGGGTCCAGGCCGAGCGAGGAACCGGCGAGTGCCCCCGAGCCGTACGGCGAGACGGCCGTGCGCGTATCCCACTGCCGCAGCCGCTCCGCGTCCCGGCCGAGCGCCTGGACGTGGGCGAGCACATGGTGGGCGAAGAGCACGGGCTGGGCGTGCTGGAGGTGCGTGCGCCCCGGCATGGCGACGTCCGCGTGCGCCTCGGCCAGGCCGACCAGCGCCTCCTGGAGATCGGCGAGCAGCCCGCCGATGATCCGGGCGTGGTCCCGCAGATACATCCGGAAGAGCGTGGCGACCTGGTCGTTGCGGGACCGCCCGGCGCGCAGCTTGCCACCGAGGTCGGGGCCGAGCCGCTCCAGCAGGCCGCGCTCCAGGGCGGTGTGCACGTCCTCGTCGGCGATGGTGCCGGTGAAGGTGCCCGCCGCGACATCGGCCTCCAGCAGGCCGAGGCCGTCGATCATCCGCTGGAGCTCGTCGGCCGTCAGCAGACCGGCCTTGTGCAGCACGCGCGCGTGCGCGCGGGAGCCCGCGATGTCGTACGGGGCGAGGCGCCAGTCGAAGTGGACGGAGGCGGAGAGCTTGGCCAGTGCCTCGGCGGGTCCGTCCGCGAAGCGGCCGCCCCACAGCCGTACGTCGCCGCCGCTGTTGCCGTTGCTCACTTGCTGCTCCTCAAGGCTGGTGGTGTGCGGCCGCCTCCCCGCCGCGTTGGCGGGGAGGCGGCTCCGTGCAGGGGCTCAACCGCTGGGCTCAGACCAGGTCACGCTTGGCAGCGATCTTCGACGAGAGGCCGAAGATCTCGATGAAGCCCTTGGAGAGCGACTGGTCGAAGGTGTCGCCGGTGTCGTAGGTGGCGAGGTTGAAGTCGTAGAGCGACTGCTCGGACTTCCGGCCGGTGACGACGGCCCGGCCGCCGTGCAGCGTCATCCGGATGTCGCCGGTGACGTGCTCGTTGGCCTCGGCGATGAAGCCGTCCAGCGCCCGCTTGAGCGGCGAGAACCACAGGCCGTCGTAGACCAGCTCGCTCCACCGCTGCTCGACCTGCCGCTTGTAGCGGGCCAGCTCGCGCTCGACGGTGACGGCCTCCAGCTCCTGGTGGGCGGTGATCAGCGCGATCGCGCCGGGCGCCTCGTAGATCTCCCGGGACTTGATGCCCACCAGCCGGTCCTCGACCATGTCGAGCCGGCCGACGCCCTGGGCACCGGCCCGCTCGTTGAGCTGCTGGATGGCCTGGAGCACGGTGACGGGCTTGCCGTCGATGGCGACCGGGACGCCCTGCTCGAAGGTGATGATCACCTCGTCGGCCTCCCGGGGGGTGGCCGGGTTCGCGGTGTAGTCGTAGACATCCTCGATCGGGGCGTTCCAGATGTCCTCCAGGAAGCCGGTCTCCACGGCGCGGCCGAAGACGTTCTGGTCGATGGAGTACGGCGACTTCTTGGTGGTCGCGATCGGGAGCTGCTTCGCCTCGCAGAAGGCGATGGCCTTGTCCCGGGTCATGGCGTAGTCCCGGACGGGGGCGATGCAGGTGAGCTCCGGCGCGAGGGAGGAGATGCCCGCCTCGAACCGCACCTGGTCGTTGCCCTTGCCGGTGCAGCCGTGGGCGACGGTGCTCGCGCCGTGCTTCTTGGCGGCGGCGACGAGGTGCTTGACGATCGTCGGCCGGGAGAGCGCGGAGACCAGCGGATAGCGGTCCATGTAGAGGGCGTTGGCCTTGATCGCCGGGAGGCAGTACTCCTCGGCGAACTCGTCCTTGGCATCGGCGACCTCCGCCTCCACCGCACCGCAGGCGAGCGCGCGCTTGCGGATGACGTCCAGGTCCTCGCCGCCCTGGCCGACGTCCACGGCAACGGCGATGACCTCGGCGCCCGTCACCTCGGCGATCCAGCCGATGGCGACGGAGGTGTCCAGGCCGCCGGAGTAGGCGAGTACGACGCGCTCGGTCACGGGTTTCTCCTTACGGTGCATGCGGTGATGGGTATAACTATGCACTGCTCCGTATGTTTCGTCAATAGCCGGTGGGCAAGGCGCCGGGACCGGCCGGACCCGGATTTGGATCACGGCGGCAAACAGGCTATTTTCTTCTTGCACGCCCCGCCGGGAACACACCGGAGGGAAACGGGCAACGGGACGTGGCGCAGCTTGGTAGCGCACTTGACTGGGGGTCAAGGGGTCGTGGGTTCAAATCCCGCCGTCCCGACACGTGACGAAGGGCTTCGGAGCCGGGAGAGATCCCGCTTCCGGGGCCCTTCGTCGTTGCCCGCCCGCCTTCTCCGCCCGCCCCCTCACACCACCCGCACGCCTCCGCGGAAGACCGCCGTCACCGCGTACACGGCCGTGATGTCGGCGAGCGGGTCTCCGGCCACCGCGACGAGGTCCGCGTCATAGCCGGGGGCTATGCAGCCCTTGTGGCAGGCCACGCCGCACACGCGGGCCGCCGTCGAGGTCGCCGCGCGCAGCGCTTCCAGCGAGGTGAAGCCGAGGCCGGCCATCGCGGTGACGCTGTAGGGGTAGCCGCCGTGGGCCTTGGCCGGGAAGATCCCGGAGTCGCTGCCGCAGGCCATGATCACGCCTGCCCGCCGCATCTCCGCCAGCCCCGCGGCCAGGCCAGGCAGCCGCCGGGCGGCCGGCTCCGGCGGCGGGGGGCCGCCGGGCAGTGAGCCCAGGGTGAGGGAGGCGGCGACGCCCACGCGGGCCATCTCGTCGATCACCCGGCGGTCGTGGTCGTCCACGCCGTCCTCGGTGACGAAGGAACAGTGCTCGACCGAGTCGAACCCGGCGGCCACCGCGTCGGCGATGCCGGACGCCGCGTGGGCGTGCGCGGTGACCGGCAGCTCGTGCCGGTGCGCCTCCCGTACGGCCGCGCGCAGCTCGGCGTGACCGTACTGCGCGCGGTACGGGTCGGAGCCGGGGGTCAGGTCACCGCCGGTCACCATCACCTTCACCACGTCGACGCCGCGCTCCGCGCGCTCGCGCACCGCCGCGCACATCCCCTCGACGCCCGCGGCCTCGCCGCCGAGGAACCAGCAGTGCCCGCCGGGCCTGGTGACCGGCGGGCCCGAGGCCAGCACCCGTGGCCCGGCGGCGGGGTCCTTCGCGGTCTCGTCGCGGAGCCGCAGCGCGAGGTAGCCGCGGTCGCCGAGGTCCCGTACGGTCGTCACGCCGGCCGCCAGCGCGGCCCGGCCCGCCGCCCGCATGCGCGTCAGCAGCTCCTCGTCGTCGGCGCTCCGCAGCCGCCCCACCACGTCGTCGCTCGCGTCGAAGGCCAGGTGGACGTGGGTGTCCACGAAGCCGGGCAGCAGCGTGACCGCGCCGAGGTCGATCAGCTCGGCGCCGGCGGGCGCCCGGCCGCCCGCGCGGACGTCGACGACGCGCCCGCCCTCCACCAGCACCAGCGGCCGCTCCACGAGCTCCGGCCCGACCCCGTCGAACAGCGTGCGTGCGCGCAAGGCGAGCATGGCTCCTCCTGTCAGGGTGATGGGTGACCCACCATCAGCTTCCCTGCGGCAGCACGCCGTTACGCCGGACGTCAGCAAGATTTCCCCGGCCGGGCACAAAGGAGCGCGGGCCGGCGGATTGGCCCGCGCTCCTTCACGTCAGCGCTCGCGTCAGTGCTCGCGTCAGCGTTCCTTCTGCGCCAGCCTCAACAGGTGGTCCGCCAGGGCCTGGCCGCCCTTGGGGTCCCGGCTGATGAGCATGACCGTGTCATCGCCCGCGATGGTGCCGATGATCTCGTGCACGCCGGCCTGGTCGATGGCCGAGGCGAAGAACTGCGCGGCGCCCGGCGGGGTGCGCAGCACGACGAGGTTGGCGGACGCCTCCGCCGAGATCAGCAGCTCGCCCGCCAGGCGGCCCATGCGGGCCTCCGTCGCGGACTCCCCCAGCGGGGCGCGGGGGGTGCGGTCGCCGCCCTCGGAGGGGACCGCGTAGATCAGCTCACCGCCGGTGTTGCGGATCTTCACGGCGCCCAGCTCGTCGAGATCCCGGGAGAGGGTCGCCTGGGTGACGGACAGTCCGTCGTCGGCGAGCAGCTTCGCGAGCTGGCTCTGCGACCGCACCGGCTGCCTGCCCAGGATGTCCACGATCCGCCGGTGGCGGGCGGTGCGGGTCTGCGGTACGGCCTGTCCGCCGTGGAACGGCTCGGCTTGCTGCGCCTCGGTCATCGTCTCGTCAGTCTCCGCATTCGTCGTTCCCTTGGCCCCCGTCGGCCGGCCGCACGTGTCGCCCCGCGTCAGGCACCGCCGCCGGCGGCGGTGTCCAGGACCCCGGGCAGGGCCCGGAGGAACGTTTCCACCTCATCTTCGGTGATGATCAGCGGTGGGGCCAGCCGCACCACGTCGGGTGCGACCGCGTTCACCAGGAGCCCGGTGTCCTGTGCCGCTTGCTGCACCTTCGGTGCGAGTGGCTCGGAAAGGACAATACCCAGCAGCAGGCCGGAGCCACGGACGTGGTCGACGAGGGGGTGCGCGAGCGCAGCGATCCCGTCACGCAGCCGCTCCCCCGTGCGCTTCACCCGGTCCAGGATTCCCTCGGTCCGAAGGGTGTCCAGGACGGCCAGGGCGGCGGCGCAGGCGACGGGGTTGCCGCCGAAGGTCGAGCCGTGCTGACCGGGCGTCAGCAGGTCGGCGGCCGGGCCGAAGGCCAGGGTCGCGCCGATCGGCAGACCGCCGCCGAGCCCCTTGGCGAGGGTGACCACATCGGGCTCGACGCCCTGCGCCTGGTGCTCGAACCAGTGCCCGGTGCGGCCGATACCTGTCTGGATCTCGTCCAGCACGAGCAGCGTCCCGGTGGCCCGGGTGATCTCGCGGGCGGCGGCCAGATAGCCCCGGGGCGGCACGACGACGCCGTTCTCGCCCTGGACCGGCTCCAGCACCACGAGCGCGGTGTCGGTGGTGACCGCGGCCCGGAGCGCCTCGGTGTCCCCGTACGGCACATGCGTGACGTCCCCCGGCAGCGGCAGGAACGGTTCCTGCTTGGCGGGCTGCCCGGTGAGGGCGAGGGCGCCCATGGTGCGGCCGTGGAAGCCGCCGGCGGCCGCGACCGTGTGCGTACGGCCCGTACGCCGTCCGATCTTGAACGCGGCCTCGACGGCCTCCGCGCCGGAGTTGGCGAAGTAGACGCGGCCGGGGCGGCCGGCGAGGCCCAGCAGGCGCTCGGCGAGGGCGACGGTGGGCTCGGCGGTGAAGAGGTTGGAGACGTGGCCGAGGGTGGCGATCTGCTCGGACACCGCGCGCACGACGGCCGGGTGGGCGTGGCCGAGGGCGTTGACGGCGATCCCGCCGACGAGGTCGAGGTAGGCCCGGCCGTCGGCGTCCCAGACGGTGCTGCCCGCGCCGCGCACGAGCGGGACGCGGGGGGTGCCGTAGTTGTCCATCAGGGCGCCCTGCCAGCGCCGGGTGAGCTCGGCGTTGCTCATGCTTCCCTCTCCTGGGGCTCGTCGGCTACGACCATGGTGCCGATGCCCTCGTCGGTGAAGATCTCCAGCAGGATGGAGTGCTGGACCCGTCCGTCTATGACGCGGGCGGTGGTGACGCCGTTGCGCACGGCGTGCAGACAGCCCTCCATCTTGGGGACCATGCCGCTGGTCAGCTCGGGCAGCAGCCGCTCCAGCTCGCTCGCGGTGAGCCGGCTGATGACCTCGTCGCTGTGGGGCCAGTCCTCATAGAGACCCTCGACATCGGTGAGGACCATCAGCGTCTCGGCGCCGAGCGCGGCGGCGAGGGCCGCGGCGGCGGTGTCCGCGTTGACGTTGAAGACGTGACCCTCCGCGTCCGCGGCGTCGGCGCTGCGGGCGATGGAGGAGATGACCGGGATCCGGCCGTCGTCGAGCAGGGCCTGGACGGCTCCGGTGTCGACGCCGGTGATCTCACCGACCCGGCCGAGGTCCACGCGCTCGCCGTCGATCTCGGCGTAGTGCTTGGTGGCGGTCATGGTGTGGGCGTCCTCGCCGGTCATGCCGATGGCGAGCGGGCCGTGCCGGTTGAGCAGGCCGACCAGTTCGCGCTGGACCTGTCCGGCGAGCACCATCCGTACGACGTCCATCGCCTCGGGCGTGGTGACCCGCAGGCCCGCCTTGAACTCCGAGGTGAGGCCCATCCGGTCGAGCTGGGCGCTGATCTGCGGGCCGCCGCCGTGCACGACGACGGGGCGCAGGCCCGCGTGGCGCAGGAAGGCGACGTCCTGCGCGAAGGCCGACTTCAGCTCCTCGTCGACCATGGCGTTGCCGCCGAACTTGATGACGACGGTCTTGCCGTGATGCCGCGTCAGCCAGGGCAGCGCCTCGATGAGGGTGCGGGCCTTGGGCAGGGCGGTGTGCTTGCGGGTGCTCGTGGCCGCGGGCGTGGCGGGAGGGTTCATGAGGAGTACGCGCTGTTCTCGTGGACGTAGTCGGCGGTGAGGTCGTTGGTCCAGATGACCGCGCTCTCCTGGCCGGCGGACAGGTCGGCGGTGATCCGGATCTCGCGGTAGCGCATGTCGACGAGGTCGCGGTCCTCGCCCACGGAGCCGTTCTTGCAGACCCAGATGTCGTTGATCGCGACGTTCAGCCGGTCCGGGTCGAAGGCGGCGGCGGTGGTGCCGATGGCGGAGAGCACCCGGCCCCAGTTGGGGTCCTCGCCGTGGAGGGCGCACTTGAGGAGGTTGTTGCGGGCGATGGTGCGGCCGACCTCGACGGCGTCGGCCTCGGTGGCGGCGCCCACGACCTCGATGCGGATGTCCTTCGAGGCGCCCTCGGCGTCGCCGATGAGCTGGCGGGCGAGGTCGTCGCAGACGGTCCGCACGGCCTCGGCGAAGTCGTCGTGGGCGGGGACGACGCCGGAGGCGCCCGAGGCGAGCAGCAGCACGGTGTCGTTGGTGGACATGCAGCCGTCGGAGTCGACCCGGTCGAAGGTGGTGCGGGTCGCGGCGCGCAGCGCCCGGTCGAGGTCGGCGGCGTCCACGTCGGCGTCGGTGGTGAGGACGACCAGCATCGTCGCGAGCCCGGGGGCGAGCATGCCCGCGCCCTTGGCCATGCCGCCGACGGTCCATCCGGCGCCCTCGGCCACGGCGGTCTTGTGCACGGTGTCGGTGGTCTTGATGGCGATGGCGGCCTTCTCGCCGCCGTGCGGGGAGAGCTCGGCTGCGGCCTTGCCGATGCCGGGGAGCAGCATGTCCATGGGCAGCCGGACGCCGATGAGGCCGGTGGAGGCCACGGCGATCGCGGCGGCGTCGGTGCCCAGCACCTCGGCGGCCTTCTCGGCGGTGGCGTGGGTGTCCTGGAAGCCCTGGGGGCCGGTGCAGGCGTTGGCGCCGCCGGAGTTGAGGACGACCGCGCCGACCCGCCCGCCCTTGAGCACCTGCTCGGACCACAGGACCGGGGCGGCCTTGACGCGGTTGGAGGTGAAGACTCCGGCAGCGGCCAGGCGGGGCCCGGTGTTGACGACGAGGGCGAGGTCGGCGCCGCCGCTCTCCTTGATCCCGGCGGCGATGCCGGCCGCCGTGAACCCCTGTGCTGCGGTCACGCTCACGCTGTCTCCTCCTTCTCCGTGCCGCCGTGGGGGCGGCTGCTGGTGACGTTCTCGGCGGTGCCGGCCGCCCGTTCGCAGGGCGCCGCCCTGGTGAGCAGGACGGCCAGGGCGCGGCGGATGTGCGCCGCCCCCGACCGGGCCGGGTGACGCGGCCTCATGGCGCCACTCCCGTGGCCGGGAGCCCCAGCTCCTCGGGGAGCCCGAGGGCGATGTTCATGCTCTGCACCGCGCCGCCGGCGGTGCCCTTGGTGAGGTTGTCGATGGCGCAGACGACGACGATCCGGCCGGCCGCCGGGTCGTACGCGACCTGGAGGAGCGCGGCGTTGGAGCCGAGGACCGCGGCGGTGGAGGGCCACTGCCCCTCCGGGAGGAGGTGGGCGAACGGCTCGTCGCGGTACGCCTGCTCGTACGCGGCCCGCAGGCTCTCCGCCGTGACGCCGGGCCGGGCCTTGGCGCTGCACGTGGCGAGGATGCCACGGGGCATGGGCGCGAGGGTGGGGGTGAAGGAGACGGTGACGGGCCCGCCCGCGGCCGCGGTGAGGTTCTGGATCATCTCCGGGGTGTGCCGGTGGCCGCCGCCGACGCCGTACGGGCTCATGGCGCCCATGACCTCGCTGCCGAGCAGGTGCGGCTTGGCGGCCTTGCCCGCGCCGGAGGTGCCGGAGGCGGCGACGATCACGGCCTCGGGCTCGGCGAGCGCGGCGGCGTAGGCGGGGCAGAGCGCGAGGGAGACGGCCGTCGGATAGCAGCCGGGCACCGCTATTCGCCTGCTGCCGCGCAGGGCCTCCCGCGCGCCGGGCAGCTCGGGCAGGCCGTACGGCCAGGTGCCGGCGTGCGGCGAGCCGTAGAAGCGCTCCCACTGCCCCGCGTCCTTCAGCCGGAAGTCCGCGCCGCAGTCGACGACCAGCACCTCGTCACCGAGCTCGGCGGCGACCGCGGCGGACTGGCCGTGCGGCAGCGCGAGGAAGACGACGTCGTGCCCGGCGAGCGCCTCGGCGGAGGTCTCCTCCAGCACGCACCCGGCGAGCGGCAGCAGGTGCGGCTGCACCGCGCCGAGCCGCTGCCCGGCGCTGGAGTGCGCGGTGAGGGCGCCGACGCGCACCTCGGGGTGCGCGAGCAGCAGGCGCAGCACCTCGCCGCCGGCGTACCCACTCGCTCCTGCCACTGCCGCACGGATTGCCATCGGGCCCCTCCTGGTCGATGGCATGACTATACGAAGTATTGAAGTTTTATGCAATGCCCCTCAGGGCCCGGCGGGAGCTCATGACGAGGTGAGCGCGGGCCACCGAACAGGCGCAAAATGGGCACGTGGGCGTCCGGCGTATGTCGGTGGACCGCCTCCTGGCGCAGCCGTCGGGCCGCGGGCTGGTGGCGATCCCCCTCGTGCTGATCGTGGTGATCACCGTCGTGGACCTCCACTCCCCGACGGACGTCCACCTGGGCCCGCTGCTGGTCATCGCGCCCGCCCTCACCGCCTCCTTCGCCGGGCCGCGGCTGACCGCCCTGATCGGGGCACTGGCCGTCGCCGCCCAGGTCTTCATCGCCGCCTTCCACGGCGGGCTGACCACGACCAACCACGTGTCGCAGATCATCGCCCTGACCGTGCTCTCCGCCGTGGGGGTGTTCGTCTGCGCCCTGCGGGAGCGGCGCGGGCGGGAGCTGAGCCGGGTGCGGTCGGTGGCCGAGACGGCACAGCTGGCCCTGCTGCGCCCGCCGCCGCGCCGGATCGGGCCACTGCGGGTGGCCTGGCTCTATCTGGCCGCCGAGGACGAGACCCGGATCGGTGGCGACCTCTTCGCGGTCGCCCGCGCCACCCGCCCCGCCACCCGGGTGCTCATCGGCGACGTACGGGGCAAGGGGCTGGCCGCCATCGGCGAGGCGTCCGTGGTGCTGGGCGCGTTCCGCGAGGGCGCCCACCGCTATGCCACGCTGCCCGAGTTCGTCAGCGCCCTGGAGGAGAGCGTCTGCCGGGATCTGGAGGAGGTGGCCGACACCGCGCACGACCCGGGCGAGCACTTCGTCACCGCCCTCGTGCTCGACATCCCGGACGACGGCCCCGAGGCCGAGATGATCAGCTGCGGTCACCCGCCGCCCCTGCTGGTCCACGGCCACGAGGTGACGGTCCTGCACTCCGGCAGCCCCACGCCCCCGCTGGGCATGTGCGGGCTGCCCGGCCCGGCCCACCACGCCGACCCGTTCCTCTTCGCGCCCGGCGACACGCTCCTGCTCTACACCGACGGGGTCATCGAGGCCCGCTCGCCGGCCGGGGACTTCTACCCCCTCGCCGAGCGGCTCGCCTCCTTCCCCGCCGCCGGCCCGGAGGCGCTGCTGCGCCACATCCACCGCGACCTGCTCGCGCACACCGGCGGCCGGCCAGGCGACGACACCGCCCTCCTGGCGATCGAGCGCACCCCCGACCGCCACCCCCGCCTGCCGCACGGGACGGACGGCGACGCCGGTTCCCACCACCACGGATATCCACCCGGACGGGCCGCGCGACCGTCATGATGTTGTCGGCCCCGACCACGGCCGCGTGAAGCCCTCGACGTATCGCCATTTGCGCAAGCGCGTAACTGTAGGGTGCTGACGGTCCACGGCCCGGTCACGGGCCGTTCGACATGCCCCCCTCTCCATGTCCCTTCTCCGAGCCGAGGGCCGTGACCCTGAACATCTCGCTCGCCGCCCGCCCCGTGACCCACAGCCGCCGGATGCGCCTGTGGGGCCACCTGTCGCCGCTGTGGCGCCTGGACTGGATCCTGCTCGGCGCCGTCGTGGCCCTGGGCGCGACCGGGGCACTGCTGGCCTGGTCGGCCACCCGCTACCGCCAGGAGGCCCTGGGCGCCGACCCCGCCCTCTATCTCGAACGGCACCTGCTCAACCTGGCCCTCGGCCTGCTGCTGTGCGCCGCGGTCACCGCGGTCGACTACCGCAGGTCACGCGGCTACGCCCCCGTCCTCTACGGCGCGGCCGTGCTGTTCCTCTTCACCGTGCTGACCCCGCTGGCCAGCACGGTCAACGGCGCGCACTCCTGGATCGTGCTGGGCGGCGGCTTCTCGCTCCAGCCGTCGGAGTTCGTCAAACCGGCCGTGGTGGTGATGCTCGCGGCGCTGCTGACCGAAGCGCGCGAGGCCCACTGCGGCGAGGCCCCCCGCACCCGGCAGGTCGCGGCCTCCCTCGGCCTGGTCGCCGTCCCGGCGGCGGTCATCATGGCCAGCCACGAGCTGGGCACCAGCCTGGTGCTGGTCGCCATCACCGTGGGCCTGCTCTACGCCTCCGGGGTCCCGGGCCGCATCCTCGGCGTCCTCGGCGCGCTGGCCGCGGCGGCGGCCACCGCCGTCATCACCCTGCACCTGCTCAGCGCCTACCAGCTCAACCGCTTCGCGGCCTTCGCCGACCCGCACCTGGACCCCTCCGGCGTCGGCTACAACACCCAGCAGGCCCGGATCGCCATCGGCGCCGGCGGCCTGCTCGGGCAGGGCCTCTTCCACGGCGACCAGACCAACGGCGGCTTCGTCCCCGAGCAGCAGACCGACTTCATCTTCACCGTCGCCGGCGAGGAACTCGGCTTCCTCGGCGCGGGCGCCGTGATCGCCCTGCTCGGCATCGTCCTCTGGCGCGCCATGGCCATCGCCCGCCGCACCGAGGACATGTACGCCACGCTGCTGTGCGTGGGCATCGTCTGCTGGCTGGCCTTCCAGTCCTTCGAGAACATCGGCATGACCCTGGGGATCATGCCCGTCGCGGGCATCCCCCTGCCGCTGGTCTCCTACGGAGGCTCCTCGATGTTCGCCGTCTGCCTGGCCGTCGGACTGCTCCAGTCCGTCCAGCTCGTCACCACCCGGCCGCGCAGCCTCTGACGGCCCGGCCCGCCCGGAGGCGGACCCCTGTCGAGAGGGGGCCGGTCACGAGATATCTTGATGTCGAGCAATGTTACAGACGGACGTGGAGCGGAGCACCCGGTGACTGACTCGACCATCATCTATACGCACACCGACGAGGCCCCGGCCCTGGCGACGTATTCGTTCCTGCCCGTGGTCCAGGCGTACGCCTCGACGGCCGGTGTCACTGTGGAGACCCGTGACATCTCCCTGGCCGGGCGGATCATCGCCGGTTTCCCCGAGTACCTCGAAGAGGGCCAGCGGATCGAGGACGCCCTCGCCGAGCTCGGCGAGCTGGCCAAGACGCCCGGTGCGAACATCATCAAGCTGCCGAACATCTCGGCCTCGATCCCGCAGCTGAAGGCGGCCGTCGCCGAGCTCCAGCAGCAGGGCTACGCGCTGCCGGACTACCCGGACGACCCGAAGACCGACGAGGAGCGCGACATCCGCGCCCGCTACGACAAGGTCAAGGGCAGCGCCGTCAACCCCGTGCTGCGTGAGGGCAACTCCGACCGCCGCGCCCCCGCCTCGGTCAAGAACTACGCCAAGACCCACCCGCACCGCATGGGCGCGTGGACGGCCGACTCCAAGACCAACGTCGCGACCATGGGCGCCGACGACTTCCGCTCCACCGAGAAGTCCGCGGTCGTCCAGGCGGACGGCTCGCTGCGCATCGAGCTGGCGGGCGAGGACGGCAGCACCACCGTGCTGCGCGAGTCCGTCCCCGTCCTCGCGGGCGAGGTCGTGGACGCGTCGGTGATGCGCGCGGCCGCGCTGCGCACCTTCCTCACCGCGCAGATCGCCCGCGCCAAGGCCGAGGGCGTGCTGTTCTCCGTGCACCTGAAGGCCACGATGATGAAGGTCTCCGACCCGATCGTCTTCGGCCACGTGGTGCGCGCCTTCTTCCCGAAGACGTTCGCGGCGTACGGCGAGACGCTGGCCGCCGCCGGCCTGAGCCCGAACGACGGGCTCGGCGGCATCCTCAAGGGCCTGGACGCGCTGCCCGAGGGCGACGCGATCAAGGCGTCCTTCGACGCCGAGCTCGCCGAGGGCCCGGCCCTGGCGATGGTCGACTCCGACAAGGGCATCACCAACCTGCACGTCCCGAGCGACGTCATCGTCGACGCCTCCATGCCGGCGATGATCCGCACCTCCGGCCACATGTGGGGCCCGGACGGCCAGGAGGCCGACACCCTCGCCGTCCTCCCGGACAGCAGCTACTCCGGTGTCTACCAGGCCGTCATCGAGGACTGCCGCGCCCACGGCGCCTTCGACCCGTCGACCATGGGCTCGGTGCCCAACGTCGGTCTGATGGCGCAGAAGGCCGAGGAGTACGGCAGCCACGACAAGACCTTCGAGATCGCCGCCCCGGGCACCGTGCGGGTCGTCGACGGCGCGGGCGACGTCGTGCTGGAGCAGCCGGTCGCCGAGGGCGACATCTTCCGCATGTGCCAGGCCAAGGACGCCCCGATCCAGGACTGGGTCAAGCTCGCCGTCACCCGCGCCCGCGCGACCGGCGCCCCGGCCGTCTTCTGGCTCGACGAGAACCGCGCGCACGACGCGAAGCTCATCGAGAAGGTCCGCACCTACCTCGCCGAGCACGACACCGAGGGCCTGCGGATCGAGATCATGTCGCCGGTCGAGGCGACCAAGTTCTCCCTGGAGCGCATCCGCCGGGGCGAGGACACGATCTCGGTCACCGGCAACGTGCTGCGTGACTACCTCACGGACCTCTTCCCGATCCTCGAGCTGGGCACGAGCGCGAAGATGCTCTCGATCGTCCCGCTGATGAACGGCGGCGGCCTGTTCGAGACCGGTGCCGGCGGCTCCGCGCCCAAGCACGTCCAGCAGCTCGTCAAGGAGAACTACCTCCGCTGGGACAGCCTGGGCGAGTTCTTCGCGCTGGCGGCCAGCTTCGAGCACCTCGCCCAGACCACGGGCAACGCGCGCGCCCAGGTGCTCGCCGACACCCTGGACCGCGCGACCGCGACCTTCCTCGAGGAGGACAAGTCGCCGAGCCGTCGCCTGGGCGGCATCGACAACCGCGGCAGCCACTTCTACCTGGCGCTGTACTGGGCGCAGGAGCTGGCCAAGCAGACCGACGACGCGCAGCTCGCGGAGGCGTTCACGGCCCTGGCCAAGTCGCTGACCGAGCAGGAGAGCACGATCGTCGACGAGCTCATCGCGGTGCAGGGCAAGCCGGCCGACATCGGCGGCTACTACCAGCCTTCGGTGGAGAAGGCCGCGGCCGTCATGCGGCCGAGTGCCACGTTCAACGCGGCACTCGCGATTCTCGGCTGATCCAGCCCTGAGCCGCTTCCGAACCGCCCTGGTCGGCCTCGCGCCGGCCGGGGCGGTTCTTTTCCCCTGCCCCTTCCCGGCTGTACCGATGTACGGCTCCGCCGCGTGCGGGGCCCCGCCCCAGACCCCGAAGCACGCTTCGCGCGCTGTCCTCGATCGCCGGACGAGCTGATTTCAGCCCGTCCGGCGATCGAGGACAAGCGGCGCAGGCGTGGTGGGGCGACCCCTCAGTAGCCCGCCGGGCGTACCAGGCCCGATTCGTATGCGAAGACCGTCGCCTGCGTGCGGTCACGCAGGCCGAGCTTGACCAGGATGCGGCTCACGTGGGTCTTGACGGTCTGTTCCGCCACCACGAGACGCCCGGCGATCTCCCCGTTCGACAGGCCCTGGGCGACCAGGGACAGGACCTCGGTCTCGCGTTCCGTCAGGCCGCCGACGCGGTCCTTGAGCGGGGCGCGGGGGGTGCCGGTCATCCGGGAGAACTCGGCGATCAGGCGCTTGGTGATGTTCGGGGCGAGGAGGGCGTCCCCGGCGGCCACGACGCGTACGGCCTGGGCGAGTTCGGCGGCCGACGCGTCCTTCAGCAGGAACCCGGACGCGCCCGCGCGCAGCGCCTCGTAGACGTACTCGTCGAGGTCGAAGGTGGTCAGGACGAGGACCTTGACGGCCGCGCCGTCCGGGCCGGTGATGCGGCGGGTCGCCTCGATGCCGCCGAGGCCGGGCATCCGGATGTCCATCAGGACGACGTCGGGGGCGAGTTCGGCGACCTTGGCGACGGCGTCGAGGCCGTCCACGGCCTGCCCGACGACCTCGATGCCGGGTTCGGCGTTGAGCAGTACCGTGAAGCCCTGACGGACCATCATCTGGTCGTCGGCTATCAGGACGCGGATCGTGGTCATGCGGTGTCCTCAACGGGGTCGGCGGGAGGCTGCGTGGGCAGCAGCGCGGTCACTTCGAAGCCGCCGTCGGGGGTGGCTCCGGTGGCCAGTTCGCCCCCCAGCATCGCCGTGCGCTCGCGCATGCCGAGCAGGCCCTGGCCGGCGCCCGGCGAGGGCGGGGCGGCGCTGCCCGGCGCGCTGTTGGTGACCCGCACCGTCAGCCCGGTCCTGCGGTATCCGATCTCCACCCGCACCGCCGCCCCGGGCGCGTGCCGCATCGCGTTGCTGAGCGCCTCCTGCACGATGCGGAACGCCGACAGTTCGACGCCCGGCGACAGTGTGCGCGGCGTGCCGGCGGTCTCGGTGACGACCGTGAGCCCGGCGCCGCGGACGTTCGCGACCAGCTCGTCCAGCCGGTCGAGGGTGGGCTGGGGGGTGTGCCGCACGCCGTCCGCGAGGGCGTCCTCGGAGCGCAGCACGCCCAGCACACGGCGGAGTTCGGTGAGCGCCTCGACCGCATTCTCGCGGATGCCCGCGAGGTTCTCCTTGAGCTCTTCGGACGGGTTCTCGACCAGGTGCGGGGCGACCTGCGCCTGGATGGAGATGACCGACATGTGGTGGGCCACGACGTCGTGCAGCTCGCGGGCGATGCGGTTGCGCTCCTCGAGGAGCGTGCGCCGGGCCCGCTCCTCGGCGGTGAGCTCCTCCTGGACGACCAGCTCCGTACGGGCCACTTGGCGGCCGCGCAGCAGGGCGCCGACCAGCACGGCGATCGCGAGGGACGCGGCGGTCAGGCGCGGGTCGTCGGCGTAGCCGGTGAGGGTCGTCTCGCAGGCCAGACCCGCCAGCACGCTGACGACCAGCATCTCCACCGCGACCCGGGGGCGGACCCGCAGCGCGGCCAGGAACAGCACCCCGGCCTGCACGGCGAGTCCGGGGCCCGCCCAGGGGGACAGCGTGGCGCCCATATGGAAAGCCGCGGGGGACTCCGCGGACAGCGTGACGGTGATCATGACGACCGTCGACGTCCACCAGGCCAGGACCGGCCGGAACAGCGCGACGACGAGCGCCGCCGACTGGATCACGGCGAGCAGGGCCCCCACCGGGCCACCCAGCCGGTAGGTGAAGGCGTAGAAGTTCACGTTCGGGATGGCGAGGATCAGTGCGACCAGCACGAGGGGCACGACGATGGCGGGTCGCCAGTCGAGCCAGCGCGGCTGCCCGGCGCGGGGCGGCGGAGCGGCGCCCACCGGCCACAGGTCCTCGCGCAGCGTGCTCGGTGCGGCCTTCAGCGCTGCCGTCAGGCGCTTCATCGTGTCCCCCTCATTCCAAGATCAACCTTAGGCGGGCGCGCGGCGGCTCCATGCCCCGGCCGCCGGGCGGGCCGGTTCGCGGCTCGCCCGCCCCCACGCGGCCGCCCCTGTTCGTACGTGCGGAACGCCGCCCAGCAGATCAGCAGCGCCGCGCCGAACACCGGCAGCCAGGCCAGGCGGGCGAGTATCCAGCCGGGGCCGTCGGGGAGGGTGTGCAGACCGGGCAGGGCTCCGCCCGTGAGCAGGCCCGTCGCGGTGACCGCCATCATCGCCGTCTGGTGCCAGAGGAAGATCGTCATCGCGGAGAGGTTGACCAGCGCCACCGCCGCCCAGGCGGCGGGCCGCGCGAGTACCCGCCGCAGCGGGCCGAGGAGCAGCAGGGCCGCCCCGCACTGGGCGAGGCCGAAGGTGACGGCCGCGAGGGTGGGCGGGTTGAGGTTGGATATCGCTGCACCGGGGACCCCGACCATGGCGGCCGGGTAGCCGGCGAACGCCACGAGCAGGGCCGTGGCGGACGCCCCGCCGAGCAGCAGCGCCCAGCCGGTGGCACGGCCGCCCGCGCGGCCGCGCGCCCACGCGGCGCCCAGGCAGTACGGGACCAGCCAGCCCGCCGCCACATTGATCCAGCCGAGCGCGGCGGGCCCGTCCAGGCCGAAGCGGATCAGGTCGACGTGCAGCACGACGGCGAGCGGCCACAGCGGATGCAGCTTCGCGACCAGCGGGGTCGCCGCCGTGAGCGCGGCGAAGACCAGGAGGAACCAGAGCGGGGAGAGCACCAGCTTGCCCAGGGTGTACACGGTGTCCGGGCCCACCCCGGAGACGAGCATTCCGCCCACTGCCGCGGCCCACACCACCAGGAGGGCGGCGACCGGCCGGAACAGCCGGGCCAGCCGGGCGCGGAGCCACCGCCCGTACGTCTCGCCCCGGACGACCGCGGAGGCGTGGCTCCTCGCCGCCACCCGGCCGCCGACCAGGAAGAACACCGCGAGGGTCTGGACGAGCCAGGAGACCGGGGCCAGGCCGGGCGTGAACTGGAGCGGGCTGGCGGCGCGCACCGTGCCGCTGTCGGCGACCAGGGCGGTCACCAGCCAGTGGCCGAGCACCACGCCGAGGATGGCGAAGGCACGCAGGGCGTCGACGGCGCGGTCGCGGCCCGGCGGGGTGGCGGCGTCGATCCGCCGGACGAGGTCACGCATGACGGCCCTCCTCGGAAGGGAGCTCTCCGGAGACGATCCGGGCGATGTTCTTCAGGGCGGTGGAACCGGGCTTGAGGTAGTCGCTGTGGCCGCCGCCGCCCGCGTCGAAGACCCGGGCGCCGAACTCCGGGGAGACCGGGTCCGTACCGAAGCCGACCGTGGCGAAGGGCAGGTCGAGCCGGACGTGCGGCACGTCGGCGATCCAGTCGTCGGCGCCCCGGCCCGCCCAGACGACGGCCCGGGTGCGCAGCGCCGCGACGTCGTCGGCGCCGGTGCCGGGGCTGCCGAAGAGGACGATGTCCGCGACGTCCAGGCCGGGCGCGGCCCGCCCGCAGACCACCGAGCCGTAGGAATGGCACAGGAGGGAGATCCGGGCGGCGGGCTTGAGCTCGCCCAACTGGCGTACGAACGCCCGCAGTTCACTCGCGGCGCTGTCGGCCCGGCCCGGCGTCAGCACCTCCGTGCTGATCGTGCCCGGCGTCTTGTAGCCGAGCCAGGCGACGACGGCGACCCGGGCGCCGAGCTCCTGCCGGAGCGCCGTGGCACCGGCGCGGAAGCGCTCGTACGTGTCGAGGCTGGTGTCCGAGCCCGGGACGAGGACGGCGACGCGGTCGGCCCGGGCCAGGTCGCCGAAGACCTCGGCGGCGCGGCCGCCGTCGCGGCCGTCGAAGGAGAGGAAGTGGCGCGCCGGGTCCGCCATGGCGCGCAGCGCGGCGGCCCGCCTGCGGTCACCGTGGCCGTCGGCCGCCTGTTCGGCGGCCTGGACACCGCTGCGTGCGGCGGCGTACCGCTCGGCGAGCGCGTCCGGCGCCGCGGTCCGCAGCGGGGCGAGGGCGGCGGGGGCCGGTGCCGGTACGGCCGCGGGGCGGGCCATGCCCGATACGGGCACCGCCACCGAGGCGGCGACGAGCGCGGCGAGGAGGGTGCGGCGCAGTCGGCTGCGGGGCGGGCGGGGCGTCATGGCGGGAGGTTCCTTCCGTACCGGATGCCGGTCGTGCATCCGATAGGGAAGTTATGGATCGGCCCGTGTGGTCGGCGTCCCACCAGGGAGCCCACTTCGGCGTAGCTCCGCGGTATGACGGGTACGGGGTCGCGAGAAGGGTGGGGCCGGCCACGGCCCGCCCCGTGAATAGCCGGACTCCATAAAACCGGCGCCCGGGACTCCGTGGATCACCGCACCGGGCCGGTCACGTTCCCCTTGGCAGAGTGGCTGACGAGCCGATCTCCTCCCACGATCTCCGTGTGCGAGGAGTTGTATCTCTACGACAAATGGGGGTTGCGCCATGAGTGCCGAGAACATGGATGTGGTGGTCACCGGCCTCGGAGCCACGACACCGCTGGGCGGGGACGTCGCCTCGACGTGGTCCGGGCTGCTGGCCGGGCGGTCGGGGATCAGCGCCATCGAGGAGGAGTGGGCGGCCGGTCTGCCGGTGCGGATCGCGGGCAGGCTCGCGGTCGAGCCGACCGAGGTCCTGGATCGCGTGCGGGCCCGCCGCATGGACCGCTGCGAGCAGATCGCGCTCGTCGCGGCGCGCGAGGCGTGGGCGGACGCGGGCACGCCGGACGTCGATCCGGAGCGCCTGGCGGTGGTGATCGGTACGGGCACGGGAGGCGCCCTCACCCTGCTCGGCCAGGACGATGTCCTGGAGGCGTCCGGGGTGCGGAAGGTCTCCCCGCACACCGTCCCGATGCTGATGGCGAACGGCCCGGCGGCCTGGGTCAGCATCGAGCTGGGGGCGCGCGGCGGCGCGCACACCCCGGTCAGCGCCTGCGCGTCCGGGGCCGAGGCGATCGCGATGGGTCTGGACCTGATCCGGCTGGGTAGGGCCGACGTGGTGGTCGCGGGCGGTACGGAGGCGTGCGTCCACCCGCTGCCGCTGGCCGGGTTCGCGCAGGCCAAGGCCCATTCGACGCGCAACGACGACCCGCGGCGGGCGTCGCGGCCCTTCGACGTGGACCGGGACGGGTTCGTCATCGGCGAGGGAGCGGTCGTGGTCGTCCTGGAGCGCGCCGGCTTCGCGGCCGCCCGGGCCGCCCGGCGGCACGCCCGCCTCGCCGGGGCCGGAGTGACGTCGGACGCCCACCACATCACGGCCGCGCACCCCGGGGGTCAGGTGCGCGCCATGCGCAGGGCCCTGGCCGAGGCCGGTCTTTCACCGCTGGCGATCGACCACGTGCACGCGCACGCGACGTCCACGCCCAAGGGCGACCTGGTCGAGGCGGAGTCGGTCACCGAGGCCATCGGCACACACCCGGCCGTGACCGCGACCAAGTCGATGACCGGCCACCTCTTCGGCGCGGCCGGGGCGATGGGCGCGCTCGCCTCGATCCTCGCGGTCCGCGAGGGCGTGATCCCCGCGACGCAGAACCTCGACACGCTCGACCCGGCCGTGAAGCTCGACGTCGTCACCGGGCGGCCGAGGTACGGCGCGGTGACGGCGGCCCTGACGAACTCGTTCGGCTTCGGCGGCCACAACGCGTCACTTGTCTTCACCGCCGCTTCGTAGGCCGCTCACCCGGGCCCGACGGCGCGGTCAGATCATCAGGCGACCGCGCCGTACGCTCCCGTCACCAGCCCGCGCCGGCCGGCTGCTTCGTGGTGACGTTGACCCGGTTGAAGAGGTTGGTCAGGCCGATCCACAGGGTCAGGCCGGCGAGCTGCCGTTCGTCGTAGTGCCGGGCGGCCTCGGCCCAGATGTCGTCCGGCACCGGGTCCGGGCGGTCGCTGAGCCGGGTGGCGCACTCGGCGAGGGCCAGCGCGGCGCGCTCGGCGTCGGTGAAATAGGGGGTGTCCCGCCAGGCCGCCACGGCGGCGAGCCGATCGTCGCTCTCGCCGGCCTTCCTGGCGTTCTTCACTCCTCCGTCGACGCAGTAGCCGCAGCCGTTGATCTGGCTGACCCGGAGGTGGACGAGGTCGAGCGTCGCGTCGGGCACACCGCCCTTCTTCGCCGCCTTCATCACACCGAGGATGGCGGGCAGGGCCTCGGGGATGACCGCTGCGGGGTTCTGAATCCGTGCTTCCATGACGCGTCTCCTGTTTGTCTCGCTTCTCTTGTCACACCGACGGTCTTTCATCCGTCAACGCACTGACGGATCGCGACGGGAGAATGTGACAGATGACGGAGAAAGAGCTGCTGGCCGAGCGTTTCGAGGCCCACCGCACCCACCTTCGCGCGGTGGCCTACCGGATGCTCGGCTCACTGAGCGAGGCCGACGACGCCGTGCAGGAGGCATGGCTGCGGCTCAGCCGCTCGGACACCGACGGCGTCGAGAACCTCGGCGGCTGGCTGACCACGGTCGTCGGCCGCGTGTGCCTGGACATGCTGCGCTCCCGCAGGTCGCGCGGCGAGGAGCCGCTGGAGGCGCGGGTGCCCGACCCGATCGTCGACAGCCCGGACGGCATCGACCCCGAGCACCAAGCGCTGCTCGCCGACTCGGTCGGGCTCGCGCTGCTCGTCGTCCTGGAGACGCTGGCGCCCGCGGAGCGGCTCGCGTTCGTGCTGCACGACATGTTCGCCGTGCCGTTCGACGAGATCGCCCCGATGGTCGGCCGCACCCCGGCGGCGGCCCGCCAGCTGGCCAGCCGGGCGCGGCGTCGCGTCCGCGGGTCCGTACCGGCACCCGACAGCGACCTCACCCGGCAGCGGCAGATCGTGGACGCCTTTCTCACCGCCGCCCGCGGCGGCGACTTCGACGCGCTCGTCGCCGTGCTCCACCCGGACGTCGTCCTCCGCGCGGACACGGGCGCGGGGGCTCCGCAGGAGGTGCACGGCGCGGCGGCCGTCGCCGGCCAGGCCCTCATGTTCCAGCGCCTCTCCCACTTCGCCCGCCCGGCCCTCGTGAACGGCTCCATGGGCATCGTGACCGATGTGGACGGTGTCCCCATGGCGGTCATGGGCTTCACGATCGTGGACGGCAAGGTGCGGATGATCGACATCCTGGCGGATGCGGGGAGGTTGCGGGGGCTTTCGCTTTAGGGGTGGGGCGGGGTACGCCTGCGGCGGGCTTCCCCCTCTCCGCCCCTTCCCGGCTGTGTCTGATGTGCGGCTCCGCCGCGTGGGGGCTGCCGCCCCAGACCCCCAGCAACA